>JAWWBR010000025.1:0-33504 GCA_033720855.1 Alphaproteobacteria bacterium
GCATCGCCCGAAGCGCCTCGAAGGGCGAATCCGGGGGCGTGTAGGTGCGGCCCTCGGCGAAGGGGAAGCGGGCCGCCGGCCCGAACACGTGGCAGTGCGCATCGCAGGCGCCCGCGGGCGCGGCGAAGCTGGGCGCTTTGGTGTCCGGGTCGGGACCCTGGCAGTAATTCATAGGGACCGCTCGTCCAGTATCGGGGCGGCGCCATGATGGCCCCGGCGGCGGGCAACGGCAACCGGGAAGGATATCCGGAAGGATGCCGATCGTAACAGGCACGGGCTTGACGCTTGCCCATATCGGAGGCCCGATCTCGCTGGAAAAATTCGCCGAGGGTGCGCCGTTGCCCCGGCGCCCCAACGCGCAAAAGGGCCCGGAGGTGGAAACCTCCAAGCCCTTGAAAAATGGGGGGCGATCAGGGACTCGAACCCTGGACCCGCTGATTAAGAGTCAGCTGCTCTACCAACTGAGCTAATCGCCCGCAATCCCGCTCCGGGGTCCCGTTCGGGAAGGGCTTGGATATAGCAATTGCCTTGGGCTTTGTCGAGTGGGGCGGCGGGGCCCGGAGGCGGGAAGCGACGGGGGCCTCAGCGTCCGCTCAGATCGTCGCCCGCGCGGCCGAGCACGACCTCGCGGTGGACGTGGACGCCGATCACCAGGCCGAAGCCCATCAGCAGCGTCAGCATCGAGGTGCCGCCGTAGGAGATCAGCGGCAGCGGCACGCCGACCACCGGGATCAGCCCCATCACCATGGCGATGTTGATGAAGACGTAGAGGAAGAAGGCGGCGGTGACGCCCAGCGCCAGAAGCCGGCCGAAATGGCTCTGGGAGCGGAGCGCGATGGAATAGCCGTAGACCAGCACCAGGGCGTAGAGGGCGAGCAGGCCGATGCCGCCGGCCATGCCGAACTCCTCGGCCAGCATGGTGAAGATGAAGTCGGTCTGTTTTTCCGGCAGGAAGTTGAGATGGGCCTGGCTGCCCCGGAGGAACCCCTTGCCGGTGAGGCCGCCGGAGCCGAGCGCGATCTTGGACTGCAGGATATGGTAGCCGGCGCCGAGCGGGTCCGATTCGGGATTGAGGAAGGTCAGGATGCGCTGCTTCTGATAGCCCTTGAGGAACTGCCAGGCGATGGGAATGGCGATCAGGCCCAAGCCGATGACGGCGCCGAAGGTCCACAGCCTGACCCCGGCGATGAAGAACAGCGCGCCGCCGATCATCAGCAGCATCATCGCCGTGCCCAGGTCCGGCTGGCGCAGCACCAAAACGGCCGGCAGCACCGTCAACAGCGCCGGCCAGATCAGGTAGCGCAGCCGGGTGACGGCATCCTCGGGCAGGGCGTGGAAATAGCGCGCGAGCACGATGATCAGCGCCAGCTTCATCAGTTCCGAGGGCTGGACGTTGACCGGCCCCAGGCTGATCCAGCGCTGCGCGCCCATGCCGGTGGCGCCGATGAACTCGACGGCGACGAGCAGGGCGAGCGCCCCGAGATAGATCAGGTAGGCGCCGCGCAGCCAGATGCGGATGTCGACGAGCGCGATGGCGATCATCAGCACCAGCCCGGGGCCGAAGCGGATCATCTGGCGCGACGCCCAGGGATCGAGGCTGCCGTTGCCGGCCGAGTACAGCATGGCGAAGCCGACGCCGGCGATCACCGTCAGCACCAGGACCAGCCCCCAGTTGACCTGGGCGAGCTTCTGCGGAATGGTCATCTCCGCCGGTTTGAAGAAGCCGCTCAGCATCAGTGCCTCGCCCGATCGCGGCCGGCGGCGATATCGGCGCGCCGCCCGTCGCCATCGTTACCATCGGCCGCCGCCGATTGCCCCGGCACCTGCGCCGCCCGCTCGGCGCGGAGAAGCGCCTCGCGCATGACGTCGCGGGCGATCGGTGCCGCCGCCTTGGAGCCGCCGCCGCCGTGCTCGACGACAACCGAGACGGCGTAGCGCGGATCATGGGCCGGGGCGTAGCCCACGAACAGCGCGTGATCGCGCTCCTTCCACGGGCGCTTTTCGTTCTTGACGACGCCGCGCTCGCGCTCGCCGAGCGTGATGCGCCTGACCTGGCTGGTACCGGTCTTGCCGGCGATGCGCCATTTTTCCTCGCGGATGCGCGCGCGCCAGGCGGTGCCCCGGGGCGTGTTGGAGACGGCGTACATGCCGCGGCGCACCACATCGAGGGCGTCGCTGGAGACCCCCAACCCGGGCGGCGGCGCGGGCGGCGCCGGGCCGTCGGGGCCGGGCACGGCCGCGGGCGCCGCGATCAGGCGCGGTTTGACCAGTGATCCGCCATTGGCGATGCGCGCCGTCATCACCGCCAGTTGCAGCGGCGTCGCCAGGACGAATCCCTGGCCGATGCCGGCGACCAGGGTCTCGCCGCCCTGCCATTTCTCTCCCATCACCGCGAGCTTCCATTCCCGGGTCGGGACCAGGCCGGGCTTCTCGCCCGGCAGGCCGAGCCCCACCGGCGCCCCGAGGCCGAACTTCTCGGCCATGGCGGCGATGCGGTTGACGCCGACGCGCCGGGCGAGGTCGTAGAAATAGACGTCGCAGCTCTGCTGCAGCCCGCCGACCATGTCGAGCCACCCGTGTCCGTGCTTCTTCCAGCAGTGGAAGCGGGCATTGCCCAGTTGCGTCCATCCCCTGCAGAAGACCCGGTGATCGGGGCCGACCAGACCCGCCTCCAGCGCCGCCAGGGCAACCATCATCTTGAAGGTCGAGCCCGGCGCGTATTGACCGGCGATGGTCTTGTTGGTCAGCGGCGCGCGGTCGTTGCCCGTCAGTTCGCGCCAATAGTCCCGGCTCACCCCCATGTTGAAGGCGTTGGGATCGAAAGCGGGGGCCGAGGCCAGCGCCAGCACCTCGCCGTTGTTCACGTCCATGACGGTGACGGCGGCGCTTTCCTCGCCGATGCGCTCGTGGGCGAATTCCTGCAACCCCATGTCCAGGGTCAGGCGGATACGATCGCCGGGCCGGCCCTCCTTGCGCGAGAGCTCGCGGATCACCCGGCCGGTGGCGTTGACCTCGACCTCGGCGCGCCCGCCGCGTCCGCGCAAGCGCTTATCGAAGACCTTCTCGATGCCGTTCTTGCCGATCCGCGCCGACGGCAGTTCCAGCAGCGGGTCGCCGGTCAGCTCGCGCTCGGATACGGCTCCGACATAGCCCACCACGTGGGCCGCCGCGGCGCCGAAGGGATACAGCCGGGTCTGGCCGACCTCGATCAGCACGCCGGGCAGGTCCGGCGTGTTGACCTCGATCTTGGCCACCTCGCGCCAGTCGAGGTCGTCGCGGACGGTGACCGGAACGAAGCCGCGTTTGCGCCGGATCTCCTGGCGCACCCGCTTGCGGTCGTGGTCGTCGAGGGCGATGACCCGGGCCACCCGGGCCAGCGTCTGATCGACATCGGGGCTGCGCTCGGGCACCACCACGAGCTGGTAGTTCTGGCGGTTGGAGGCGATCTCGACGCCGTAGCGATCGAGGATCACCCCCCGGGGCGGGGCCAGCAGGCGCAGGTTGATGCGGTTGTCCTCGGCCAGCGTGCGGTAGCGGTCGCCCTCGATGACCTGCAGGTAATACATGCGCGCGGCCAGGGTGGTGAGTAGCGCCAGCTTGCCGCCGGCCAGCAATACGGCGCGGCGGGTGAGGATGCGGTATCGCTCCTGATCGCGGATCACGCTACGCCTCCTGGGGCAGAAGCCTGTGTACCCCGTGGAGAATCCAGGTCAAAAGCGGATAGACGGCGATGGTCACCACGACCTGGAACAGGGCCGCGTCGGCGGCGATCAGGCGGCCGCTGAAACCGACCGCCAGCAGCCAGCCCGCGGCGCCGGCACCGGCGGCCACGAACATGAATCCCAGCCACACCACCAGGAAGGACTTGTTGCGGAAGAAGATCCGTTGCGAGACGACGACGCCGTAGGCCAGCAGCAGGACCACCGCGCCGGAGCCGATCAGGGCGCCGGTCAGGATGTCCTGCAAAAGGCCGATGGCGAAGACCACCACCGGCGGCAACAGACCGGGGTGATGGATCGCCCAGAAGAAGACCGAGGCCAGCGCCAGCATCGGCACGATGGCGCCGTATCCGGGAATGGGGAAGGGAATCACGGTGACGAGCACCAAGACGACGCTGAGACCGGCGGGAATCAAGCGCCGCGCCCAGATGTCCAGACGATTCCACAAACCCGTCATCACTTACGGCGGTTCCCGCTCCCGGTTCCGTCGGGGACCGCTCCGGGGGCACCGAGCGGCGCGAATTTCACGATCTGCAGGTACTCCAGCCGCGCCAGGTCGGCGAACGGTTCGACCCGGATCAGCCCGCCCGCGACGGCGCTGACGCGGCCCACCGGCAGGCCCGGCGGCAACACCCCGGCATGGCCCGAGGTGACGATGCGTTGGCCGATTTTGAGCTCGGAATTCTCGGCGACGAACTGGAGGCGCGGGCGCGCCGAGTTGTCGCCCGCCAAGATCGCCCGGCTGCGGGTCTCCTCGACGATCACGGGAATGCGCGAATTGAGATCGGTCAGCAGCAGCACCCGCGCCGTCCGCGCTCCCGCCGCCGTGACGCGGCCGACCAGCACGCCGCCGGCCACGGCCGCCTGCCCCTTGGCGGCGCCGGCCCGCGCGCCGGCACCGACCAGGACGCTCTTGACGAAGGGACCGCGGCCATCGGCGATCACCCGGGCGGTCAGGTAACCGATTCGCTCGGGCCCGCCGTAGTTGAGCATGGCGCGAAAGGCCTCGTTTTCCGCCGCCAGGCGATGGGCCGTCCCCTGCCAGGCCCGGAGCCGGCGCACTTCCTGGCGCAGGCGGGCGTTTTCCGAGCGCAGCGCGATCAGCTCGCGGGCATGGCCGATGCCCCGGTCCACCGCCTCCACCGGATGGAGGACAACCTCGAGGATCGGCGCCGCGACATCGGCGACGCCGGTGCGCAGCCGCTCGACGAAGACGGCGTTGGAATTGGCCAGGAACATGAAGCCGAAGCCGACGACGACAAGGGAAACCAGGACCAAACGCTGGCCCATGCCCCGCAAGGGCACGGCCAGCCTTTCGATCAGTCCCGGTCTCCGGTATTCCATGCGCGGTCCCCTCTAGCCCCGGCGCGCCTAGTAGCGATCGAGCACGTCCCTCAGGGTCTTGGTTTCCTCGAGCGCGCGGCCCGTCCCCAGGACGACGCAGCTCAACGGCTCATCGGCGATCGATACGGGCAGGCCGGTGGCATGGCGCAGCACGTAGTCGAGATTGGAAAGAAGCGCACCGCCGCCGGTCAGCACGATGCCCTTGTCGACGATATCGGCCGCCAATTCCGGCGCCGTATGTTCGAGCGCCACCTTGACCGCCTCGATGATGGCGCTGACCGGCTCGGCGAGGCTTTCGGAGATCTGCCGTTCCGAGATGATCAGCTCCTTGGGCACGCCGTTCATGAGATCGCGGCCCTTGATCTCCATCACCCGGCCCTCGTCGCCTTCGGCCGGCGGACAGGCCGAACCGATTTCCTTCTTGATGCGCTCGGCCGATCCCTCGCCCACCAGCAGGTTATGATTGCGCCGGATATAGGCGATGATCGCCTCGTCCATCTTGTCGCCGCCGACGCGCACGCTGCGGGCATAGACGATGCCGCCCAGCGACAGCACCGCCACCTCGGTGGTGCCGCCGCCGACATCCACCACCATCGAACCGGTCGGCTCGGTCACCGGCAGGCCGGCGCCGATGGCCGCGGCCATCGGCTCCTCGATCAGGAACACCCGGCGGGCGCCGGCGCTTTCCGCCGATTCCTGGATCGCCCGCCGTTCCACCGCGGTCGAGCCCGAGGGCACGCAGACGACGATCTGCGGATGGGCGAAGGAGCGCCGGTTGTGGACCTTGCGGATGAAGTGCTTGATCATCTGCTCGGCGATGTCGAAGTCGGCGATCACGCCGTCGCGCAGGGGCCGGATCGCCTCGATGTTGCCGGGCGTCCGGCCCAGCATCAACTTGGCCTCGTCGCCCACCGCCAGGACCTGCTTATGGCCCTTGATGTCGGTGATGGCCACCACCGACGGCTCGTTGAGGACGATACCCCGGCCCTTGACGTAGACCAGCGTATTGGCGGTGCCGAGATCGATGGCCATATCCGCCGATAGCATGCCGAGCAATCTGGAAAACATATACCTCTTCTTCCTCTGCTGCGGCCGGCATCCCGCGCCGGCCCCGTAAACCCGACGCTCCGCCCTAGGCCGAGAGTGCCGAGACCGCCTTCTCCCGCTTGACCAGAAGCTTGTTCAAGGCGTTGACATAGGCCCGGGCGGACGCCACCAGGGTGTCGGTGTCGGCCCCTTGGCCGTTGACCGTCCGCCCTTTCTCCTCGAGGCGGACCGTCACCTCGGCCTGAGCATCGGTCCCGCCGGTGACGCCGTGCACCTGATAGAGCTGCAGCCGCGCGTCATGGGGGTAGAGCTCGCGAATGGCCCGGAAGGTCGCATCCACCGGACCGTCGCCGGTGGCCGTGGTGGTGCGGTCGGCACCGTCCACCTGCAGCGTCAACTCCGCGGTCTGCGGCCCTTCGGTGCCGCAGGTGATCTTCAGGTGCGTCACCTGGATGCGGTCGTTGGACCGCACCACGGTGTCGTCGATCAGCGCCAGGATATCCTCGTCGAAGATCTCCTTCTTCTTGTCCGCCAGATCCTTGAAGCGGCGGAAAGCATCCTCGATGGCGTTTTCGCCGACATCGATTCCCAAGTCCTTGAGCTTTTCTCGAAACGCGTGGCGGCCCGAATGCTTGCCCATCACCAGCTTCGACTGGGTCAGGCCGACGTCCTCGGGACGCATGATCTCGTAGGTCTGGGCGTGCTTCAGCATGCCGTGCTGGTGAATGCCCGATTCGTGGGCGAAGGCGTTGGCGCCGACGATCGCCTTGTTGGGCTGCACGACGAAGCCGGTGACGGCGGACACCAGGCGCGAGGCGCGCATGATCTGGGTCGTGTCCACGCCGGTTTCGAAGGGCAGGATGTCCTTGCGGGTCCTGAGCCCCATGACGATCTCTTCCAGGGCGGCATTGCCGGCCCGTTCGCCGAGCCCGTTGATGGTGCATTCGACCTGCCGCGCACCGGCGGCGACGGCGGCCAGCGAATTCGCCACCGCCAGGCCGAGATCGTTGTGACAGTGAACCGAGATCACCGCCTTGTCGATGTTGGGCACCCGGTTCCTCAGCATCTCGATCAACGCGCCGAACTCGGCCGGCACGGCGTAGCCGACGGTGTCGGGGATGTTGATGGTGGTGGCGCCGGCATCGATGGCCGATTCGACGCAGCGGCACAGGAAGTCATGCTCGGAGCGTGACCCGTCCTCGGGGCTCCATTCCACGTCGTCGGTGTAGTTCCGCGCCCGGGTGACAGAGGCGATCACGGCGGCGTGGACGTCCTCGGGCTCCATCTGCAGCTTGTATTTCATGTGCAGGGGAGAGGTCGAGATGAAGGTATGGATGCGCTTGCGCTTGGCCGATTGCAGGGCTTCGGCGGCACGGTCGATGTCGCCGTCATGGGCGCGGGCTAGCCCGCAGACGGTGGCGTTGCGCAGGCTGGCGGCGATTTCGCGCACGGCATCGAAGTCGCCGTTGGAGGCGATGGGAAAGCCGGCTTCGATGACGTCGACGCCGAGCTCGTCGAGAACCTCGGCGATGCGCAGCTTTTCCTCCAAGGTCATGGAGGCGCCCGGCGACTGCTCGCCGTCGCGCAATGTGGTATCGAAAATGGTGACCCGGTTCGAGTCGCTGTTCTTGGTCATAGGTCGTTCCTTGCGACGTTAGGCTTCAACGTTGGTTCCGCTTCCCCTGAACGACGGCATGATGCCGTGGCTCAGGGGCGCCTAAGTCGCAGTCCCGGCCGCAGGACCGGGAAACGGGGCGGCAGGGTACGGCACGTGCGGCCGCGCACCGGCGCCTGGGCAGCGCCGCGCAGCACGTTTACATCTTTCGACCTATACACCATCTTCCGCCTGGCATTATGGGGCACCGCCCCACCTGGTAATGACCGTTACGCTTGCCTTCATAAGGTAGGGCCATTAACCCTTTTCAAGGGCGAGCCCCGCCGGCGCGGACCCCACCGCACCGTAACTTCCGTGATATTAATCCACAAAAGCGTTAAAAAAATTCGTTAAGGCGCTCTTTTTACGCCGAGTTCTCCCCATTTCGCAACGATCAAATCGAATTTGTCGCCCTTTTGCCATGCGCCGGGACGCCAAAGGGCCGCGGCAACGGCACCGCGGCCCCGTGACCACCGAAAAGGACAAGGGGGATCAGTTCTTGGCCTTGTCCACCAGCCGATTGCTGGCGATCCACGGCATCATGCCGCGCAAATTCTCACCCACTTCCTCGATTTGGTGCGCCGCTTCGCGGCGTCGCATGGCCTTGAAGCTGGCCTGTCCGGCGCGGTTCTCAAGAACCCACTCCTTGGTGAAATTGCCGGTCTGGATCTCCTCGAGGACCTCCTTCATGCGGGCCTTGACGCTGTCGTCGATGATCCGCGGGCCGCGGCTGTAGTCGCCGTACTCGGCGGTGTTGGAAATGGAGTAGCGCATATTGGCGATGCCGCCTTCATAGATCAGGTCGACGATCAACTTGACCTCGTGCAGGCACTCGAAATAGGCCATCTCCGGCGCGTAGCCGGCCTCCACCAGAGTCTCGAAGCCGGCCTTGATCAGGCTGGTGAGGCCGCCGCAGAGCACCGTCTGTTCGCCGAACAGGTCGGTTTCGCATTCCTCGCGGAAGGTGGTTTCGATGATCCCCGAGCGCCCGCCGCCGATCGCCGAGGCGTAGGACAGGCCGATGTCATGGGCGTTGCCCGAAGCATCCTGATCTACGGCGATCAGGCAAGGCACGCCGCCGCCCTTGAGGTATTCGCCGCGCACGGTGTGCCCCGGCCCCTTGGGCGCCACCATGAAGATGTCCATGTCCTGGCGCGGCTCGATCAGACGGAAATGGATGTTGAGCCCGTGGGCGAAGGCCAGCGCCCCGCCCTTCTTCATGTTGTCCCGGAGCTCCGAGACGTAGAGCTCGGCCTGCAATTCGTCGGGCACCAGCACCATCACCACATCGGCCCATTTAGCGGCTTCCGCCGGGGTCATCACCTTGAGCTTCTCGCCCTTGGCCTTGGCCGCCGACGCGGAGCCCGGCCGGAGGGCGACGGCCACGTCCTTGACGCCGGAATCCTTGAGGTTTAGGGCATGAGCATGGCCCTGGCTGCCATAGCCGACGATCGCCACCTTCTTCTTCTTGATCAGGTTGACGTCGGCATCCCGGTCGTAGTAAACGCGCATGGTCCGTTCCTCGTGGTTTGCCCCTCCCTTCGGGGGAAGGCATGTTTTAGATGGGCTTTTCGCCGCGGGCAATAGCGACGACGCCGGTGCGCGAGACGTCGACTAGGCCGAGCGGCTGCATCAAGGCGACGAAAGCGTCGATCTTCTCCGGCGCTCCGGTGATTTCAAAGACGAAGGAGCGGGACGTGGAATCGACCACGCCGGCGCGGAAGACGTCGGCGATGCGGAGCGATTCGACCCGTTTCTCCCCCCGCCCCCGAACCTTGACCAGGGCGAGCTCGCGTCCCACATGGGGCCCCTCCTGGGTCAGGTCGGAAACCTTGTGGACCGGCACCAGGCGCTCGAGCTGGGCCTTGATCTGCTCGATCACCTGCGGCGTCCCCGAAGTCACCACGGTGATCCGCGAGCGCCCCGCCTCGCGGTCGACCTCGGCGACGGTCAGGCTTTCGATATTGTAGCCGCGGCCGGAAAACAGCCCGATGACCCGGGCCAAGACACCGGCCTCGTTGTCCACCAATACGGCGATGATATGCCGTTCTATACCGTCTACGCTCACGTGATCATCCTTTCCGGGGGGCGCCGGTCCGCCTAGACCAGGACCATGCCCTCTTCGGACACCGGCTTGGCCGCGCGGTCGGCGGGACCCAACAGCATGTCGTAATGGGCCGCGCCGGAGGGAATCATGGGGAAGCAGTTTTCCGCCGGATCGATCCGGATGTCGGCGATCACCATATCGTCGGTGGCGATCATTTCCTTGATGACGTCGTCGACCTCGGACGGCTTCTCGGCGATCAGCCCGGTGCCGTTGAAGGCCTCCGCCAGCTTCACGAAATCGGGCAGGCTGTCCATGTAGCTCTCGGAATAGCGCCCGCCGTGCAGCAGCTCCTGCCATTGGCGGACCATCCCCATGTATTGGTTGTTGAGGATGAAGATCTTGACCGGCAGACGGTACTGGGCGGCGGTGGAGAACTCCTGCATGTTCATCATCAGCGACGCTTCACCGGCAACGTCGATGACCAGGGATTTGGGATGCGCGACCTGGGCCCCGAGCGCCGCCGGCAAGCCGTACCCCATGGTGCCCAGACCACCCGAGGTGAGCCAGCGGTTGGGCTTGTCGAATTCGAGGAACTGGGCCGCCCACATCTGATGCTGTCCGACCTCGGTGGTGAAATAGACGTCCTTGTCCTTGGTCAGCGCCTGGAGCCTCTGAAGGGCGTATTGCGGTTTTATGACCTCGTCGCTGTTGTCAAAGGCGAGGCACTTTCGCGCACGCCAGGTGCCGATCTCCCGCCACCAGGTCTTCAGCGCCTTGGCATCCGGCTTGGCCTTGACCTCGTTCCAGCGCTTGATCAGCTGCCCGAGGACGGTGGCGCAATCGCCGATCACGGGCAGATCCACGACCACGTTCTTGTTGACGGAGGAGGGATCGATATCGATGTGGATCTTCCTGGACTTGGGCGAAAACTCCGACAGCTTGCCGGTCACACGGTCGTCGAAGCGCGCGCCGACACAGACCATGACGTCGCAATTGTACATGGCGAGGTTGGCTTCGTAGGTCCCGTGCATGCCGAGCATGCCGAGGAACTGCTTGTCCCGAGCGGGATAGGCGCCGAGCCCCATCAGGGTCGAGGTGATGGGGAAGCCGGTCTTGCGCACCAGCTCGGTCAACAGCTTGGACGCCTTGGGTCCGGAATTGATGACGCCGCCGCCGGTATAGAAGACCGGCCGCTTGGCGCCGGCCAGCATCTCCACGGCGCGGTTGATGGCCGCGGTTTCGCCCCGAAGCTGGGGGCGGTAGGACGGGTGGGCCACGCGCTTGGCGGTCCGCGGCGAATACCGCGCCGTGCCCTGGAGCACATCCTTGGGCAAGTCGACCACCACCGGTCCGGGACGCCCCGAGCGCGCGACATAGAACGCCTCGCGGACGACCCGGGCGAGATCGTCGATATCCTTGACCAGATAATTGTGCTTGGTGCAGGGCCGGGTGATCCCCGTGGTATCCGCCTCCTGGAAGGCGTCGTTGCCGATCAGGTGGGTCGGCACCTGGCCGGTCAGACAGACGATAGGAATCGAATCCATCATGGCATCGGTCAGGCCGGTCACCGCGTTGGTGGCGCCGGGGCCGGAGGTCACCAACACGACGCCGACCTTGTTGGACGACCGCGCGTAGCCCTCGGCCGCGTGCACGGCGCCGCCTTCCTGACGGACCAGGATGTGCCGGATCGCCTTTTGCTGGAACAGGGCGTCATAGATGGGCAGGACGGCGCCGCCGGGGTATCCGAACACCACGTCGGCCTTCTCCTCCTCGAGAACCTTGAGAAGGATTTCCGCGCCACTGAGCTTGCCATTTGCCATTGATCCGGTCCCCTTGCCTCGGCCCCATGTCCCGGGGCCCATAAAAAAACCCGGAGGGCGATATGCCCTCCTCTCAGCCATGATCGATCCTGTCCATCGCCACCGGACACGGCACTGTCCGATGCGACGGAGCGGAAAACTAAGGTCAAGACCTGCCGCGGTCAAGACCTTTTATAGAATTTCTGATAACATTTTTTCCTTAAAGCTTTCTGAAAATTTCGTATTCAGGGTCAAATCTGCAACCATCTGCCCCTGAAACCAGGTGACCTGGCGTTTGGCGTAGTTCCGGGTCGCCGTCTTGGCGCGATCGATTGCCGCCGCCAGCGGGACCTCGCCGCGGCAAGCGGCGGCCAGGTCGGCAAGCCCCAGCGCCTTCATCACCGGCGCATCGGCGGCCAATCCCCGGGCCGCCAGGGCCCAGGCTTCCTCGAGGCCGCCCGCCTCGGCCATGCTTTCGACCCGCGCGTCGATCGCCGCGTAGAGCTCCGCCCGTGGCGGCATCAGCAGGACCGTGCGGAAGGCCAGGCCGGGCGGCGGGCCGTCGGCGGGCTCGGCCTGCCAATCGGCAAGGCTGCGCCCGGTCGCCTCGAGAACCTCCATCGCCCGGATCATGCGTTGGGGATCGCTCGCCCGAATGCGCCCGGCACTTTCCGGATCGCGCGCCGCCAGGTCGGCATGAAAGGCCTGGTTGCCGAGGGCCGCGTGGCGCTCGCGCACCGCCCGGCGGATCGCGGCCGGGATCTCCGGGATCGGGGCGATGCCCTCGATCAGGGCCTTGAGGTAGAGGCCCGATCCGCCGACGACGATGGGCACCAAACCCTGGCCAAGGGCCGCCTCGATCTCGGCCAGCGCCAGCGTGCGCCAGCGTCCTGCCGAGCAGCTGTCGGCGGGGTCGAGGATGCCGTAGAGCCGATGCGGCGCCCGCGCGCGGGCGGCGGCGTCGGGCTGGTCGGTGAGGCGTTCTACCCCGCGGTAGACCTGCATCGAATCGCCGTTGATGACGACGCCGCCGATCCGCTCGGCGAGCGCCAGCGCAAGCGCCGACTTGCCCGAAGCGGTGGGCCCGGCGATGACATAGACGAGATGGGTATTGGCAGCGGCCATGGAGTCGCCCCGTTTCGCCGCAAGACCGTTGCCGCGGCACACCGCCGGACTATAGCAAGAGGACGGCGTCCCGGCGGCGTCAATCGAGGGCCAGGGACACCAGGCCGTCGGCCAGCTTGGGTTCGAACCAGGTGGACTTGGGCGGCATCACGTCGCCGGCGTCGGCGACCGCCATCAGATCCGTGATCGAGGTCGGATAGAGCGCGAAGGCCACCGCCCACTCGCCGCTCTCGACCCGGGCCTCCAGACCCTCGAGCCCGCGGATGCCGCCTACGAAATCGATCCGCGGATCGACCCTTGGATCGCCGATGCCGAGCACCGGGCCGAGCAGGTTTTCTTGGAGAAGGCTGACGTCGAGACGCGCCACCGGCGGCGCATCGGGGCCCGGAGGCGCCTTGAGCCGAAGCCCGTGCCAATGGCCGTCCAGATACATGGCGAAGCGGTGCGGCGCATCGGGCTTGACCGCGCCGCTATCGGGCGCGATCTCGAACCGCTCGCCGAGGCGGGCGAGAAATTCGTCGCCGCTCAACCCGGCGAGGTCCTTGACCACGCGGTTGTAATCGAGGATCCGCACCTCGTCGTCCGGGAAGCTGACGATCAGGAAGAAATCGTAATCGCGGGTGCCGTCGGCGGCGGGATCGGCGGCGGCGCGGGCGGCGGCGACCCGCGAGGCGGCGGCCGAGCGGTGATGCCCATCGGCGATATAGATCACGTCCATGGCGTCGAAGGCGGCGTCGATGGCGGCGATCTCGGCGGCATCGCCGACCACCCATAAGGTATGCAGGGTCTCATTGAGGGCGACCTCGTAGGCGGGGGCCGACGCGGTGATGCGTGCCGTCACCTCGGCAAGCGCGGGGCTGCGATGGTGCACCGTGAACACCGGGCCGGTTTGCGCCGCCACCGCCTCGATCTGGCGCACACGGTCGTCCTCCTTGTCGGGCCGGGTGAACTCGTGGCGCCGGATGCGGTTGGCGTCATAGGCGGCGACCGAACCGCCGCCGACGATGCCGGTCTGCACGTGATCGCCCATGCGGATGCGGTAGACGTAGTAGCAGGGCTCCGGATCGCGGACCAGGACGCCGTCACCGACCATCCGGGACATGGTCTCGCCCGCCTTGGCGTAGACCTCCGGGGCGAAGGGGTCGGTGCCCGGCGGCAGGTCGATCTCCGGCTTGGAGATATGCAGGAAACTCAACGGCCGGCCCTTGGCCAGCTCCGCCGCCTCGGCGGTATTGACCACGTCATAGGGCGGGGCGGCAACCTCCGCGGCATGCTCCGGCGTTGGTCTCAAGCCCCGGAAGGGACGGACGAGGGGGACGGTGGTTTCGCTCACGGACGGCTCCCGGCTTGAATGGAGGTGCCCCACCGCAGGGGGCGGAGGGCACAATTACTACCGCCGCCGTCCGCCCATTGCCACCATCATCTGGCGATGGGTGCCATGTCCCGAGCTTAGGCCGAGGCTGGCCCCCTTGGCGCTGAGTGACCAAGGCCGGCCGAAAAAAAGCGCGGGGCCGATTGGGCCCCGCGCGCCTCGGTGATCGGTTGCGGCGCTTAGGTCACCGGCAGGACGATGAACTGGCGCACCTTCTTGCGTTCGGTGAGCAGCAGAACCGTCTTGCGCTTCGCTTTGCGCGCCTTGGCGATCCGCTTCTGGAAATCCTGCGGCGTCGTCACCGTATCGGGCGCCACCTCGACGATCAGGTCGCCGGGCTGCAGGCCGCCCTTCTTGCCGGCGCTGCCTTCCTTGACGTCGAGAACGAGCACGCCCTTGGCCCGGGAATCGAGCTTGTAGCGGCGGCGCAGCTCGTCGTTGAGCTTGGTCAGCGTCATGCCCAGCATCTCAACCGCCGACTTGTCCTCGAGGCCGGAGACCTTGGCGGTCTTCACGTCCTCCGGCAGCTCCCCGATCTTGACCGTCAATTCGATCACCTTGCCGTTGCGCCAGGCCTCGAGTCGGACGTCCTTGTCGATCGGGGTTTCGGCCACCATGCGCGGAAGATCGCGCATTTCAGTGACCGGCTTGCCGTCGAAGGTCACGATGACGTCCCCGGCCTTGAGGCCGGACGCCTCGGCCGGGCCGTTTTCATTGACCCCGGCGACCAGGGCGCCGCGAGGCTTGCCCAGGTCCAGGCTCTCGGCAATCTGCGGCGTCACCGTCTGGATACGGACGCCGAGCCAGCCGCGCCGGGTACGGCCGAACTTGCGCAGCTGGTCGATGACCAGCTTCGCCTGGGCCGAAGGAATGGCGAAGCCGATGCCGATGGAGCCGCCCGAGGGCGAATAGATCGCGGTGTTGACGCCGATCACGTCGCCGTCGAGATTGAACATCGGGCCACCGGAATTGCCGCGGTTGATGGAGGCGTCGGTCTGCAGGTAACTGTCATAGGGACCGGAATTGATGTCGCGCTTCGAGGCCGAGATGATGCCCGCGGTGACGGTGCCGCCCAAACCGAAGGGATTGCCGATGGCCAGCACCCAATCGCCCACCCGGGCCTTGCTGGAATCGCCCCACTTCACGGCCGGCAGCGGCGCCTTGGGTTCGACCTTGAGCAGCGCCAGGTCGGTCTTCTTGTCCCGGCCGATGATCTTGGCCTTGAGATTGGTGTCGTCGTGCAGGATCACCGTGATTTCCTCGGCGTCCTCGATCACGTGGTTGTTGGTGACGATGAAGCCGCTGGGATCGATGATGAAGCCGGAGCCGAGCGAGGTCGACTTGCGGGGCTGGGAATCACGCTGATTGCGGTCGAAGAAATCGCGGAAGAACTCCTCGAACGGCGAGCCGGGAGGGACTTGCGGCATCTCCGGCAGGCGCCGGCGCTTACTCATTTGGGTGGTCGAAATGTTGACCACGGCGGGCAGCAGACGCTGGGCGAGATCGGCGAAGCTTTGCGGGGCAGGCCGCGCCTGGGCCGTCGACGTGGCCGTGGGCACCAGGGGCAGCGCCAGCGCCAGGGCGATGGCCGCCACGGCAATCCTGGCCCCGAGCCCGCGGCGCTGGGGTCGAGCGGCGCCGGCGCGCGCCGGGGAGCGGGAGGGGATGGGGTACTTGAGAGTGTTCATTTCTGACTCCGTCTTCCAAACGTTCTTTCGCTTTACGGCGACCCGATCAGGCACCATGCCCCGTACCGCCACGCCCAAGAGACGTCCCCCTCACCTGAATTGAAAACCGGGCGGCCGCGCAGTGCGTAACATCGGCGGCCCACGCCGTCGCAGGGCGGCAGTGGTAGGTGACGAATATGGTGCAAATATGGCATCTGACAAGCGTTTAAGCCAGTCGTCCGGGCTTAAAAAAGTGTGCCGACGAGGCGCCGGGTCTCGGGGAAGGCAAAGGCCATGCCCCGGCCCCCGCCGTCATCGGCGACGTGCGAGAGGATCACCAGCGCCACCGCCGCCGCGACGGCGAAGCCAAGGCCGACCATCCTCAGCCTGTCGGGCGGAAGCGCGGCGAACTGCTCCATCATGCGGCGCATGGCGGCCGGGAACAGCGCCAGGATCACGCCCTCGACGAGGAGCGCAAGACCGAGGAAGGTCAGGAGCTCAAACGCCACGACCGCACCCGGGGATCTATGCGGCTAGCGGCTCGGCGGTAGTCTCTTCTTCCCCTCGAAGTCGGTCAGAAAGCGGAAGAAGTCGCTATCCGGGGACAGCACAAAAGTCGACTGTCCGGTGAGAAGACCCTCCTTGTAGGCCTGCATCGAGCGGTAGAACTCGTAGAACGGCCGCGCCTCGCCGCCATAGGCCTTGTTGGCGATGGAGGTGGCGAGCCCGTCGCCCTCGCCGCGCAGTTCCTCGGCCCGCTTGCGCGCCTCGGCCAGCAACACGGTGCGGTCGCGCTCGGCCTCGGCGCGGATGCGCTGGCCGATCTCCGCACCCTCGGCGCGGGCCTCCTTGGCCTCGCGCTCGCGCTCGGACTTCATCCGCGCATAGATCGCTTCCGAGTTCTCCTGCGGCAGGTCGGCGCGGCGGATGCGCACGTCGATGACCTGGATGCCGAACTGCTTGGCCTCGCCGTTCACCCGGTCCTGGATCTCGGCCATGATCTTGACCCGCTGCTCGGTCAAAAGCTGCGGCAGGGAATAGCCGCCGATGACCGACCGCATGGAGGCGTTGATGATTCGCCCAAGCCGCACCCGAAGCCCCGCCTCGGTGGCGACCGACTGGAAGAACTTCAGGGGATCGGTGATCTTGTAGCGCGCATAGGCGTCGGCGACGATGCGCTTCTTGTCGGACGCGATCATCTCCTCGGCGGACGGATCGAGGTCGAGCACCCGGCGGTCGTATTTGACCACGTTCTGGATGAACGGCTTCTTGAACTTGAGACCGGGCTCATTGACCACGCGCACCGGCTTGCCGAACTCGAGCACCAGGGCCTGCTCGGTCTGGTGCACGGTGTAGAGCGCCGACATGGCGACGAAACCGAGCGCGATCACGACGATCGCGATGATGGCGAAGGCGCGGTTCATCGGGCACCCCCCTTCTGCTGCTTCTGCAGCTCGGGCAGGGGTAGATACGGAATCACACCGGACTTCAGATCGATGATCGTCGGCGGATTGCTCTTCACCACCTCCTGCATGGTCTCCAGGTACAGGCGCTGGCGGGTGACCTCCGGCGCCTTCCGGTATTCGTCATAGATGGCGCGGAAGCGGCTGGTCTCACCCTGGGCCTTGGCCACCACCTGGCGCTTGTAGGCCTCGGCCTGCTGCACCAGCTGCGCCGCCTCGCCGCGGGCGCGGGGCAGGATGTCGTTGCGGTAGGCCTCGGCCTCGTTGCGCAGGCGCTCCTTGTCGGCCTCGGCGCGCTGCACGTCGCGGAAGGCGTCGATCACCTGGCCCGGCGGGTCTACCTTCTGCATCTGCACCTGGGTGATCTGGATGCCGGCGCCGTAGTCGTCGAGGATCCGCTGCAGCAGCTTGACGCTCTCCTGCTCGACGTCGCGGCGGCCCTTTTCCAGGATGTCCTGGATCAGCGCCCCCGAGGCGACCTTCTTGGCGACGGAGGACGAGGTCTGCTCGCCCGGCTTCTGGATGGCCGAGCGCCCGACCACCTCGCGCATCGCGCTTTCGGCGGCCGCCTTGACGGTCTGCGCGGGGTTGCGGATGTTGAACAGGAACTTGCCCGCGTCCTTGATCACCCAGAACACGGTGAACTGCACCTCGACGATGTTCTCGTCGCCGGTCAGCATCAGGCTTTCCTCGGGCACGATGCGCGCCCCGGCGCCGGTGACGCCGGCGGAGCGGAACCCGATGTCCTCGCGATTGACCCGCGTCACCTTGGGCGTGAGCACAGATTCGACCGGTGCCGGCAGGTGGTAGTTGAGGCCGGGCTGGGTGGTCCGCACCCACTTGCCGAACTGGAGGACGACCCCCTGTTCGTCGGGCTGCACCCGGTAGAAGCCGGACGCGCCCCACACCACGATGGCGAGCAATAGGATCAGGATGATGCCGCGGCTGGAGCCGATGCCGCCGGGCATGATGCCGCGCAGCTTGTCCTGGCCGCGGCGCATCAGGTCTTCGAGGTCGGGCGGCCTGCCGCCGGGTCCGCCGGGGCCCCAGGGCCCCTGGCCGCGGCCGCCTCCTCCGCTACCGCCGCCGCCGCCCCAAGGGCTGCCGCCTCCTCCGCCTTGACTGGTCCAGGGCATGGTTCTCACCTCTCTGTTACAAACGGATTTCGTTCGAAGGTGGATCGGGAAGAAACCCGCTTCCCTTTGCAAATGCCGCCACCTCGACTATATCGAGCGTTATACGGCAGCTAGGCGGGGGACGCAACGCGCCTCCGAAGCCCGGCGCGCCGGCGGAGACCAACGAAACGGGCGGACCGTCGTCATGGATGAAAAACGCGCACGGGTAACGGAAGGTACGGTGCTGGGGGCGCTGGGCGAGGTCATGGACCCCGACCGTGGCAAGGACATCGTCGATCTCGGCATGGTGCACGGCGTGGTCGTGCGCGATGGCAATGTCGGTTTCACCATCGAGGTCGAGCCCGAGCGGGGCGAGCGCCTCGAGAGCCTGCGCCAGGAGGCCGAGGCCAAGGTGATGGCGCTCGACGGCGTGGTCTCGGTGACGGCGGTATTGACGGCCGAGCGCCCGGCGCCATCGTCGCCGGGGCCGGGGCCGGGGCCGGGGCCGGGGCCGGCCGGGCAGCAGGCCGGGCCGGGCCGGGCCGGCGCGGCCGAGGCGGCGCTGTTGCCGGGGGTGCGCCACATCATCGCCGTGGCCTCGGGCAAGGGCGGGGTCGGCAAGTCGACGGTGGCTGTCAACCTGGCCCTGGCGCTCGCCGCCGAAGGCCACGCCACCGGAATCCTGGATGCCGATGTCTACGGGCCGTCCCTGCCGCGGATGCTGGGCACTGCCTCACGGCCGCACTCGGCCGACGGCAAGACCATGGAACCGCTCTCGGCCCACGGCGTTTCGGCCATGTCCATCGGCTTCCTGATCGACGAGGACACGCCGATGATCTGGCGCGGACCGATGGTGATGGGGGCGCTCGAACAGATGATGCGCGACGTCAAATGGGGGACCCTGGACATCCTGGTGGTCGACATGCCGCCGGGCACGGGAGACGCGCAACTGACCATGGCCCAGCGCGTGCCGCTGGCCGGCGCGGTGATCGTCTCGACCCCCCAGGACATCGCCCTGATCGACGCCCGTCGCGGACTGGCCATGTTCAACAAGGTCAACGTGCCGGTGCTCGGCATCATCGAGAACATGTCGACCTTCATCTGCCCCCATTGCGGCGAGGAGTCGCAGATCTTCGGCCATGGCGGGGCACGGCGGTGCGCGGAAGAGCTGGGGGTTCCGTTCCTCGGCGAGGTGCCGCTCGATATCGAGATCAGAGAGACGTCGGACGGCGGCGCGCCGGTGGTGGCCTCGAAGCCTGATTCCGATCACGCCGCCCGCTTCCGCGCCATCGCCCGCGAGGTCTGGGAGCGCGCCGAAGCCGCCGCTCCCGGGCGCGGCGGCCCCAAAATCATCGTCGATTAGGGCGGTTGGGCGCCCCCGGCTCGGCCGCGTCCCGATCGCCGAGCGGCGCCCGGGTCAGCTGACCTGGCGCAGGGCAAGGTCGACCTTGCCCTCCATGCGGTCGCTCAGGAACTGCCACAGGCTGCCGATTTCCTGCGAAGCTTTTGAATGGGGCTGAAGCTCCATGGCGGTGTGGCCGTCGATCATGGCGCCGGCGAAGGCCACCCGTTGGTGCACGATGACCGGTGCCACCGGGCCGTGCTGGGCCAGCGCCAGGATCGCGTCGGCGCAGATGCGGGTGCGCACCGTCGCCCCGTTGAGCACGAAGATGGCGTCCTTGCCGTAGGTCCGGGCCAGGGCGACGGTGGCGGCGCTGGCGCGGAGATCATGGGGGCTCGGACGCACCGGAATGATCACCAGGTCGGCATAGCGGATGGCTTCCTGGATTTCGCTGGTGATGCCGGGCGGGGTATCGACGATGACGAAGTTGGCGCCGAACTCGCGCATGCTTTCCATGTCGGCGAGCAGGTTGAACTCGGTGCGTTCGCCGGGCGCGGTGCCGGTCCGCTTGAGCAGACCCGGGACAAAGGTGCCCGCGGCGCTGCGGTCTTCCCACCATTGGGCCAGGGTGCGCTGGGGATCGGCATCGATCAGCATGACCGGACCGGCGCCCGCGTTCTCCGCCTCCACCGCCAGATGGGCGGCCAAGGTGGTTTTGCCGCTGCCCCCCTTCTGCGAGGCGATGGCTATCAGTTTCATCGGTTCTTCCGCTCCCTCGGTGTGCGGTCCCCGGCGCCCGGGAAACCGGTTACGCGGGGGCGGGAAAGCGACCGGCCCCTCGCTCCGACCGCCTGGGCGGAGCGGGTTCGATTTGGAGCGGAGGACCCGCTCACATGGTCGCGGTCACTTCGGAGTCTGCCCCCTGCATCAGCCCAAAGCGAAGGCACGGACACGGGGCCAACCTGCGCTTTGTCGCCTTGCAGTGTAACAAATCACTGTATATTGTATAGCGCTAAATATGGCTCGCTAGATATGGAACCGATGGCCTATCGATTCGCCGCCGGGGTGGGAAAGGACAGATTTCCTGCCCTAATTGCCAAGGACCCCAACCTGCCCGTGGCGGCGTTTCGCGCGGCCATCGCGCTGTTCAATCATGCGGCGCAATCGCCCGAAAAAAGTGCAACCTTAGGCGACATCGCCGCGGCCACCGGGCTCGCCCCCGAGGCGGCACGCGCGGCGCTTGGCGCCTTGATCGGCGCCGGCTATGTGGAGGCCGCGGCGCCGCCTCGGCCCGCGGCGCCAGCCCCTCGGGAAGCGGTCGGGAGGGCCCGCCGGCGACCGGGCAAGAGCGCGCGGCTCGAGGCCGGGATCATGAATTACGAGTTGGATCTCGAGCGCCTGATGCAGGCCGGCGACGCCAATGTGCGCGGCACGCGGAGCGCGCTTTTCGGCAAAGCCCAAGCGCCCGAGCCGCCGGCGGCCGGGGACGAGGCGGCGCCCCGCTGGGACCCGCTTGGCGGCGAAGAGTCGCAGCCGCCGGCCATGCGCTTCATGGTGTGGCTGCGCTTCGTGCTCAGCCCCGACGAATTGCTGGCCTGCGACCGCTTCGCCCTCGCCCACAAGGACGCCTGGGGCACGTGGATCGAGCGCTTCGCCGCCGCCAAGGCGACGGGCGGCGAGGGCGCGCTGCTCGACGACATTCGTGAGCGCCTGGCCGAAGGCTCCGGTGCGGCGGAACCGTCGGCGGGCCCAGGGAACGCGCCGCCGTCGCGGCCCCACTGACGGCGGCGGGGACGAGACCGCGATGGACCCCTATATCAGCGCTTGGCTGCTCAAGGACGACCGGCCCTGCGTCGTCGTCCTCGGCAACGAGAAGGGCGGGTCCGGCAAATCCACCGTCGCCATCCATCTCGCCATGGGCCTGCGCGCCGCGGGGCTCAAGGTCGGCACCGTCGATCTCGACGGGCGCCAGGGCACCTTCTCCTGTTTCATCGACAACCGCCAGGCGTTCCGTCCCCGCAACCGGGAGGCCGAGGCCCGGACGGTGGCCGATCACCGGCGCATATCGCTCTCGCGCAACGCCCGCGAGTCCGAGCTCGGCGCCGAGAAGCTGGCCCAGCTGGTGACGGCGCTGGACAGCCTCAACGACCGCCATTACATCATCGTCGATACGCCGGGCAGCGACAGCGTGCTCGCCCGCGCCGCCCACGTGCTGGCCGACATCCTGATCACGCCGCTCAATTCGAGCTTCCTCGACCTCGACGCCCTGGTCCGGGTCGATCGCGAGGCGAGCAGCATCGCCGGCCCCAGCGCCTACAGCGAATCGGTGATGATGATGTCCGAACGCCGGGCCGATTCGGGCGCCGCGCCGATCGACTGGCTGGTCGTCGTGAATCGCCTGCCCAACGTCCCCACCCGGGTCCACCGCTCGGTCTCGGCAATCCTCCGCAAGCTGTCCCAGCGGCTGAATTTCGATTTCCTTCCCCCCCTCCACGAACGGGTGATTTTCCGCGAGTTGTACCTCAAGGGATTGACGGTGCTGGATGAGGACGAGCTCGACCCCGTGGTCGCCGCCGCCGCCACCACGATAGCGGCGCGCGAGGAGGTCGACGCCCTGGTCGACGCGGTATTGGCCCGCGGCATGTGGAAGGAACTGGCCGAGCGCCGGGCCCAGCTCCGGGCCGACCCGAACCGGGGACGGCCGCGGAAGTCGGGGATCTCCTTCGCCAACTTCGATCCCTCGCGGCCCTGAGCCGGGCGCGCGGGCGCCGGCGCGGGACGGCAGGAGGCGGCGGCCGAGGGCGGCGGTTACGATATGGACGACGACGTTTCAGTCCGGGCGGCCAAGCCCCAAGCGACCATCCTCATCGTCGAGGATGATGCCCTCAACACGGCGCTGTTCAAGGACATCCTCGCCGCCCGCGGCTACGCCCTGATCACCGCCGCGACCGGCCCCGAAGCGATCGAGCGCCTCAAGGAGACGGCGCCCGACCTGATCATCATGGACATCGTGGTGCCGGAGATCTCGGGCCTCGACCTGATCCGGTTCGTCAAGGCGGACGAGGCGCTAAGCGCCATCCCCATCGTCGCCGTCACCAGCCTGCCGGCGCAGCTCTACAAGGACCAGATCATGGCGGCGGGCTGCGACGCCTATGTCGCCAAGCCGCTCTCGGTGACCACCCTGTGGGCCACCGTCGACCACCTCTTGACCGAGCGCCGCGCGCGCGGCGGCCCGCCCAATCCGCTGATGCGCTGCATGGAAAAGACGCGCTGATCCGCCTCAGCCCTCGCGCCCCAGCGCCGCCATCATCTCCCGCCATTCGCGCGCGCTCAGGCCCGAGTCCTTGCGGCTGACCTCCTCGCCCGCAAGCATGCGCTTGACCGCGGCGAGCCCTTTTTCCGAGAGGTGGAAGCCGCCCAGGCGGTACTGGCAGAAGGCGTCGTAGGTGATCGGCAGCCAGCGCTTGACGGTCTCCAGCATGACGTCGGCATAGGCGCGAATCTCGTATTGCGCATGGGGGTCGGCGCGCAGGGAGAGGAAGTGCAGCAGGTTGTGGAGGTCGACCTTCCAGTACCACTGGGTATAGAAGTTGAGCGTCAGGTTCATGCGCGCGAGCTCCCGCGCGAGCCCCTGGCGCTCGGGATCCAGCACCTCGCCGGCCTCGTTGGCGTTGAGCATTTCCTCGTAATGGGCGTAGGTGCGCTCGGCGTCCTCGCGCAGCAGCGCCATCACGCGCTCGGCCTCGGCCCCGGTCAAGGCGTCGCCTCGGCCCTGGCGGTTGGAGCGCGACTGCACGCCGAGGTGTTCCGGTGCGGGCAGGTAGAACTCGTTATCGAGGATCGAATAGCGCGCGGAGTATTCGTTGACGTTGGCGGTGCGGTGGCGGATCCACTGGCGGGCGACGAAGATCGGCAGCTTGATGTGGTACTTGATCTCGCACATCTCGAACGGCGTCGTGTGGCGGTGGCGCATCAGGTAGTTGATCAGCCCCGCGTCCTCGGAGACGCGCCTAGTGCCCTTGCCGTAAGACACCCGCGCGGCCTGGACGATGGCGGCGTCGTCGCCCATGTAATCGATCACCCTAACGAAGCCGTGGTCGAGCACCGGCAGCGCCGAATAGAGCACCTCCTCCAGGGCCGCGACCGTGGGCCGGCGGGTCTGGCTGGCCTCCTGGCGCTGCGCTTCGATCTCGGCTTTCTGGTCGTCGGTGAGCGGCATGAAGGGGCAAATCGGGATTGGGTGCCGTGCGGTCAGGGTTCATCGGCACTCTAGCGGCAAAGCCGCGGCAGGGGAAGCGGCGCCGTCGCCATCAACCGCCCGAAACTAGGGGGAGACAATGGCCGGGCGGCGGTTTAGTGTTTTCCGGCCACAACCGATGCGCGCGTCAGGCGCGCGGCATCGCGCAACCTTGGCCCGGGGTGCAGCATGGGACCGTTGGCCCGATGAAGCAGTTCCTCAAGAACAACTACGCGCTGGTGGTCGGCGTGACCCTGCCGCTGGCGCTGATCGCGGTGTTTTTCCTCGCCGGCAGGGCGACGGTGATCAGCGTCGCCGCGCCCCAATTCGATGCCGTCTTCGCCGCCAATTACTATCCCAATGCGGCGAACAACCGCTATCGCATCGGCATCGACGACGGCAAGCTCTACATCCGCCTGCGCCCGGAAAGAAAGGGGGTGCGGCACGGCTATACCCGGGAGCCCGTCATCTACGTCTTCGACCACGACACCCTTCGGGCGCGCAAGATCGACATCGATTTCGAAAACGTCGTGGAGGGCCGCGTCGCCGACCCGGAATTGGACGCGCTCAACAGGCGGCGGATCATCTCCGACCCGGTCAGCCCCGACGGCTATAGCTTCGAACGCAACACCCGGAGCGGCGGCGGCTTGTTCTCGGGCGTCTTCGGCTGGCGCTCGCACCGCAGTCCCTTCGTCCTGAGGAAAGGCGTCCGCGCCATCCCGATACGGGGCTCCCAGGCCATGAACATCTATTCCAGCCAGTTCATCGGCTGGGTGGCGAAATGACCGCCGCGCCGCACCGGCGGCCAGGGTTGTAGCGCCCAAGGCATGGCTTCGGAACGCGACACCGCGCTCGAGCGCATCGTGGCTCTGGCCCAGCGGCACGGCATCGGCGCCGACGAGATCGCCGCCCGCCTGGCGGTGGACAAGGCGCCCGAACGCCAAGGCGGCATCGTCAAGGCGTTGCTGGGCTATACCGGCGGCACCCTGGTCTTCGCCGGCTTGGGCCTTTTGGTCTCGATGCTGTGGCCCGACATCGGATCCGCGCAGCGGGTCGTCATCACCCTCGGACCCGGGATCGTCGCCTTCATCCTCGGCGTCATCGCCCACAACGATTCGCGGTTCGCCAACGCCGCGACGCCGCTCCTGTTGGTCGCCGCCTTCCTGCAGCCGGCGGGATTGTTCGTCTTTCTCGACGAGTTCGTCCCCAAGGCCGACGAACCGGAGCTTGCGGCGATGGCGGTGTTCGGCGTGATGACCGTGCAGCACGTCGTCGCCTTCCTCCAGCTTCGCCGCGCCAGCCTCATGTTCCTCGCCATCCTGTTCTGGATCGGCCTGATGGGATCGACCATGGCCTGGCTGCGCATCGACGGCGACCAGGCCGCCATCGCCGTCGGCCTGAGCACCCTGTTCCTCGGCCGCTACGCCGCCATGCGCGGCCATCACGGGATGACGCCGTTCTGGTATTTCATCGGCGGCGGCTTCCTGCTCGCGGGCGTGTTCGCCCTGGTCAAGGGGGGGCCGGCGGAAATGCTCTATCTCGGCGTCAACGGTTTCCTCGTCTACCTCAGCATCCGCATGGCCAGCCGGGCGCTGCTGGCGCTCAGCGTCTTCGGCCTGATCGGCTATCTCAGCTATTTCACCTACGAGTATTTCGCCGACGTGATCGGCTGGCCGGTCGCCATGATCGTCATGGGCATGGTGATGATCGGCGTGAGCGCCTACGCCGTCAAACTCGGCCAGGGCATGGAGACGGAGCGCTGAGCGGCGCCGCCGGTGGTGCGCGGCCCCTTCAAAAACCTTCGAAAATGCCTATATTAAGCGTGCCGCTCCGGCGGCTATGGCGATAAACGTCTTGTGAAATAAGCGTTGCGGACCCGGGGGCAGTACCCGGCGCCTCCACCAATTCCCATCGGTTTCCGCCAATGGCGGCACGTTATGGGGGCGAAACAGGATCGACGCGCGTGGTAAAGGCAAGATTTTCGCCCGGCATGATACCACCGTTATCGGGTCACACTCTAAGTGCGAACGACAACGAGTACGCACTCGCTGCTTAATAGCTAAGCAAGCGCGGCCCGGGGGGCGCCGGGCAACAGAAGCCCCCCACCGCTCCCCTATCCGCCCGATCACCACGCCGCCCGCGAGCGCCGGCGGTTTTTTTTCGCCCTCGGCCCGGCCCGCGGGATGACGGCGCCGCCGCCAGCCTGTATAAAAAGGGTCCCGATGACAGGCGCCGATGCGCACCCGTGAGAGCCCCGCCCCGCCATGGCCGACAGCCCGCTCAACTACGAACAGATGATCGAGGACGCCATGCGCGGCGTCGCCCGCGAGGCCCTTCGCGAGGTCGCCCGGCACGGTCTCCCCGGCGACCATCACTTCTACATCACCTTCAAGACCGGCGCTCCCGAGGTCGAGATGCCGGCCGCCCTCCGCGCCCAGTACCCGGAAGAGATCACCATCGTCCTGCAGCACCAGTACTGGAACCTTTTGGTGGACGAGGCCGGGTTCTCGGTCGATCTCGCCTTTGGCGGCAAGCGTCAAAGTCTGTACGTGCCCTTCGCTGCGCTGGTCAGCTTCGTCGATCCGTCGGTCGATTTCGGCCTGCAGTTCGTCAAATCGGAGGCGGCCGGGACGGCCCCCGCCGAGGCCGGCGCGAAACCTCAAGCCGCCCGGCCCGGGGCCGAGGACGGCGGGCCCTCCGCCAAGGAGGCCGAGACCGGGGCCTCGGAGGCGGGCGGCGACAAGGTGGTGTCGCTCGACAAGTTCCGCAAGAAATAGCCGGCCACCACAATTGGCGATCGACTTGGGCCCGGCGCCCCCACCCCAAGGCAGAGACAGATGACCGATTTTTCCCATCAGCCGATGTTCCCCCTGGACAAGGCGGAGACGCCGTGGCGCAAGCTGACCGGCGATTACGTCCGTCTCGAGGACGTCGCCGGCGAACCGGCGCTCAGGGTCGAGGGCGCCGCGCTGAGCGAGCTTACCCGCGCCGCCTTCTTCGATATCTCCCATTACCTGAGGTCCTCGCACCTCGCCCAGCTGGCCAAGATCCTCGACGACCCCGAGGCGTCCGACAACGACCGCTTCGTCGCCTACGAGCTGCTCAAGAACGCCAATATCGCCGCCGGCGGCATCCTGCCCATGTGCCAGGACACCGGCACCGCCATCGTCATGGGCAAGAAGGGGCACCGGGTGATCACCGCCGGCGACGACGAGGCGCGCATCGCCGAAGGCGTCTTCCGCACCTATGCCGAGGACAACCTGCGCTATTCCCAGCTGGCGCCGCTCACCATGTACGAAGAGGTCAACACCGGCTCCAACCTGCCGGCGCAGATCGAGATCTACGCCACCGAGGGCGAGGCTTACGACTTCCTGTTCATCGCCAAGGGCGGCGGCTCGGCCAACAAGACCTTCCTCTATCAGGAGACCAAGGCGCTGCTCAATCGCGATTCGCTGCTGCGCTTCATCGACGAAAAGATCCGGACGCTCGGGACCGCCGCCTGCCCGCCCTATCACCTCGCCATCGTCATCGGCGGTACCTCGGCGGAGCTGACCCTGAAGACGGTGAAGCTGGCGAGCTGCCGCTATCTCGACGGGCTGCCGGAGGCCGGCGGCGAGAGCGGCCACGCCTTCCGCGACCGGGCGCTGGAGGAGGAGGTCTTCAAGCTGACCCAGAGGACCGGCATCGGCGCCCAGTTCGGCGGCAAGTATTTCTGCCACGACGTGCGCGTGATCCGGTTGCCGCGCCACGGCGCCAGCTGCCCGGTCGGCATCGGCGTCAGCTGTTCCGCCGACCGCCAGGCGCTGGGCCGGATCAGCGCCGACGGCGTCTTCCTCGAGCAGCTGGAGACCGACCCCGCCCGCTTCATGCCGGATATCGACGAGGCCAGCCTGTCCGGCGAGGTCGTCAGGATCGACCTCAACGCGCCGATGGCCGAAATGCTTTCCGAGCTCACCAAGCATCCGGTGCGCACCCGGCTGTCCCTGACCGGCCCCCTGGTCGTGGCCCGCGACATCGCCCATGCCAAGATCAAGGAACGGCTGGATCACGGCGAGCCGATGCCCGATTACATGAAAAACCATCCGGTCTATTACGCCGGCCCGGCCAAGACGCCCAAGGGCATGGCGTCGGGCTCCTTCGGCCCGACCACGGCGGGACGCATGGATTCCTACGTCAACCAGTTCCAGGCCGAGGGCGGGTCGATGATCATGCTGGCCAAGGGCAACCGCTCGCCCCAGGTGACCGCCGCCTGCAAGGCCCATGGCGGGTTCTACCTCGGCTCCACCGGCGGGCCGGCCGCGCGCCTCGCCACCGACTGCATCAGGAAGGTCGAGGTGCTGGAATACCCCGAGCTCGGCATGGAGGCGGTGTGGCGGATCGAGGTCGAGAACTTCCCCGCCTTCATCATCGTCGACGACAAGGGCAACGACTTCTTCGCCTCGGTCACCTCGGCGCCGCCGTCCAATGGCGAACTCCTTACTCTGTGACGGGCCCGAAGACGCGCCCCTGACCCTGGCCCTGGCCCACGGCGCCGGCGCGCCGATGGACCATCCCTTCATGGAGACCGTCGCCCGGGGCGTCGCGGCGGCGGGCTTCCGCGTGGTGCGCTTCGAGTTCCCCTATATGGCGAGGAGGCGCGCCGACGGCCGCAAGTGCCCCCCCGACCGCGAGCCGGTGCTGCGCGAGGCCTTTGCCGAGGTCACGGACCGGCTCGGGCGCGGGCGCCTCGTGATCGGCGGCAAATCCATGGGCGGGCGCATCGCCTCGATGATGGCCGACGGGCTCGGCGTCCGGGGCCTGGTCTGCCTCGGCTACCCGTTTCACGCGCCGGGCAGGCCCGAGCGCGTGCGCGCCGATCACTTGAGGGACATCAAGACGCCGACCCTGATCGTCCAGGGCGAGCGCGATCCCTTCGGGACGCGCGAGGAGATCGCGGGCTACACCCTCGGGCGGAATGTCGAGGTGCACCTCCTTCCCGACGGCGAGCATTCCTTCAAGCCGCGCAAGAAAAGCGGACACACCGAGGCCGGCAACCTCGCCGAGGCGGTGGCCACGGTCGCCGCCTTCCTTGCGAAGATCGCTTCCCGATGACGGGCGCCGCCGCCCGCCGGGCCAAGGCGCGATGACCCTCCGGCGCCGCGCCGTGCGCATCGCCGGCCACGCCACCTCGGTCTCCATCGAGGACGCGTTCTGGGAGGAGATCAAGCGCGCCGCCGCCGAGGACGGCACTTCCATCGCGCGATTGATCGAGGCCGTCGACCGCGGGCGCCTCGCCGACGCCGCCCCGGGGGAGACGCCGGCCAACCTGTCGAGCGCGTTGCGCCTCTATGTGCTGGCGCGCGTCAAGGCGCGGCGCCGGGACTGACCGTCCGCCGCGCCGGCGGCGGGCGCCCGGCTATTTGCGCAGGATATCGAAGATGCCCTTGATGAACTGGTCCTTGGTCGAGGGCGGCGGTTGGGTGCCGCCGTCGGGGGCCGTTCCGGCGGGCTCGCGCGGCTTACCCATGAACTGGTTGACGATGGCCCCGGCGGCCCGGCTGGCCAGCCAGGCCTGCAGAGCGTTGGCGTTGATGATGCGCCGGGGCTGATCCAGGGACCCCTTGAGGCGCAGGCCGAAGGGCGGGGCCTCGGCGTTGCCGGCCAGGCGGAAGGTGAGTTGGCCGTCCATCAGCCAGCGCCCGATGTCGACCATCAGCGTCCCCTGGCCGCTGCCGCCCTCGGCCTCCAGCGCCACGTCGCGCGAGTTGAGCACCCCGCGCTTGACCGTGAAGGTCCCGCTCAGCTTCGAGAACCGCGTCGTTCCCCCGGCCATGGCGGTCTGCAGCAGGGAGATCAGGGAGACCCCGTCGCTGAGGTTTCGCAGCCGCGCATTGACGCGGGCGAGATCGAATCCGGTCACCGCCCCGTCGCGTGCCGCGAGCGCCCCGGACCCATCCAGGGACCCGGCGATGGCGCGCGAGGTCGCCCCGCGTCCCGTCAACCCCATCTTGAAGTCGACCCGCCCCTTGGCGACGTCCACGTCCGCGGCGTTGAACATCGCCTGCTTCAGGTCCATCCCGGTGACGTCGACGTCGAGCCGGGTTTCCAGCGCCCCGCCGGGTTTCGCCGGCGCCGCCAGCGCGCCGGTCATGTGGAAGCGGCCGCCGACCATGACGCCGGTGAGGCGCCGCATGTCCAGCCGCCCCTTCTCCAGGGTGAGGTCCAGCCGCGGCCCCTCGACGCGCCAGCGGCGCCAGGCGATCGCCTTGGCGCGGACCCGCAGATCGGCGTCGAGCGCCTTCAGCATCCCGACGTCTATGGGCTCGTCGCTCCATGGCGGCCCGCCGGGATCGCGCGCGCCGCCGCCGGGCCCGGCCCCTCGGGGCGCGGCCGGCCTCTTGGCCGCCGGACCGGGGAGCACATGATCGAGGACGATCTCGTCGCCGGTGAGGTCCGCCTTCAGCATCGGCCGCAGCGCCGCCAGGCTGAGCGTCGCGGCCCCGTCGAGGCGATTCGGTCCGAGCTGGGCTTCGAGCTTCTCGAACTTGAGATCGAGCCCGGCGCCGCGGATCTGGGCGGCCAGCCGGAACGGGCCACGCGCAGGCTTCTCCGGCCTGAAGGCGGGGTCGAACAGGTGCATGAAGGTGATGAAATCGGGATGACCCAGGCGCAAATCGAGGTCCATTTGGGGCGCGTCGAACAGCCCCGCCACCGTACCCTTGGCGGCGAGGCTGATCTTTCCCGCGGCGATGTCGATATCGGTGCGGAAGCCCGCGTCCTCCGCCTTCACGCGCCCGTTGACCGTGAGCGGCCCGAGCTTGGCCGCGTCGATGGGAAGGGGCAGGCCGGAAAACCTGATCAGCCGGCGCGGGTCCTCGGCCGATAGCCACAGGGTGAGGTCCGGCACGGGGGCGCTATCGGCCTTGGCGAGCCGGCCCTTGGCCTCGATCCTGGCGCCGGCGAGATCGGCGATGGCGAGCTTGTCGATCTTGAGGTCGCCGTTGAGAAGCGCGCCCGCGGCCTCGAGACCGGCGATCGACGTTCCCCGATAGCTGAGGCGCCCGGCGGCGATGGAGAAATTGGCATCGAAGGCGCCCAGCGCCGCGACGCCGTAGCCCCCGGCCGGAGCCGGCTGGGCCTGGGCCTTGGCCTCGTCCTTGGCGGCACCGGGGCCGGGCGCCGCCGTGGGCAGGTAGGCATCGACGTTGAGGCGGTCGATCTTGAGACGGGCGCCGATGCCGATGCGGGTGCCGAGCGCCAGCACCATGGCACCGGTCAGACGCGAAGAATCGAAACTGAGATCCATGTCGCGGATCTCGATCCGGCCCGGCTCGAAGCCGAGCCCGGCCTGATAGCTCGCCTTGCGCAGGCGGTCCCGCGGCAGGGCGCCGTCATCGACGCCGAGCCAGCGCGCGACAGCGCGGATGTCGCCGGCCTCCATACGCACCCGCCCGTCGAAGCGCGGCTTGCCCTTCTCGGCCCGGAGCCGGCCCGAGAGCTGCGCCTCGGTGCCGCCCGGCAGGCGCGCGGCCAAGCGGCCGAGGCGCACCACCCCCTTGTCCATGGAGGCGCGGATGCCGAGGTCGCGGATCACGCCTTTGCGGAACACCACGCCCTCGACCTCCGCCTCAAGGGCGACGCTGATGTCGCCGGGCAGGGTGAAGGGCGCCGCGGTACCGGTTCCGCCTTGCGCCTTCCCCGGCGCTTCGGCTTTGGCCGCGCCCGCCTTGGCGAGCCAGCTGTCGAGGTCGAGGCGGCCCAACTTGAAGGTCGCGTCGATATTGGTGACGTCGCCGGGCAGGATGTTGGCGGCACCGGTCGCCCGGGTGCCGCCCATTTGGGCGACGACATCGTTGAGGGCGAAGGCTTCCGAGCCACCCGCCAGGGTGCCGGTGAGGGTGAACGGCTGGGCCAGCGCCGGCGCCGGCTCGGGCTCGGCCTTGGGGTCGGCGGCGCGCGCCAGGGTGGCCAGCAGCGCCCCCAGGTCTGGGCCCTCGGCACTCAGCGTGCCGGTGGCCGTGGGGCTGGGCTTGCCCGGCGTCAGGACCCCGGTATAGCGTATCTTGGCCTTGGCATCGGGGAGCCGGGCCTCGAGCTCCAGCTTGGTCGAGGCGTCGGCGCTCACGCGGCCGGAACGGAGCTCGAAAGCGACCGGCATGGCGCCATAGCGGAATTCGCCGCGGGCGGCGAAGGGGCCGGCCAAGGTGGCCGCGGCGATGCGGGCGTTGATTCCGGCAACGCGGTGCGCGCTGCCGCGCCGGGAATCGCGATAGCTGAGCGCGCTCGATTCGATCGCCACCTGCTTGAGGGTGATGCGGTCGCCGGCCCGACCCGGCGAACCCGGGCTTCCGGCGTCACCGCCGGCCGCCTGGCCGGCTTCCGGCGGCTTGAACTTCCAGTTCTCCCGGCCATCGGCCAGCTTCTCGAGACGGATATCGGCGCCCCGCAGGACCACCGACTGGACCACCACCTTGCCCGACAACAGCGGCCACAGGGCGATCTTCAGGTCCAGCGCCTCGAGCCGCACCATATCGGAGTCGCGGGCGCCCTCGATATTGGCCAGCCGGACCTTGGCGACCGAGAGCTTGGGCGCCGGCAGGAGGGCAACGTCGATGCCGCCGTCGATGGCCAATGCCCGGCCCGTGGCCTTTCGCGCCTCGGCCGCGATCTCGCCGCGATAGGCATTCCAATCGATGAAGCTTGGTGCGACGAGCAGGGCGCCGATGGCCAGGACGACGACCACCAGGACACCTATCACGATCTTCTTCACGTTTCCAACCCTCGGCTGGTCGTTCCGCTTGGCAGCACAATTCCCACCGAGAAGTACCCCACGGGACTTGCGGCGCCAACGGATATTTGCGTTAATTGAATCGAGCAAATATGGCGGTTTCGTGATCGCACCGGTCGCCGCCCTCGGTGCCGGGAGGAACCCCGGCCCCCCGCGCAAGCGGAAGGAGGCGACCTTTAGAGGAGTGGTTCACCGATGGGTGACGTGATCAACCTCAACCAGTACCGAAAACGGCGCGAGCGCGACGAAAAGGCGAAGAAGGCGCGCGAGAACCGCGTCAGGACCGGCCGCAGCGGCTCAGAGAAGGCGGCGGCGCGCCGGGACGGCGAGAAATCGGCCAAGGAGCTCGAACACAAACGCCTCGGTCCGGCGACCGAGACCGACGCCAAGCCCGACGGCGACACCAGCCGCGAGCCGCCCGAGGGCAGCACGCCGAGCGCCGGCTAGCCGCACCCCTATCCCTTAGCGAAAATCTCTTCGCCCCATCGGGCGCGGGTCCTCAGTCCTCCGCCGGCGGGCCGTAGCCGCCGCCGCCCGGCGTCTCGATCACGAACACGTCGCCCGCCGCCATGGATACTTCGGCGGTGGCGCCCAGGCGCTCGACCGTGCCGTCGGCCCGCTCGACCCGGTTTTCCCCCTTGGCGCCGTCCCTGCCGCCGGCGAGCCCCGGCGGCGCCAGCCGGCGCCGGTTGGACAGGATCGCCGCGTCCATCGGTTTGAGGAAACGGATGCGGCGCGTGACGCCGTCGCCGCCCCTGTGCGCCCCCGCCCCGCCCGAGCCCTCGCGGATGCGGAAGCTTTCCAGC
>JAWWBR010000026.1:0-33378 GCA_033720855.1 Alphaproteobacteria bacterium
GCCACGACCTTCGTCGATCTCTTGGCCGCCGCGGGCTGGCACACGGCACTGATCGGCAAGTGTCACCTCCAATCGATGTCCCCCGCAAAGCCGACCCTGGGCATGCCCGAGGTCGATCCCGCCTTGGTGTTGCCGCCCGAAGAGTTGCGGGAGGCCGAGAAGATCACCCTCCGCCTGGGCCGTTACGACCAGGAGCTTCGAAGCACCTGGGTCGACAACCCCGACCACGAGATGGATTTGCCGTATTACGGTTTCCAGCACGTCGAGCTGTGTACCGGCCACGGCGACAAGGTGCATGGACATTACGGGCGCTGGCTCGAGCAACGGCACCCCGGCTCCGACGCGCTGCGCGGGCCGGAAAACCAGCTTCCCGGCAACGATTACGTGGTGCCCCAGGCATGGCGCACGGCGGTGCCGGAAGAGCTCTACCCGACCTCTTACGTCGCGGAACGGACCTGCGCTTTCCTCGAGGGCCACGCCAAGGACTCGCCGGACCAGCCCTTCTTCATCCAGTGCTCCTTTCCCGACCCGCACCACCCCTTCACGCCACCGGGGCGGTATTGGGATATGTACTCACCGGATGACGTAGGGCTACCTGCCAGCTTCCATTCCAATCATCCCTTGCCGCCCCATCTCAGGGCGATCCAGGAGTTGCGGGCCGCGGGCAAAGCGAATGTCGATGGGCAAAGGGCGATCGGCGTCAGCGAGCGTGAGGCACGTGAAGCCATCGCACTCAGCTATGGCATGATCACCATGGTTGATGATCAGATCGCCCGCGTGCTCGCCAAACTGGACGAACTGGGCTTAAGCGATGACACGGTGGTGATCTTTACCGCCGATCACGGCGATTTCATGGGCGACCACGCGATCTTGCTCAAGGCCGCCCTGCACTACCAAGGCGTGGTGCGGGTGCCGTTCATCCTCGCCGATCCGGCCGACGGCGAGGCAGGGCTCCGCGACGATCTGGCCGGAACCATCGATATCGCCAATACCATCCTCGCGCGTGCAGGCGTGGCCCCGTTCAACGGAATGCAGGGCCGCGACCTTGGGAGCACCCTCGAAGATCCCGACCTGCCCGTGGTCATCGAGGAGCATCAGCGGTATGGATACATGGGGTTCAATCACGGATTCCGCGCCCGGACCCTGATGGGCCGGCGCTACCGCATGACCATCTACGAGGATGCCAATGGGTTCGGCGAACTCTATGATTTGCAGAACGATCCGGCGGAGCAGATCAATCTTTACGAGGACGACGCCTACCGTGACCTCCGCCATGAGCTGACCGAACAGCTCGTGCACCGGTTGATCACGCTGACCGATACCAGCCCGCTGGCGACTCACCACGGGCCTTGAGCAGCAGCCAAAAAACACGGGGGCATAGCCCCCGCGTTTTACACGCCGCAACAGGCGCTATTTCTCCAACAGCCAGGAAAACATCTCCTTGGTCTTCTTGGCGGTTTCCGGCGTCGGCATATTGACCACCGCGTACTCGTCCCGCCAGTGGAAAGGCCGGCAGGCATCGATCAGGCAGCGCGAATTGGTGAAATTCCCCGCTTCCTTGTCCCAGGGGCTGATACAGGGATCCAACGGCGTCGACCAGGCGTTCTTGATGATGTCGATCGACTTGTCGGGGTCCGAGCGGGTGCAGACGGCCCACATCAATTCCTCGAGGTCGGAGACGTCGATATCCTCATCCGTCACCACCACATACTTGCCGGCGTAGGCGACCGACCGGCACTGCGCCGCCATGTGCAGGGCCTGGCGCGCATGGCCCGGATAGCGCTGCTTGATGGAAACCGCGGTGAGCTGACGCGAACCGCCCACTTCGTGGCACCAGGTGGAAACGATATCGGGCACCCCGGCCTTTTGCAGCTCGTCCTTCAAAAGGGCCGAGCGCATCACCGCGCGGTAGCGCGCCTGCTCCTCGGGCGGGCGCTGCGGCGGGCAGCCCAGGAGGATGGGATCGTTGCGGTGATAGATGGCCTTGATGTCGAGCACCGGCTCGGCCCGCATCTTCGAGCCGTAATAGCCCGTCCACTCGCCGAAGGGGCCCTCTTCCGCCCGGTTGCCGGGCTGGACGAAGCCCTCGATCACGACCTCGGCCCGGGCCGGGAACGGCAGGCCGGTGTGCTTCCCTTTCACCACCTGCATGGGACGGCCGCGGTAGGCGCCGGCGATTTCGAATTCGCAGACCCCATAGGGAATCTCGGTGCAGCCCATCAGGAAGGTCAGCGGGTCGCCGCCGACGACGATGCACACCGGCATCGGCTTGTCCTGGGCCTCGTACTTGTCGCGGTGGATGCGCCCGTGCTTGCCGGGAGAGATGTAGAAGGCCACCTGCTTCTCGTTTTGGATCATGACCCGGTAGGTGCCCACATTGATCCAGTCCTCATCCGGGTCCACGGTCACGTTGAAGGACCCGGTGCCGATATAGCGCCGCCCTTCATCCTGGTCGTGCCAGACCGGCGTCGGGAATTTTGTAATGTCGATGTCATCGCCCTCGATGACGTTTTCCAGGACCGGCCCGTCCGAGACCTCTTCGCAGGGCATCGGGGTCTTGGCGATCTCACGGAAATGCGCGAGGAACGCCTCTGACAGCTCGACCTTGTCGAGGTCGGTGGGCAAACCGAGGGTCATGTTCTTGCGCCGGGCGGCGAAAAAATTCGTCAGCACGCGCCACCCTTCGGGGACGCCGGGGATCTTGTCGAAAAGGGCGACGGGCGCTTCGTCGTTATGCTGCAGGAGTTCGGCCGCCATGCCGATCTCCTCCTCCCAGGTGTAGCCCTCGGCATGCTTGAGCTCACCGAGCTTGTCGGCCTCGGCGATCCACTCTCTGAGATCGTCGAACGGCACGTTGACTTGATAATTGTGGCTGCTGCTTTCGCTCATTCCTCGGTCTCTCTGTCCTGGCGCGTTCGTGCGCCCAATTTACCCCGCCAACCACGACCCCGCACGACATTTTACCGGCGGCGGCGTCAGGATTCGTCCTCCCGCGTCAAGATCTCGATCGTCCCCGTCAGGGTCTTATGCACCGGGCATTTATCTGCGATCTCGAGCATTCGCGCGCGCTGCGCAGCATCGAGGGGCCCGTCCAGACGAATGGTGCGCTCGATGCGATCGATCCTGCCGCCAGGTTCCTCGCAATTTTCGCAATCCTCCGCGTGGACCTTTTCATGGGACAGCGAAACCGATGCCCTTTCCAAGGGCCAACCCTTGCGTTCGGCATACATCCTCAGCGTCATCGAGGTACATGCCCCGAGTCCGGCAAGAAGAAGGTCGTATGGGCCCGGGCCCCGCTCGTCGCCCCCGAACGCCTTGGGCTCGTCGGCGACAAGCCGATGACCGCCTGCGATAATGTCCTGCGTAAACCGGCCGCTACCGGCTTCCGTAACCGTCACCCCCTTATCCGGGGCCGCCTCCTCTCCGGTCTCCGCTTCCGCCGCGCCGTCCTCGATATATCGCCCGGCCCAGGCGGCAAGCACCTTGGCGACATAGATCGCATCGGCTTCGCGAGAAAGCAGGTGGTCGGCATCGTCGAGGGAGACGAAGCTCTTCGGGTGCCTGGCCGCGGCAAAGATCATCGCCGCATTCTCGATGCCAACGGTGTCGTCCCGCGGTCCATGGAAGATCAGGAGCGCCTTGCGCAGGGCCGCGAGATTCTCTTCTAGCCTTTGTTCCGAAATGTCATCGAGAAACCGTTTGGTCACCGTGAAGACCCGCCCCGCGATCTCTACTTCGGCGGCGCCGGCGGCGGTGATCTCTTCGGCCTTACCCCTGAATAGATGCGCGACGTGTCCGGGCTCGGCCGGCGCGCCGATGGTGGCGACCGCCTTGACGGAGGAAATTTCACCGGCCGCGGCCAACACCGCCGCACCGCCCAAGGAATGCCCGACGAGAACATCGGGCCCGTGGCCCTGGCTCGACTCCATGAAGCGCGCGGCGGCGACCAAGTCTTGGACATTGGATGAAAAATCGGTGTTGGCGAACTCCCCTTCCGAGGCGCCAAGGCCGGTGAAGTCGAAGCGCAGGACACCGAAACCCCGCTCCGCCAAGGCGCGCGCGATGCGGGTTGCGGCACGGATATCCTTGGAGCAGGTAAAGCAGTGGGCGAAGAGCGCGGAGGCGCGCAAGCCCCGCTCCGGACTATCGAATCGCGCCGCCAGCCGGCTCACGCCGTCGTGGCCGACGAACTCGATCTTGTCGCTGATGATAGCCATGGCCAATACCTCTCCTCCGATCCTTTGGCGCCGTCGGGGAATTTTTCCATTTGCTCTGGCCCATGCGCCACTTATAAAAGTTTCGCGGGCCGGAAATCGCCCGGCCAAACAATAAGTCCCTTAAAGGCAATCCCCCCGATCCCATGACCCTTTTGTCACTTCTGCGCCGTTCCCTCTCCGCGCCCTTAGGCGACATCTTCGGGGAAGGCACGGCGGAACGGACCAAGGTGGAGGGCGCGCTATGATCGGTCGCTTCTCCTTGGGGGAGGTTGGGGACATCCTCTCCAACCGGACCTATATGGGTTACATGACGGGAAACTTCCTGTCCCAGAGCGGCGAATGGGCGCAACGGCTAGCGGTCGGCTGGCTGGCGTGGGAATACACGAAATCGCCATTCTGGCTCGGCATGATCCTGTTCGCGGACCTGGCGCCGACCATCCTGATCAGTCCCCTCAGCGGCGCCCTGCTCGACCGCATGGATCGCTTGCAACTCACCCGCTGGACGGTGTGGGCGTCGCTGGTCCAGCCGATCTTCTTGTCGGCGCTGTATTTCACCGATCTCTTGGATATCTGGTTCCTTCTGGGAGCGACCTTCTATCTCGGCATCGTTCATTCGCTCAACCAAGCCGCGCGATTTTCCATCATCCCCCTCCTCGTCGAGGAGAAAGACGTTCACAGGGCGACCCCATTCGGCTCCATCAGCTTCAATCTGGCGCGATTCACCGGGCCCATGTTGTTCGGACTGATCGTTCTGGTTGCGCCAGCGGGCTACGCCTTTCTCGTCAACATTCTGTGTTACGTCGCCTTCATCCTGTTCTTGCGGAAGGTCACCCTGCGGGATGAGGCTCTTGCGCCCCATCGCGGCCGCAATCTTTTCGCCGCCGCCAAGGATGGCATCGCTTATGCCCTGACCCACCCCGGTATCGGCCCCCTGCTGATCGTCCTGATCGCCAGTTCCTTCGGCACCCGGGCCTTCATGGACCTCCTGCCCGGCTTTGCCGACCAGGTGTTCGGACGCGGTCCGGAGGCTCTTTCGATGATGACGTCGATTACCGCCTTGGGGGCTCTCATCGGCGCGGTCTATCTGGTTATGCGATCCTCCATCACCGGCCTCGCTTCGGTCGCGATGGCGGCCTCGATGTTGACAGGGCTGGGGTTGATCCTGTTTACGGCATCGGACCACTACTATCTGGGTCTCGTCATTCTGTTTCTCGTCGGCATCGGGCTGTCGGTGTCGGCGGTTGGCGTGCTGTCCCTGGTTCAGGTCGCGGTGCGCGGGGAAATGCGGGGCCGGGTGGTGGCGTTTTATGGCATCATCTTCCGCGGCGGCCCTGCCATAGGTGGCTTGGTGATGGGCTGGATCGCGGAATCGACGGGGCTGCGTTGGCCCGTAGCGGGGGGTGGTTTGTTGTGCGTGATCGCATGGTTTTGGGTCGCCGGCCGCCTGGGTGAGGTGCGCCGGGCGCTAGAATCGGGAATTGGGGAAGGCGGTGCCAAGTGAGCAACCGTGATATCGACATCCTTGAGAAGACGCGTGTCTATGACGGCTATTTCCGGATCGACCGTTACCGGCTGCGTCATGGCTTGCATGAGGGCGGCATGAGCGACGAGATCGTTCGCGAGGTCTTCGAACGAGGCCATGCGGTGGGGGTCCTGCCCTTCGATCCCCGCCGCGACGAGGTGGTCATGATCGAGCAATTCCGGATCGGCGCCTATGCCGCGGGCGCAGACGCCTGGCTCAAGGAGATCGTCGCCGGCATCATCGAAGATGGCGAAAGCGCGGAACAGGTCGCGCGCCGGGAAATCCACGAGGAGGCCGGACTGACGGCGCGGGCACTTTGGCCCATGACCCGATATCTGGTCAGCCCCGGCGGCGCGTCGGAGTTGGTCCAACTCTATCTGGCCTGGGTCGATAGCACCAACGCCGAGGGAATCCACGGCCTCGACCACGAACACGAGGACATCCGTGTCTTTGCCCTGCCGTTTTCGGAGGCCTGCGGCCTGCTGGAAGACGGGCTGATCGACAACGCCATGACCATCATCTCGCTGCAGTGGCTCATGGGACATCACCAAGACGTGCGGGCCGCTTGGCGAGATTAGCGGCCCGGCGCCCCTTGATCGCGACCCGGCGCACGGCTAGCATCCGGCAGCGCTGCACGCCACCAGCAAACCCGGCTTAGCGCATAATCCGGAAGAACCGGCGCCACAGGATAAAGAGTCGCATGAACGTTCGAGAGGGCTTTACAGACATCATCGGCAATACTCCGCTGATCCGGCTCAGGCAGGCCTCGGAGGAGACCGGATGCGAGATTCTCGGCAAGGCGGAATTCCTCAACCCCGGCGGTTCGGTCAAGGACCGGGCGGCGCTGTCGATCATTGAGGATGCCGAGCGGAAGGGCGCCTTGGAACCCGGCGGCGTGGTCGTCGAGGGAACCGCGGGAAACACCGGCATCGGCCTTGCCCTGGTGGGCAACGCGCGGGGATACCGCTCGGTGATCGTCATCCCGGAAACCCAGAGCGAGGAGAAGAAGGACATGCTGCGTCTCTGCGGCGCCGAGCTCGTCCAAGTCCCCGCCGTCCCTTACGCCGACCCCAACAATTACGTCAAGGTTTCCGAACGCCTCGCCAAGGAACTCAACGCGAAAGAACCCCACGGGGCAATCTGGGCCAATCAATTCGACAATGTCGCCAATCGCCAGGCGCATCTCGAAGGGACCGGTCCGGAAATCTGGGAACAGACCGACGGCAAGGTCGACGCCTTCATCTGCGCCATCGGCACCGGCGGCACCCTGGCCGGGGTATCCATGGCGCTCAAGGAACGCAATCCCGACGTCGTCATCGCCGCCGCCGATCCCGGGGGGGCTGCCATGTACAATTGGTTCAAGAACGGCGAGTTGAAGCCCGAGGGGACCTCGATCACCGAAGGCATCGGCCAGGGACGGGTGACCAAGAACCTCGAAGGTGCGGTGGTCGACGACGCTTTCCGCATTCCCGACGAGGAAGCGTTGCCCATTGTCTTCGACCTCCTCAAGCACGAGGGGTTGTGCATGGGCGGCTCCAGCGGAATCAACGTAGGCGGTGCCATCGCCCTGGCCAAGCAGATGGGGCCGGGGCATGTCATCGTCACGATGCTGTGCGATTATGGACAACGGTACCAATCCAAACTGTTCAATCCCGCGTTCCTGAAAGAGCGCAACCTGCCGTACCCGGATTGGCTGGATACTGATTGACTTTCAGCTAGTTATAGCGGGGTTTTAAGTTCAAGGATGAATGAAACGCCCCTGATTTCCACCACCGAGCTCGCCGGCCGCTTGGGCGATCCGGCGCTCCGCGTTCTCGACGCCTCCTGGTACCTTCCCGACCAGAACCGCGACGCCGCGGCGGAATATCTCGCCGCCCATATCCCCGGCGCCCTGCCCATCGACATCGATGCGGTCGCCGACACCGAATCCGGCCTTCCCCATACCTTGCCGAGCTCCGAGGTCTTCGCCGCCGCTGTCGAGGCCCTGGGGCTGGCCAACGACCATTTCATCGTCGTTTATGACGGTCTCGGGTTCTTCTCCGCGCCTCGGGTGCGGTGGATGTTTCGGGTCTTCAGCCACGACCGCATCGCGGTTCTTGACGGGGGCTTCCCCAAGTGGCGGTCCGAGGGCCTGCCGATCGAAAGCGGGCCCGCTGCGCCAGTGCCCGCCGACCGGCCCTTCCGCACGACCTTCATGCCGGAGATGGTACGCGGCCTCGATGACATTCGCGCCAATCTCATGGACCAAGCCGCCTTGGTGCTCGATGCCCGCGGTCCCGGCCGCTATGCCGGCAGCGATCCCGAACCGCGGCCCGGCGTGCGTTCGGGCCATATCCCGGGCAGCCGCAATCTTCACTATGCATCCCTTTCCCGGGAGCGAGACGGCACCTTCCATGACAAGGAAACCCTCGAAACGATCTTCGCCAAGGCTGGCGTTTCCGCCGAGCAGCCGGTGATCTGCTCCTGCGGATCCGGCGTTACGGCTTGCATCCTGGCACTGGGATTGGAGATCCTGGGCCACGATCGGGTCGCCGTTTACGATGGATCCTGGTCCGAATGGGGAACCCGCACCGACACCCCCATAGAGACCGGTGCAAGGCCGGCTTGACGCGATGGCCAGGGACAAAGACGAAAAGCACCACGGCACGGTGAAACATCGTCCGGCCACCAAGGTGACCAAGGTGGGGCGCGATCCCAAGGCGCAGATGGGCGTGGTCAACCCCCCCGTCTATCACGCCTCAACCGTGATCTTCGAGACCCTCGCCGAATTGGAGGAGAAGACGCAGGCCCCCTTCGACGGCGTCTACTACGGTCGCAACGGGACACCCACCACCTTCGCCTTCGAGGAAGCGGTCGCCGAGCTCGAGGGCGGATACCGCGCCATCGCCACGGCGTCGGGCCTGGCCGCGATCGCCGCGTCGCTGATGGCTTTTCTCGATTCCGGCGATCACCTCCTGATGGTGGACAGCGCCTACAGCCCGACCCGCAAGATCTGCGAGATCGTCCTCAAAGGGTTCGGTGTGGAAACCACCTACTACGATCCGCTGATCGGGGCCGGGATCGCCGACCTTCTGCGCCCCAACACCAAGGTCGTCTTCACAGAATCACCGGGGTCGCTGACTTTCGAGGTGCAGGACATCGCCGCCATCGCCGCCGCGGCCCATGCCCAGGGCGCGGTGGTGATGATGGATAACAGCTGGGCGACACCGCTCTATTTCAAGCCGTTCGATCACGGGGTCGACATCTCCATTCAGGCCGCCACCAAATATCTCGTGGGCCATTCCGACGTCATGATGGGGGCGATCATCACCGGAGAGGAACACTTCCGTCGCGTGCGCGTGATGGCGGCGATCCTGGGTGCCGTGCCGGGACCCGACGACTGCTACCTCGCACTGCGCGGCCTGCGGACCCTCGCCGTGCGCCTCGATCGGCACCAGCAAACCGCCCTCGCCCTTGCACGGTGGTGCGAAACGCGGGATGAGGTCGGCCGCATCCTCCACCCAGCCTTTGCCGATTGTCCCGGTCACGAGCTCTGGCAGCGCGACTTTTCCGGGGCGAGCGGCCTGTTCTCGGTGATCCTCGACCGGCACTATCCCAAGGACGCGCTTGCCCGCATGCTCGACCACATGGAGCTCTTCAAGATGGGATACAGTTGGGGCGGATACGAAAGCCTGATCCTTCCCGCAGACCCTTCTCCCTTCCGCACGGCCGCGCCGTGGCAGGCGGACGGCACCTTGATCCGGTTTCATGCCGGGCTCGAGGACGCTGACGACCTGATCGCCGACCTTGCCGCCGGTTTCGCCCGCCTCACCTCAGCCTGAGCATCGCCCGCACGGGTATTACGAATGCCAGCAGGAAGAGCGCCGCCGCCGCGGCGACGATGGCGGCACCGGTGGGCAGGTCCCAACCCGCCGAGCCCGCGATCCCCAGGGCTACGGCAACGCAGCCGAAGACGCTCGCGACCGTCGCCATCGTTTCGGGCGTACTGCAGAACCGCCGCGCCGTCGCCGCCGGGATGACCAGCAGCGCGGTGATCAGCAGGATGCCGACGACCTTGAGGGAAACTGCGACCAGCAATGCGAGAAGCAACATGAAGCCGATGCGCACGCCAAGCACCGGCACCCCCTCGATGGCGGCAACCTCTTCGTGGAGGGTGATTTTCAAGAGCGGCCGCCACAATCCCCAGAGGGCGAGCAGCCCCCCCACGGTGACCGCGCCAATGATCCACAAATCCCGCATCCCTACCGCCAGGATATCGCCGAACAGATACCCCATGAGGTCTATGCGCACGCCTTCGAGGAAGGCAAGGACAAGGATTCCCAAGGCCAGCGCCGTGTGGGCCAGAATCGACAACAGCGTATCCGTGGCCAGCCAGCGCCGCCCTTCCGCCGTCACCAGGATCAGCGCCACCACGGCACCGACCGCGAAAAGACCGAGGGTGAGGTTAACTCCCAACACGATTCCGAGAGCGATACCCAGCAGTGCCGAATGGGCAATGGTGGCACCGAAAAACGCCATGTGCCGCCACACCACGAAACACCCCATGGGCCCTGCGATCACGGCAATAAAAATACCGGCAGTGAGAGCGCGGATAACAAAGTCATCCATGTTCGCCTCCCCCTTCCCGCTCGGGAGCAAGAGGCACGACCTCGCCGGCAGGATCGTGGTCATGATCGTGGCTGTGGGTGTAGACCGCAACCGCCGGACCGAACAGGGCGAGATATTCGGGATGACGGCTCACCACCTCGGGTTGGCCGGCGCAGCAGACATGGTGATTGATACACACCACGCGATCGGTTTCGGCCATGACCAGGTGGAGATCATGGGACACCAGCAAGACGCCGGCGCCGAGCCGGCGTCGCAGTTGTCCGATGCGGCGATAGAGGTCGGCCTGCCCGGCGATGTCGACGCCCTGCAGCGGCTCGTCCAACACGAGAAGATCGGGGCGGCGGGCGAGGGCCCGAGCAAGGAGGACGCGCTGGAATTCCCCGCCCGAAAGGTCGTGAATCTGCGTGTCCGCGGCGCTCCCGACCCCGACCTCCTCGAGAATCGCACCGATGTCGTCATCCGCCGCACCGGCAAGCGAAAGGAACCGGGCGACGGTCAGCGGCAAGGCCGGATCGATCGGGAAGCGCTGGGGCAGGTAACCGATCGTCAGCCCCGAACGACGCACCACGCGGCCGCGATCGGGCTTGAGGAGCCCCAGGAGGATGCGGATCAGGGTCGACTTTCCGGCGCCATTGGGCCCGATCAAGGTCACCACCTCGCCCTCGCCAACCGAGAGCGCGGCATCGACCAACACGTCGCGCTGGCCGATCCGCTTGGCAATACCCTCCGCCTCGATAAGGAGGCCGCTCGATGGAGTGTCGCTCACCGGTCCTTGCCCCGTTTGGCGGCGCAGTCGGGGCAGCGGCCCAAAGCCTCCAATCGCACCCTTTCAACGGCGAAGTCGAAGTGTCCCGCATCGCGCCGCACGGTGTCGACGAGGTCACCGGCGGGCAGCTCGGCCACCAAACCGCAGTCTCGGCAGATCAGGTATCGGCCGTGGTGGTGGGCTCCAGGCTGATTGCAGCCGATGAAGGCATTGGCCGAGGGAATGCGGTGCACCAGGCCGTTGCGCTCGAGGAATTCCAGGGCCCGGTAGACGGTCGGCGGCAAAACCCGGTCGCCGTGGGCCGCAAGGGCGTCGCAAATTTGATAGGCACCCAACGGAATGTGGGAGTCCCACACCGCAAGGAGTACCTTGCGCCGCAGCGGGGTAAGGCGTACGCCTTCGCGGCGGCAGTGAAGGGTTGCCGCGTCGAGCGCTTGCCGGACGCAACGTTGGTGATCATGGCCGCGTTCGAACGCCGCCGGGTTTTGCATGTTCACATGTCGTCTCCTCAATCGCCGAGGGCGAAGGAGGCTAGCCTAGAAACAATGTTACATTGTTGCAAATTAAAGGCGAACCCGTTGACACGCCGCCCTCTACGCTGGTCTAACGTCACTGAAAGGGCGCAAGGAACCATGTCGGACGAAAATTCACGCGCCGGCCCGTCGCCGTTCGCGGCGGCGAGCGCCGCCATTCTCGATATCATCGCCTTCGACGAGAAGGGGCTGGTGCCCGCCATCGTTCAGCAGGCCGAAAGCGGCGAGGTGCTGATGCTGGCATGGATGAACCGCGAGGCGGTGGAAAAAACCCTGAAGACGGGGCTGGCCCACTATTATTCGCGATCCCGCGACGCCTTATGGCGCAAGGGGGAGTCCTCGGGACAAACCCAACTGCTGCGGGATTTCCGCATCGATTGCGACGGTGATACGGTGCTGCTTGTGGTCGATCAGGAAGGCGTCGCTTGTCATACCGGCCGCCATAACTGTTTCTATCGGGCCCCCCGCGATGCGGGCGCGCTCACCGAAATCCATCCGGTCATCGTCTCGCCCGAGGATCTTTACGGAAAAGCCGACGATGGTTCCTGAGCGCTGGGTCCGCTTTCGCCGCCGACTGGTGCTTGGCGTCTTGGCGCTCTTGCCCGTCTCCGTCTTAGGGACACCGCCGTCGGCGGGCGCAGCCGAACAAATCCGACTGTTCGCGGCAGCCTCGACGATCGCGCCGGTGAATGCGGCGCTCGCCCTCTATGTCAAAAGCGGAGGTGTGCAGATCGTCCCCGTGTTTGCGTCATCGGGGGCACTGGCCCGACAGCTCGCCGCCGGCGCGCCCGCGCACCTCTACCTCAGTGCCAATCGCAGCTGGATGAGCTGGGCCGAGGCCCAAGGCGCGGTGACGGCCGAGAGCCGCCGGCTGTTGCTCCGCAACCGATTGGTGCTGGCGGCGCGCCAGGGAAGCGGTCTCCAACTGAAAATTACGAAATCGCTGGACCTCGTCACGGTGCTCGGAGACGGACGCCTAGCCATTGCCGACCCGGACCATGCACCGCTGGGAGCCCAGGCCCGTGCCGCGCTGGTTTGGATGGGGGCCTGGCAAGGGCTCGGACCGCGGGCCCTCAGGTTGGCCGACGCTGCCCAGACCCGGGTCCTGGTGGAGCGCGGCGAAGCCGCATTGGGCATCCTGTACTTGAGCGACGTCATCGCCAACCCGAGGCTCGAAGCCATCGGGCTATTTCCCACCGAGTCCCATCCCCCGATCACCTATGAGATCGCCCTCACCCCCGAAGGCAACTCTTCCCTTCGGGCCCGCACATTCCTGGACTGGCTTTCCGGACCCGCGGCCCGAGACATTTTCCGTCAACACGGATTCGGGACACCCTAGGCCTTGGAGGCATTTGCACTCACTCCCCTGGAAAGCGAGGCGCTCGGGCTCAGCCTCAAGGTTGCGCTTTGGTGCGTGCTGCTCAGCCTGCCGCTGGCCGTTGCAATCGCCTGGTTGCTGGCCCGTCTCGAGTTCCGGGGCAAGTTGGTGCTGGATGGCATCGTGCACCTTCCCTTGGTGGTGCCGCCGGTGGTGGTGGGTTACGGCCTGCTGCTACTGTTGGGGCGCCAGGGCCCGCTCGGCGCATGGCTGTTCGAAGCTTTCGGCGTGACCATCGCCTTTACCTGGAAGGGCGCGGTGGTCGCCTCGGCGGTGATGGCGTTCCCTTTGATGGTACGGGCCATTCGCCTATCCATAGAGGCGGTCGACCGGGGGCTGGAAGCGGCGGCACGAACGCTCGGTGCCACGCCCATCGCCGTGTTTTTATCGGTCACCCTACCGCTTGCCTGGCCGGGCATTCTCACCGGTATGGTGCTGGGGTTCGCCCGCTCCCTTGGCGAATTCGGCGCCACCATCACCTTCGTCTCCAACATTCCCGGCGAAACCCGGACGTTGCCGCTTGCCTTGTTCGGCCTCACTCAGGTTCCCGGCAGCGAATCGGCGGCCCTCCGGCTTGTCGTGATCTCGACGGCGCTCGCCTTTGCCGCCCTGATCGGATCGGAACTGGCGGCGCGGCGGCTGCGTGCGCGGATGGAGGCCTAGCCGTGCTCGAGGCATCGCTCAGCAAGGAGCTCGGCGCGTTCCGTCTGGAGGCAGAGCTCAGCACCGGTTCCGGCCGTGTGACGGCGCTGTTCGGCCCGTCCGGCGCCGGAAAATCGACCCTGGCCAGCTGCCTCGCCGGATTGATCGACCCCGACCGCGGGCGCATCAGCCTCGACGGGACCGAGCTGTTCAATTCCGAGACCCGCACCCACGTGGCCCCCGAACATCGGCGCATCGGTTACGTCTTCCAGGATGCCCGCCTGTTTCCCCATATCTCGGTCAGGGGAAACCTCCGCTATGGCTTCAAGCGAACGCCGCCGGCAGACCGCAAGGTGGGCTTCGAGCAGGTGGTGGAGCTCCTCGACCTCGGCCATCTGCTCGATCGCCGGCCGCGCAACCTGTCGGGCGGGGAAAAGCAGCGGGTCGCCTTCGGGCGCGCCGTCTTGACCAGCCCCCGGCTGCTGATCATGGACGAACCGCTGGCCTCCCTCGATGCGGCACGCAAAGCCGAAATCCTGCCTTTCATCGAGCGGCTGCGCGACGAGCTAGCCATACCCATCATCTATGTCAGCCACGCCATCGAGGAGATTTTGCGGCTCGCCGACGACGTCGCCGTCTTGTCGGCGGGCAAGGTGATGAGCGCCGGCCCAACGATCGAAACCCTGAATACGGTGACCGTCGTCCACGGCGCCGAAGGCGACCTGGCGTCCGTCATCGAAGCCACAATCGACGCCGAGGACCCGGGCGATGGGCTGACCGCGCTCACCTTCGACGGCGCGCGGCTGTTTGTCCCGGCGCTCAAGGGAGAGACCGGGCAAGTGGTCCGCCTGCGCATCCACGCGCGCGACGTCGCCCTGGCCCTGGCCCGGCCCACGGAGATCAGCGTGCTCAACATCCTGCCCGGCCGGGTCATCGAAGTCGCCTCCGACAGCGGCGCCCATACCGACGTGCGTCTCGATGTCGGCGCCGAGATCTGGGCGCGTGTCACCGGCCGCTCGGCGCGAGAGCTCGGCCTCAAGGAAGGCCAGGAGGTCTATGCCCTGATCAAGTCGGTGGCCATCGACCGGGGCACGCCGCCGGAAGCGTAAAACGAATCGGGACATGGCCCTCCGAGGCTTATAGGAAGGACGGTAGTTCATGGCGTTGTTGATCAAACCGGGGCGCGATGCGGCGGAGAACTGGATGACGGCGATCGCGGCGGAGATTCCCGACCTCGACATGCGGGTCTGGCCCGAGGCCGGCAACCGCGACGAGGTGCTCTATATCATCGCCAACCAGTTGCCGCCCGGGGAATTCTCGACCTTCCCCAATCTCAGGTTCGTCGCCTCAACCAGCGCCGGCGTCGATCGCCTGCTGACCGACCCGGACTTCCCGGCCCATGTTCCCATCGTCCGCTCCATCAATGCCCAGCGGACGGCAACCATGTGCGCCTGGGTCTGCTACCACGTGATTCGCCAACACCGGCATTTCGACCGCTACCGCGAGAACCAGGCGCGCAAGGTCTGGGAGCACCTCAGCTATCCGCCGCCCGACGAAGTCGGGATCGGGGTCATGGGGCTCGGCACCCTCGGCGGAACGGCGGCGCGGACGCTCAAGGGGTTCATGTACGACGTTGCGGGCTGGAGCCGCTCGCCCAAGGACATGGAGGGCATTCGCTGTTTCTCCGGACCCGATGCCTTCCCCGAATTCCTCCGCCGGTCCGATATCCTGCTGTCGATCCTGCCGGGGACGGCGGAGACCGACAATTTGCTCAACCGCGAGACCCTCGCCCTGCTGCCGCAAGGCGCCTACATCCTCAATTGCGGACGCGGCAACCTGATCGACGACGATGCCCTGATCGACGCCATGGATGCAGGCCACATTTCCGGCGCGGCGCTGGACGCTTTCAGGACCGAGCCCTTGCCCGAAGACCACCCCTATTGGCGCCATCCGAAGGTCACGCTCACGCCGCACTATTCCAGCAACGGCAGCGCCAAATACGGTGTCGGCGTGGTGATCGACAATATCCGCCGCGACCGCGCCGGCGAGCCGCTTGCCGATATCGTCGACAAGGCGGCGGGCTACTAGGGGCGGCCGGAAACGCGCTTCAGTCGAGGCCGTAGAGCGCCCGCGGGTTGGCGTCGAGAATCTTGTCGACGGCCGAAGCCGGAAGCGCCCCGTCGTCGCGCAGCTTCTGGATGGCGTCGATCTCCGTCGCCTGGTCATGGTGGCCGTAATCGGTGCCGATCACCAGATTGTCCTCACCCACCTTACCGATGATATATGGCAGATCGTCGGTCACCTGGCAGGCGACGTAGATGTTGTTGTCCTTGAGGATATCGGTCGAGCGCCAGTCGGGGTCGTTGCGGTTCTTCCAATAGCTCAGCTCGGTATAGTTGATGGCATAGGGCAGCCAGGAGGCGCTGAATTCGACGAAGCCCCAGCGCACGGCGGGAAACTTTTTCGGAATGTCGCGCATGATCAGGGCGTGGAAGGCGCCGACGCCGGGCGAGCGGTTGGACATGAAGCGCGTCGATGAATTCTTGAACAGGCTCATGAAGGTATTGCAGTGATTTCCCGAGTGGATGCAGGCGGCCAGATCCAGCTCCTGGGCGGTTTCCCAGAGCGGATAAAAATAGGGATCGTCCAGTTCCTTCCCGTCCTCGATGCCGACCAGGAAGATGCCGCAGGCGCCGTTCTCCTTGCAGAAGGCCAGCTCGTCCTTGAGCGCGTCCATCTTCCTGAGGGGCGGGATGGCAACCCAGCGCAACCGGTTGTCGCTCTGTTTCCAGACATCGGCGAGCCAGCGGTTGTAGCTCCGTGTCAATGCCCATTCCCAATCGGGGTCCTCGGTCTTGCCGCTGAGGAAAAAGGACGGGTAGAGCACCTGGACGTCGACGCCCATCTGGTCCATGTGCATGAGCCTGCCCTCGATATCCGTCATCTCGCGCTGGCCGGCGGTGGTTTCGTTGTATCCCTGGTTGCGCGTGCCGGTCCAAACGGCGCCATCGACCAGCCAATACTCCTTGGTGCGGGCACCGGCCTGGGTGTCGATGGTGTCGTCCTCGCGCGCGGGCTTCAGGAGGACCGGCCGATAACGCTCCTCGTCCTCGCGCAGATAGGAAAAGGTCTGCTCTGTCTCGATCACATGGGCGTCGGCGTCGACGATCCTGAGGCTCATCGTTCATTCCTCTCGGTTTCTTCGCAGTACGGCATCGGTGGACCCGCCGTGATCCGCTTGGAACGGTCATTTTAGTCCCAACCCGCGCATACCGCCAATCTCTGCTGCGGGACCGCCAGCTCCCCTGAACAAAGCCGTCCCCGACCTGAACCCGGAGGCGAGAAAGCCCGGAAATCCAGGCTTGTTCCTGAACCTCCGATAACCGCCCCGTTCACCACGGGTTCAAGGCCCGGGACCTAATCTGTCACCGTCAACGAGAGGAGACAGAGCCATGACACCGAGCTCCAAAAAGCACCTTCGTTTCGCCGGCCTCGCCGCGAGCCTGGCCATCGCCCTCAGCCTGTTCGCCGCCCCGGCGGCCAATGCGGGAGACCGCGGCAGCCACTGGAGCGGTGACCGCGGGCACCGCATCGAGCGCCATGTCGAGCGGGACAGGCACGCCCGTCGCGACTACCGGAAAAAGGCCCACCGGCGGGCCCACCGGGACGACCGCAGGCGCTACCACCGCCGCCACGGCCGCTACCACCAGGACCGGCGCTGGCACCGGCATCACAATCATCGCCGCCATCACCGCCATGTCCGCAGGGATCGAGACTTCGACCTCGCCCCGGTGATCGCCGGCATCGGCCTCGGCATCGTGACCTATGCCATCCTCAACAACCACCAGCCGGAGTAATGGCGCACCGGCGCGCCAAAGGAAGGGGGCCCAATGGGCCCCCTTCTTTTTGGCTTGCCGATCAGCGTCCCTACTCGATCACCACGTCGAGGACGGCGATGCGGCCCCCCGCGACCGCCTCTTGGGCCCGGCGGATGGCATCGGGCAGCGCCTCCGGGTCTTCGACCTGCTCGCCATAGCCACCGAAGGAATCGGCCACCTTGACGTAATCGGGCCCGTTGATGAAGGTGCCGAAATAGGTCCCGGTATCGACCGCGGTGCCGTCGGGATACATGCGGTGATGCATGTTCTGCATGGCCGCATATTTGCGGTTGTTGAAGATAACCACCAGGATCGGAAGGCTGAAGTCGCGCGACGCGCCGAAGCTCTGCAGGACCGGATTGTAGAGGAAGGCGCCGTCGCCGATCAGGGTCGCGACCGGCCGATCGGGATTGGCCAGCTTGACGCCGAGCGACAGCCCGATCCCCTGCCCGAGCCCACCTTGGCGGGTGAAGATGCTTTGGGGCTGGTTCCAGCGGATGTGCTTACGCAGCAGATCGGTATGGGTGGTCACCTCGTCGATATAGATGGTGCCCTCGGGCATGGCTTCGCCCAGTGCCGCGCATAGCCAGACGGGATCGATCGGGGTTTTTTTCCGTGCCGCGGCCTGTTCCGCTTTCCGTTCTTCCATGAGCGCTTCGTGGGCCGCCGCCAGCTCGGCGCGGCGGGCTTCGACCTTTGCCGTATCGAGGCCGGCGGCGCCGACCGCTTCCGAGAGTCCCTTCAGCGCCGACGCCGTGTCGCCTTCAAGATAGATATCCGCCTGATGGCTCTGATAGGCCATATAGGGCCTGAGCGGCGTCTCGTCGATGTCAACCACCACCGCGTTGGGCGGCCGCTTGCTTGGCGGATACCACGGCGTGCGCGTGCGCACGACGAGGACGAGATCGGCCGCCTCCCAGTATTTTTGGAAGTCATGGCCCTGGTGCAGGTCGTGGTCCTTGGGGAAATTGGCGAAGAGTGCCCCCGGCTTCTCGACCACCGGGATGGCGGCGCGCTCGCACAGCTCCACCAAGGCCTCGTAGCTGTCCACATCCCGGCCCGCCGCCTCGGCCAAGACGACCGGGCATTTGGCCCCGGCGATCAGGCCCGCGACCCTTTCGATGTCCGCGCTCGCCGCCACCGTCTTCGGGGCATCGGGTATTTCGCGCAGGTTCTCCGGCATCGACCAGGGCGCCACCATGATCTCCTGGGGTATCGACAGGTAGGTCGGCCCCACCGGCGGTCGCTGCGCCATTTCGCCGGCGCGGATGATGCTCTCGTAAATGGTGTGTGGGCTCGCGGTCTGGCAGGCGAACTTGACCAGCGGCTCGACCAGCCGCTGCGGCCCGCCGACGATGGACAGATTATCCGCCCACTGGCGTCCGGGATCGAACCCCGGCTGTTCGCCATAGGTCAGCGATTCGCCGGAGATCACGACCATCGGCACGCCCGCGATCAACGCGCCATGAACCCCCATGACGCCCTGCAGCAGGCCCGATCCGGCATGGAGCAGCACCGCCTGCATCTTGCCCGTCGCGAGCGTATACCCGGCGGCGATGTCGACCGCCAGAGTTTCGTGCCAGCAATCCATGAAGGCGGGACCGTTCTTGCCCTGATGAATCTGGTTGACCATCGCCTCCCAGATCGACGACCACTCGGTGCCCGGCGAGGACAGGATGTATTCGACTTTGAGATTTCGCAGTGCTTCGAGGATGGCGTCGCCGCCGTCGAGGGTATTCTTCACGGGTTTCTCCTCCCCATCCGCTTTTTGTGCCGGGCTCCCCGCCGGCTGCGATCGTTAAAGGGCGAGAACATTAGCACAGGCGCCCAGCACCGCGGAGGTTGATTGACAGCGCGACGGTGCTATCCTCCCGCCAGGAAAACCCTATAAAAGCATCTCGTTCTCTAACAGGGAGATTTCACCATGAGAGTCTCGACAACACTCGGCGTTCTCGGATTGGTTGGGGCGTTCGGGCTGAGCCTGGCCCCCGTCCAGCCCGCCCAGGCCGATGCCATTTCGGATTTTTACAAACGGACTCGGATCACCATCGTCGTCGGTTCGACGTCGGGCGGCGGTTATGATACCTACGCCCGGACGCTAGCGCGCCACTACGGCCGCAATATTCCGGGGAACCCCAGGTTCATCGTTCAGAACAAGCCGGGCGCCGGCGGCATCGTTGCCACCAACTACGTCAGTAACGTCGGCAGGCAGGATGGCTCGGTCATCGGCGCGGTCCAACGGACGGTGCCCATGGATCAGATCATGGGCTTCAAGGGACCACAGTTCGACCCCGTGAAGATGCACTGGCTCGGCAGCGCCACCAACGAATCCGGCGTCATTGCCGTGACCAAGCGGGCCAAGGTGAAGAAGCTCGAGGATGTCTTCAAATACCCGGTGATCGCCGGCTCCACCGGCCCCTCGGATTCGGAGATCTACCCGGCGCTGCTCAACAACGTGATGGGCGCCAAGTTCAAGCTCATCCTGGGCTACCCCGGATCGTCCCAGATCCATCTCGCGTTGCAACGCGGCGAGGTGGAGGGCTACAGCCAGTCCTGGTCATCCTTCAAGATCCAGGCCGGACCAAAGCTTCATGAAAACTACATCCCCCTGGTGCAGATATCTCTCAAGCCGCTCGATGAAATGACCAAGCTGGGCGTGCCCATGATCATGGACTTCGTCGACCGCAAGCACGTGCTGCCGCAATACTCGGTCGAGGATGCCAAGACCTGGTGGAAGCTGATGCTGACCGCCAAGGCGATGGGCCGGCCCTATGTGGTTGGGCCCAATGTCCCCATGGACCGGGTCAAGGCCCTCAGGGCAGGCTTCATGGCGACGATGAAGGATCCGAAATTCATCGCCGATGCGAAGAAGCAGGGACGTGAGATCAGCCCCATCAGCGGCGAAGAGGTGCAGGCGATGATCACCGAGTTGGCAGCGGTACCGAAGCCGACGCTGGAAAAGGTCAAGGACCTGATCAAGTTCAAGGGCGAGACCAAGAAGATCACCATCGAGTTGGCCAAGCACACCGGCAAGGTCACGGCGACCAAGCGCGGCGGCAGGCGCATCTCCATCGATCACAAGGGCAAGAACGTCACCGCCAAGGTGTCGGGCTCGCGCACCGCGGTCACCCTCAACGGCAAGAAGGTCAAGCGCAAGGCCATCAAGGTCGGCATGACCTGCACCTTCACCTATCCCGGCCCCGGTTCCGAGGCCAAGAAGATCGACTGCAAGGGCTAGTGCCCGGCAGCGGGAGAATTAAACCCCCGGGCACCGCGCCCGGGGGTTTTTTCATCGGCGGCTGGCAGTGACGTGTGCGCTGCATTGACCAGCGCCCCACATAACCCCCGAGAAAATGCGCCAAAGTTTTACCTAGACTTGGGTCGGGCATAAATGCATTTTACCCCGGCCCAGGAAAGGAAGGTGTGGAGGGGGGGCTGCCACGGGCGAATCAGCCCCCTTCGATTGCAAGGATCGACAATGCCAGCAAGTCGGAAAATCTTGATCATGGGTTTGCCGGGCAGCGGCAAGACGACCCTGGCGGGGGCCTTGGTCCCAAGGCTCGGAGCCGTCCACTTCAACGCTGATGAGGTCCGTCAGAACGTCAACAAGGACTTGGGCTATTCCGAGCAGGATCGGATCGAGCAGGCCCGAAGAATGGGCTGGCTTTGCGATCAAGTGGTCAAGAGCGGCGGCACAGTGGTGGCAGAATTCATATGTCCGACCGCCGAATGCCGGGACGCATTCAGGACAGGTGGAGACGCCTTCATCGTATGGGTGGATCGCGCCGACTCCTGCCAGTACGAAGACACCAATCAGCTCTTTTCGCCTCCCAACGAATTCGATGTCCGCGTGACGCGAGAGGGCTCGGCAGAAGATTGGGCCGAGCAGATCGAGAGGAAGCTGAGATCGGAATTTGATCGGGAAGTTCACGATATTGCCATGATCGACCGCGCCGGCGGATAAGTCCAAGCAATCCCCCTGCGGGGCTGCAAATCCCACCAGCGCTATCTGCAATAACCGAGATCGGCCAAACCCGGTTTTCTGCGGGGTCCGATCTTCCCACCCAAATTGCGAACCTTGGGCCGGTGTCCGCGCACCCCCGCACGAGCACAAGGCATGGATTTGGCGCGTCGCCCGGAGGGGAAGTTCCGGATTGCCATAGCCCGGTGTTGTTGAGCGGAAAGATATGGCGCGCCCTGGAGGACTCGAACCTCCGACCTGCGGCTTAGAAGGCCGCTGCTCTATCCAGCTGAGCTAAGGGCGCCCCGGTGAGGTCTGCGCGATGCGTGTCACGAGACCTTATCAAAGCGGAAATTCTCGGCGTAGCTTTTCTTGCGCGGGCGTCTCGCCTTGGGCTCGACGACGCGGTAATCTAGCCCGTTGCGCTCGGCAAAGGCGACCGCTTCCTCCTTGCTGTCAAAATACATGCGCAGCTGTTGGCGGGTATCGGCGGAGGAAGTCCAGCCCATCAACGGATCGATGCTGCGGGGTTTGGCGGGCTCGAATTCCAGCAGCCAGTGCTTGGTCTTGGCCCGCCCCTGTTGCATGGCGGTGCGGCAGGGCTGGTAGATACGGGCTTTGGGCATGGGGCCTCCGCAGTTTCGAAGATAACGATAGCGCCTCTAGGTATCGCTCGCGTCCGATCCCGTCAACACAGGGTTTGGTCGGGGAGAGAGGATTCGAACCTCCGACCCCCTGCTCCCAAAGCAGGTGCGCTACCAGACTGCGCCACTCCCCGCGCCGGATGGGCGAAACCTAATGAGTTCGCTCGCGTTTCGCAAACCCCATCTGTAGACGGCCGCCGGCGACCGGGCCAGGGCGATCAGTCAAGGATTTGATAGGCCCAGACTACGGCGCGCGCGCCTTGCAGCGCCCGAACCTCCTTCTGGATGGTCTCATGGGCGGTGCTTTCGCGGTATGCGTTGATCGCCTCCATGCTGTCCCATTCGGAATACGAGATGAAGAGTTCCGGCCGGTCCAGGGAGCGCATCAGCTTTTCCAACCGGCAGCCCGCCTGGTCGATCATAAGCGGCGCGCATTGTTCCTTCCAGATGCGTTCCGCGTCCTCCGCCTTGCCTTGGGCGACATTCATCAGGATTACGCGGCCAATGGTCATAGAACTCTCCTTCTTCACTGCTTCGGTTCTTCGGGCTCGGGCTGCCGGCCCGATTAAACACCGCCGCCGCCGATTGCGCCACAGCATAACATGGCCATAGTGGCTTTTTGCGACAACGGCGAGTCCTGGGCGGAAGACAGCCGCATCCTCGCTTGGCATTTCCGTCTCTCAGGGGCTATCTTTTAAGTAGATGGCGGACCTCACGGTTGGCTCTTGAACCCCACGTCCCTGCCGTTTGACCGAGCCCGCCAAAAGAAAACAACTACCGGTCTTTATCTAGAACGGGAGGAAACCTTGCAGAAGGGTTCCAACTTTCGTCGGTCCACCCTCGCCTTCTTGGTCTTGGCGGCGCTGGCCGTCCAGGGCTGTGCCGCGACCGCGCATCTGAAGACCAAGACCCTTCCAGCGGACCCGGAAAAACGGCGAATCGTGGTCCTGACGCCGGACGTGGAGTTGAGCATATTGCACGCGGGCGGGCTCCAGGAACCGAACGTGGAATGGACCGAGCTCGCCAAGAAACATATCGCCGCCCACCTCACGAAGAAGTTCAAGGCCGGCAATATCCGCATGGTCAAGCTGGAACAGAAGGAAACGGAGATCGGCCAGGACCGCCGCGAATCGCAGCTCCGCAAGTTGCACCAGGCGGTGGGACACGCGGTCCTGTTTCACCAGTGGGAGGGCCATCCCTTGGCCCTGCCGACCAAGGCCGGGACATTCGAGTGGACCATGGGGCCGGAGATCAGGTACCTGAAACAGAAATACGGCGCGGACTTTGCGCTCTTCATCTTCATCCGGGACAGTTACGCGAGCAGCGGCCGGGCCGCCTTGATCTTCTTCGGCGCATTGCTGGGCATCGGAATCCCCGGAGGCGCCCAGGTCGGCTTCGCCTCCTTGGTCGACCTCGAAACCGGCGACGTCGTCTGGTTCAACCGGCTCCTGCGACCCGAGGGCGACCTGCGCACCACGTCGGGCGCCGACGAAACCATGAAGCTCCTGCTTGCCGACATGCCCAAGTGATGATCGTAAGAAATCTCCTTTTCGTGCTGTCGTTCTGCGCCCTGATCGCCGCCTGCGCAGCCGATGATCTCAGCGCCTACAAGCGTGGGCTGGATGGGCCGGAAAGAACCCCGAAGGGGGAACCGGGCCGCGGAGATTTTCCCTTTCGCATTGGCGATCTGGCCCCGGCCCACAAACCGGACCCAAAGACCACGGAAGCGGGAATCTGGCTCCAGGTGGAGAAGTTGGAGCGGCAAATCAAGACCGCGGGCCGGCGCGTACAGATTCCCGAACTCAATGCCTACGTCGAATCGGTAAGCTGTCGCGTGGCGGGGCCCTATTGCGGCGACATTCGCGTCTACCTGATGCGCTCGCCCGGCTTCAACGCAGGCATGTATCCCAACGGCATGATGCATGTCTGGTCGGGCCTGCTGCTCCGGGTCAGCAACGAGGCGCAGCTTGCCGCCGTGATCGGCCACGAGGCCGGGCATTACCTGCGCCGACACACGATGAAACGCATTCGCGACATCCTGGACAAGAGCAATTCCCTGGTTTTCGTGCAGCTGGTGCTCGCCGGCGCGGGAATTCCCGTGGCCGGCGACGTGGCCATGCTGATGACATTGGCAAGCATTTCCGCCTTTAGCCGAGACTCCGAACGCGAAGCGGACGGTTACTCTATTCTGTTGATGGCGCAGGCAGGGTATGACCCGGAAGAGGCCTGGAAGATATGGGAGGCCATCACCAAAGAAAAAGAGGCCGACAAGGAATTCGAGGCACCATCGTTCTTCTTTGCTTCGCACCCCGTTTCCGAGGAACGCATGGAAGCCCTGAAGAAGCTTGCCAAGCTGGTCAAGAAGCCGCGCGCGGTCGATACCGGGCGAGAGCGGTTCCTCAAGGCGATACGGCCCATCCGCAGGCACCTGCTTCGCGACGAGCTGCATCAGCGCAAGTTCGGCCCTTTTAACGTCCTCCTCGATCGCCTTGTCGAGGACGGCGACAATGTTGCTGAGCTGCATTTCTTTCGGGGCGAAATGCACCGCATCAGAAACCAAGAAGGGGACTTGGCCAAAGCCCTTGAATTCTACGAGAAGGCGCGAACGAGTCCCGGCAGGGCGCCGGCGGAAATGTGGCGATCCGTGGGGCTCGCCCATTTGAAGCTGGGGCACAGGACGAAGGCAAGAAAGGCCTTTGACGACTACCTCCGCAACAATCCGAATGCGACGGACGGAAAAATGATCCGTCAGGTGATCAAAGGACTCGAAAAATGACAGATCTGAGGAAATCGGCACCGGTGGTCTTGATCCTTCTGCTTGCCGGCTGCGTCGGATTCAGCCTCGCCAAGGGGGGCCAAAGGCTAAACCTGGGACAGGGGATGTCGGTTCAACCCGCAGAGGATTGGAATCGCTGGGCGGTGGGCAAGTATGAATATTGGACCCTCGACGGACTAAACCTGCAGCACATTCTCATCGTCAACGGGGCCGAGGACGGCGATCGCCTCACACCGTCGTCGCTGATCGGCCATCGGGACGACCCCAAGGAAGCCTTCCCCAGGTTCCGCAAGGGCATGTCCCTCCTCGAAGTGCGGGAGCTCTACGAGGCCACGCTCGCCCGTGAAAAAGCACAGAAGGTTGTCGTCACCGAATTCGCCCCCGCGAAGTTCGCCGGCAGGGAGGGGTTCCGCTTCAGTTTCACCTTCCAAAACGAAGCCGGATTGGACCTCCTCGGGACCGCCACCGGCGCCATTATCAAGGATCGCCTCTATATGCTCGTCTATAGGGGCACCAAGTTGTATTTCTACGATCGCCACAAGCGGGCGTTCGAGCAAATCCTGAGCTCGGTGAAGATTTCCTGAGGCGCACCGGCGTCGTCGCGGGCCTCGGTCTATGCGGCCGCCACGAAATATCATTTCGCTGACGATCGATCGCATTTTTATAAAATTTTAAATACTTGGCCGTAGCTTGACCCCTCATCGCCAGTGGTTCAATTGCGGGGAAAAGGTCTCCGCGTCCGCTGGCCGAAGGTGACGGATATGTTGAGAGCACTGATGATTGCAGCGCTTCTCGCCACAGGTTTTGCCCTGGCGGCAAAGCCGCTCCAGGCCCAGAGCACGCCCTGCACCAGCCGGACCACGGTCATAAAACAGCTGTCCAAGGAGTACAGCGAAGCGCCGGTGGGCATGGGTTTGGCCAATAACGGCGGGATCATCGAGCTGCTCCATTCGCGCGATCGCACGACGTGGACCCTGATCATCACCATGCCCAACGGCATGACATGCCCCATCGCCGCCGGCGAGAGCTGGGAAAACGTCCCGGTTCTGGTGGGCTCGAAGATCTAGCCCGTTCAGCCGATCTCCGGGGCAAGCTAAGGCCGCGTCCCGAAGGCCCTGTGCAGGACCCGATCACCGGTCTTGAGCCCCAGCCTTGCGGCGGTTCCGCCGCGTAATTCCAACACCGCACGTGCCCTCAGCCCGGAACTGATCGGCGCAAGAGAGCCGGGGACGGCCCGTTGCTTGACGCGCACGATCAGCCCGGCACGATCTATGAACAACATATCCAAGGGGATGAGGGTGTTCTTCATCCACATCTGAATCACCCTGTCCGTGGGATAGAGAAACAGCATCCCGCCGTCGGCGGGAATGCGCCGGCGCCACATCAGGCCCTGGGCCCGCTGCGCGGGGGTCAATGCCAGTTCCACGGTAAAGGAATGGGTTTTTCCCCCCGAGGCGATGCCAAGCTTCGAAACGGCAAAGGATTCGAGGGCGGCCAGCGGCGAGGCAAACAACCCGCAGAGAGAAAATAACAAGATCCCGGCCAACAGCGGCCCACTCATCGGCCGTAATCTCGGCGCCTCCGAGACGCCGTTGCGAGGCCTCGGAGATACACCCCGAGACCCTCGAAAACGCGCGGGGAAGACGCGTGCAACACCGACGCGGAGAAACGATTTTTTCACGCCAAAGACCCTCCCATCCTCATCGGGATAGGCGATAGGCGCGGTTAAGGGCGCCGATCAGTGCAACTCGATCTCGGTTGCCTGGGGCCCCTTGGGTCCTTCGGCGATGCGGACCTTGACCGATTGGCCCGGTTCCAGTTCCTTGAGGCCGGAGCGCCGCAACGTCACCATATGAATGAAGACGTCCCGCTCGCTGTCCGACCGGCACACGAAACCGTAGCCTTTGTCGGCATTGAACCACTTCACCGTCGCGTCGACGAAATCACCCGCGGGTTCGAGATCGTCGTATTGCCCGCCTGCTGAAGAGGCGGAGCCTTCGACGGCCTCGGCCGTGCTTTCGTCGACGTCAAGGATACGCGTAACTTGCAAACCCTTGATCCGGTCGGCGACTTCGCACCGAACTGTCGCCCCCGGCAGCAGATTTTCGAAACCCGAATCCCTCAAAATAGAAAGATGCAGGAACGCGTCACTTGAACTCTCCGCCACCGTGACAAAACCGAATCCCTTTACCGCATTGAACCACTTGATCGTGCCGCTGACTTCACGCACGTCTTCGGGTTCGCCGGAAATACTCTCATCACTCATAGGATGATTAGGCCTCCCGTAATTTTTGTTGACAAACGTTAGCAGTTTTCTGCAGACGAAACAAATTGTTCCCGAATGAATATTGCTCGCACAGGTCTTGGCCCGAACCGCGCAGCGTCCCCCGATTCCCTGGCTTGACGAGACCAAGTGAAGCCGGTATCCCCTTTCCAACGACAAGCGACCTCAGCCCCAGGCCGCGGGACAGAAGAAACTGGTGAAGGCGTTTCATTCCCATGGAAGCGAAGGCAAGATTTCTCCACGCCTTGGGGCTGTGGTTGGTGGTTTTCGCACTATGGCTCCTGTTGTCGGGACATTACGTGCCGCTGCTTCTCAGTCTAGGCGCCATCAGCGCGGTCCTCATCGTGTGGATCGCCGCCCGGCTCGACGTCATCGATGACGAAGCCATTCCGCTACAGCTCAAATTGGGCTACGTGGGATATCTTGCCTGGCTCGGCAAAGAAATCACCAAGGCCAATATCGACGTCGCCAAATTGATCATCAATCCGGCGCTGCCGATCAGCCCGGTCATGGTCAGAGTGCCGGCGACCCAGCGCACCGATGTCGGCAAAGTGATCTATGCGAACTCCATCACCCTTACGCCCGGCACCGTTTCCGTCGAGGTCTTGGATGACGAAATCCTGGTCCATGCGATCACCCGGGAGGCCGCCGAGGGGCTTGCCAGCGGCGATATGGACCGGCGCGTCGATGCCGTGGAGGAACGCTGATCATGTTTACCGCGACCATGGCCGCGCTTCTCGTCTCCATGGTGCTGGCCCTCGCCCGGCTTTACATGGGACCCACCCTTTATGACCGGGTGCTCGCCGCCAATGCCTTCGGCACCAAGACCGTCCTGTTGATCGGGGTTGTGGGTTTCCTGACTGGGCGGCCGGACTTCCTCGATATCTCGCTTCTCTATGCGCTGCTGAATTTCATCGGCACCATCGCCGTACTCAAGTTCTTCCGGTACCGCACCTTGGGCGACCGCGTCGAAACCGATAGAGAGCGCCAATGACCGCACTGATCGTCGATGCCTTCAGTTGGGCCTGCCTCGGCGCCGGCTCTGTTTTGGTTCTGATCGGAACGGTTGGCCTGATTCGCCTGCCCGACTTTTATGCGCGTATGCACGCCGTCGGGATCACCGACACCCTGGGTGCGGATCTGATCCTGCTCGGGCTGATGGTGCAGGCCGGATTCAGCCTGGTGACGATCAAGCTTCTCCTCATCGGCGCGTTCCTGTTCTTCACCTCGCCGACCTCGACCCATGCCATCGCCAACGCGGCTTTCACCTCCGGCCTCCGCCCCCTGGTGGCCGATGAGGAGACGGAGCGCGAGCCGGCCGAAGAAAAGGGCGACCAAGCATGACGATGGAATTCGTCATCAACATGTCGCTGTTCGTGTTTCTTGGGCTCACGGCCTTTGCCATCCTCAAGCTGAGGGCGCTGTTTGCCGTCGTCATGCTATCGAGCGTCTTTTCTCTGGTCTCCGCCGGCCTGTTCGTACTGTTGGACGCCGTCGACGTCGCCTTCACGGAGGCCGCCGTCGGCGCGGGCATCTCGACGGTCCTCTTGCTGGTGACGCTGTCCCTTACCGCCCGCCGGGAAAAGGCGCCACACCGCGCCCATGCAATACCCCTGGCGGTGGTGTTCCTGACCGGTCTTGCCCTGGTTTACGGCACACTCGACATGCCGCACTTCGGTGATCCCAACGCGCCCGCCCAGACCCACGTGGCACCCAAATACATCAACGATACGGAACGGGAGGTCGGCATGCCCAACATCGTGACCGCGGTTCTGGCGAGCTATCGCGGTTTCGACACCCTGGGCGAAGTGACCGTTATCTTCACCGCCGGAATCGCCGTCCTCCTGCTCCTCGGCGCCTCCATCCGCGAACCCGACGGCGTACGTATCCAGACCATGGACCACCACCTGGTGCTTCGCGTGGTCACGAAGGTGTTGATCGGGCCGATTCTCCTGTTTGCCCTCTACGTTCAGTTTCATGGAGATTACGGGCCCGGCGGCGGGTTTCAGGCGGGGGTGATCTTCGCCGCCGCCTTCATCATCTACGCCCTGGTGTTCGGCCTCGAGAACGCGCGCAGGGCGGTGCCCGGCCAGGCGGTGCGAATCCTGCTCGCCTGCGGAGTCCTGCTCTACGGTGGGGTCGGGCTCATCAGTTTCCTGTTCGGCGAGAACTATCTGAACTATTCGGTTCTGGGCGCCACACAGGTCGCCGGCCAGCACCTCGGCGTGTTGCTGGTGGAATTCGGCGTCGGCCTCACGGTATCCGCGGTGATGGTCTCCACCTTTTACGCCTTCGCCGGCCAGAATCCTCCGATCAGCGACGAGGATTGGTGATGGACGGCGCCGAAATCCACGGCCTTTTCAATTATTGGATGGTCATCATCCTGATGATGATCGGATTCTACACCGTGGTGTCGCGCGGGAATCTGGTCAAGAAGATCGTCGGCCTCAATATTTTCCAGGTGTCCGTCTTCCTCCTCTATATCTCCATCGGCAAGGTGTCGGGCGGTACGGCGCCGATCCTCACCGGTGAACCGGAGGTCTTTTCCAACCCCCTGCCCCATGTCCTGATCCTCACCGCCATCGTCGTCGGCGTCGCCACCACCGCCCTCGGTCTTGCCTTGGTGGTGCGGATCCAGAACGCCTATGGCACCGTCGAAGAGGACGAGATCCAGGAGCTGGACGACGAAATGGAGTTCGGCACCGGCGAGAGCAAGGAAGACGGCCCGTGATCGCGGCGCACCTTCCCATCCTTCAGGTCGTTATCCCGCTGGTGGCGGCGCCTGTCAGCGTGTTCTGCCGCCGTGCCTCCGTGGCCTGGTATCTTACCTTCCTGGTCAGCATCGCGGCGTTTGCGGTGTCGGTTGCCCTGCTGGATCAGGTGCTGGACAAGGGAACGCTCTCCTATGCGATCGGCGGCTGGGCCCCGCCCTGGGGCATCGAATACCGGGTCGATGCCGCCAACGCGATCGTCCTGTTGATCATATCGGGGACCAGCACCGTCGTCCTTCCCTACGCGCGGACCTCCGTTGCCCATGAGGTCGAGCCTCACAACCAGGTGCTCTTCTACACCTGTTACCTGCTCTGCTTCACCGGCCTACTCGGCATCGTGGTGACCGGCGATGCCTTCAACGTCTTCGTATTTTTGGAAATCTCGTCGCTCGCCACCTATGTGCTCGTGGCCATGGGCGCAAGCCGCGACCGGCGGGCCCTTACCGCCGCCTACACCTATCTGGTGATGGGCACCATCGGCGCCACCTTCTTCGTCATCGGCGTCGGCCTCATGTACATGATGACCGGCACCCTGAATATGGCCGACCTGGCCCAGAGGATCCCGGCGATCGGCCCTAACCGCACCCTGGTGGTGGCCTTCGCCTTCATCGTCACCGGGCTGGGGCTCAAGCTGGCCCTGTTTCCCTTGCACCTGTGGCTGCCCAACGCCTACACCTTCGCCCCGTCCGCAGTCACCGTGTTCCTCGCCGCGACCGCCACCAAGGCGGCGATCTATCTGCTGCTGCGTTTCCTGTTCACGATATTCGGGACCGGTTTCACGACCCTGGCCCCGACCTTGGCCTATCTACTGTTGCCGCTCGCCATCCTCGCCATGTTCGCGGCCTCCACGGTCGCCATCTTCCAGGTCGACATCAAGCGGATGCTCGCCTATTCCTCGGTCGCGCAATTGGGCTACATGGTCCTCGGCCTGAGTTTCGCCAGCTTCACCGGGCTGACAGCGGCGATGTTGCACGTCTTCAACCATGCGCTCATGAAGGGTGCGCTGTTCATGGCACTGGGTGCCGTCGTGTTTCGCTTCGGCAGCGCCGGGATCGATGACATGCGCGGGCTGGGCAGGCTCATGCCCTGGACCATGGCCGCCTTCACCATCGGCGGGCTCAGCCTGATCGGCGTGCCCCTGACGGTGGGCTTCATCAGTAAGTGGTATCTGGTTTCCGCCGCCCTGGAATCGGGCATGTGGCCGATCGCCGCCCTCGTGGTGGCCAGCTCGCTGCTTGCCGTGATCTACATCTGGCGGGTGGTCGAGGCGGCCTACCTCGAGGCGCCCCCGGAAGGCGCGACCGCCGGCGAGGCGCCACTATCGATGCTGATCCCGACCTGGCTGCTTGTCGGGGCCAACCTCTACTTCGGCATCGATGCGAGCCTGACAACCGGCGTCGCGGGCGCCGCCGCCCGCGTGCTGCTCGGTGGAGGGGCTGGCTCATGAGCGCCCCGACCGCATTGGCGCTGAGCCTTGTCATTCCCGCCGTGGGCGCGGTGCTGATCGCCCTCACTGGCCGCCATCCCAATCTGCGCGAAAGCGTGACGCTGACCACGGCGGTAGTGTTGTTCGCCGATGTTCTGTGGCTGCTGGGCGCTTCGATGGCGCCGGGACCGGCGCCGGCCTTGCTGATCGGCGAGGTCATGCCCGGCCTTACGCTCGCGCTCAGGATCGAACCTCTCGGCATGATGTTCGCCATGATCGCCTCGGGTCTCTGGATCCTGAACTCGATCTATTCGATCGGCTATATGCGCGGCAACGCCGAGCACAAGCAAACCCGCTTCTACGTCTACTTCGCCATCGCCATCCTGTCGGCTATAGGGGTCGCCTTTTCGGCCAACATGTTCAGCCTCTTCATCTTTTACGAAGTGCTGACCATTTCCACCTATCCGCTGGTCGCGCACAAGGAAACCCCGGAGGCGCGGCAGGGAGGGCGGACGTATCTGGGCATCCTCATCGGCACTTCGATCGGTCTGCAGATGATCGCCATAATCTGGACCTGGGTGGCAACCGGGACTCTCGACTTCACCCAGGGCGGCATCATCTCGGGCAAGGTCGCCGAAGGGTTGGTGCCGCTTCTGCTGGCGCTTTACATGTTCGGTATCGGCAAAGCCGCCTTGATGCCGTTCCACCGCTGGCTGCCCGCCGCCATGGTGGCGCCGACACCGGTCAGCGCCCTGCTCCATGCCGTTGCCGTGGTCAAGGCCGGCGTTTTCACCGTCGTGAAGGTGATCGTCTACATTTTCGGCGTCGACTTCCTCGCCACCACGGGAACGTCCGTCTGGCTGACATGGGTCGCGGGCTTCTCCCTGCTGACGGCCTCGATCATCGCCATGACCAAGGACAACCTCAAGGCGCGGCTCGCTTATTCCACGGTCAGCCAACTGTCCTACGTGACCCTGGGCGCGGCGCTTGCAACCTCCATGGGCGTGATCGGCGGCGCCATGCATATCGCCATGCATGCCATGGGCAAAATCACCTTGTTCTTCTGCGCCGGCGCCATTTACACCGCCACCCACAAGACCGAGATCAGCGACATGGACGGACTCGGCCGGGTCATGCCGTTCACCTATGGCGCCTTTTTGATCGGCGCGCTGTCGGTGATTGGATTGCCGCCTATGGGCGGGTCGTGGTCCAAGTGGTACCTGATGTTGGGTGCCGCCGATGCCGGCCAGCTGGTGATGATCGGCGTTCTGATGGTCAGTTCGTTGCTGAACGTCGCTTATCTCTTGCCGATCGTCGGGCGCGGCTTTTTCCTGAGGGGAGAGGGCAGCCATGCCGTCCCGCAGCCGCAATCGGCGGGAGCCGCGGCGGCGCCGGGACGTTTCCTCTCGGGCATTCGCGAGGCCCCGGCATTTTGCGTCGTGCCCCTGTGCCTCACGGCGTTTGGATGCATTCTTCTGTTCATCTATGCCGATGCCCTCTATCGGCTGCTTGAGCCCCTAGCCGGGCGGTAAGGGACAAGACATGAGCACCCGCCAGGACGACGATACGCCCCGGACCGCGAAGACCTCGTGGTTCGGCACCGACAGGACCACCGTGCTTTACCGCGGCATGTGGATCGCCTGTGCCCTGCTCGCCATCGCCGATTTTGCCTTCGCCCATCATCCCGCGTTCAGGTTCGAGGGTTTCCCCGTCTTCTACGGGCTTTTCGGCTTCATCGTCTGCTTCCTCCTGGTGCTCGCCGCCAGAGAGTTCCGCAGGATCGTCAAGCGGGACGAGGATTACTATGATCGTTGATCTTCCTCCGGGCTTGATCCTGATCCTGGGCGCGCTCGGGGTCCCGTTCGTACCCCGATGGGTGCGGCGCTATTACCTGCTGGCGTTGCCGGCGCTGGGGCTCCTGCAGCTTTTTATGCTGCCAGCGGGCGTTTCCGCCCAAGTCGAGATGTTCGGC
>JAWWBR010000027.1:0-32910 GCA_033720855.1 Alphaproteobacteria bacterium
CATGGAGGTCACCCAGTTCACCTATTTCCAGCAGGTGGGCGGCATCGAATGCAGCCCGGTCACGGCGGAGCTGACCTACGGCCTCGAGCGCCTCGCCATGTACGTCCAGGGCGTGGAAAACGTCTTCGACCTCGATTTCAACGGGCTTCCCGCCGATGCCGGCGGCATGACCTACGGCGACGTCTTCCTCCAGAACGAGCGCGAGTTCTCGGCCTACAATTTCGAGCACGCCGATACCGGAACCCTGATGGACGGCTTCACCAAGGCGCAAGGGGAATGCCGGGCGCTCTTGGACGCCGGGCTGGCGCTGCCGGCCTACGACCAGTGCATCAAGGCGAGCCATATGTTCAACCTGCTCGATGCGCGCGGGGTGATCTCGGTGACCGAGCGGGCCGCCTACATCCAGCGCGTGCGCGACCTCGCGCGCGGCTGCTGCGAGGCCTGGCTCGAAAGCCGGGCGGCGCCAGGCGGCGGAGGGGCCTGAGATGGCGCAGCTGCTGCTGGAGATTCTGTCCGAGGAGATCCCCGCCCGGATGCAGGCGCGGGCGGCGGACGACCTCAAGCGCCTGGTGGCCGACGGCCTCAAGCAGGCGGGGCTCGACGTCGTCGATGCCGTCGCCTTCGCCACGCCCCGTCGCCTTGCGCTGGTGGTGGAAGGAATTCCTGAGCAGCAGCCCGATGTCTCGGAGGAACGCCGGGGCCCGCAGGTTGGCGCGCCGGACAAGGCGGTCCAGGGCTTCCTCGGCGCCGTCGGCCTGACCCTTGATCAGTGCGAGAGGCGGGAGGTCAAGGGCAAGGAATTCTATTTTGCCGTGATCGAGAAGAAAGGGCGCGCGGCGGCGGAGGTCCTGGCGGAGGTTCTGCCGGAGGCGCTGGCGGCGCTGCCCTGGCCGAAATCCATGCGCTGGGGCGGGGGCGAAACCCGCTGGGTGCGCCCGATCCATTCGATCCTGTGCGTGTTTGCCGGCCAAACCGTGCCCATCGCCTTCGCCGGGATCGAGGCCGGTGCCGAGACCCGGGGCCACCGCTTCATGGCGCCCGATGCCATCACGGTGGGGGATTTTGCCGATTACCGGGACAAGCTAGGGAAGGCTTTTGTGATTCTCGATGCCGGCGAGCGGGCGGAGATCATCACATCCGGCACCGAGGCGCTGGCTGCCGCCGAGGGCCTTACCCTGAAAGACGACCTCGCCCTGCTCGCCGAGGTCGCCGGCCTGGTGGAATGGCCGGTGCCGCTGATGGGGTCGATCGATCCCGACTTCATGGACCTCCCCGAAGAGGTGCTGACCTCGTCCATGCGCGCCCATCAGAAATACTTCGCGCTGGAGGACAAGGGGGGCAGGCTGGCGCCGCGCTTCATCACCGTCGCCAACATGGACGCCGCAAACGGCGGCGCGGCGGTGATCGCCGGCAACGAGCGCGTCTTGCGCGCGCGCCTCGCCGATGCGCGCTTCTTCTGGGATACCGACCGCGAGGTGGCGCTGGAAAGCCGGGTGGCGAAGCTCGAGGAGATCGTCTTCCACGCCAAGCTCGGCACGGTGGCGGAGAAGGTCGACCGCATGGAGAGCCTGGCGGCCGAGCTCTGCGCCTTCATCCCCGACGCCGATCGCGACAAGGCCCGCTCCGCCGCCCATCTGGCCAAGGCCGACCTCACCACCGGCATGGTCGGCGAGTTCCCCGACCTTCAGGGCGTGATCGGCCGGTACTACGCGCTCCATGACGGCGAGCACGCGGAAGTCGCCGAGGCCATCGCCCAGCACTATGCGCCGGCCGGGCCCAATGATGCCTGTCCCAACGCGCCGGTCGCGATCGCCGTCGCCTTGGCCGATAAGATCGACAGCCTGGTGGGGTTTTTTGCGATCGACGAGAAGCCCACCGGTTCGCGCGATCCCTTCGCCCTCAGGCGTGCCGCGCTCGGCGTCATCCGCCTGGTGACCGAGAATGGCCTGAGGCTGCCCTTGGCGGAAGTTTTCGATGCCGCCGAGCGCGCCTATGGCGAGACCCGGGAGGGCTTTCAAGGTGATCTCGATCCGGCCGACCTGCTCGCCTTCTTCGCCGACCGGCTCAAGGTGCAGATGCGCGCCAAGGGTGTGCGCCATGATCTGATCGAGGCGGTGTTCGCGACGCCGAAGCCGGACGGCGGGACCGAGGACGACCTGGTGCGCCTGCTCGCCCGGGTCGAGGCCTTGGCGCAGTTCCTCGAGCGCGAGGACGGGGCCAACCTGCTCGTCGCCTACAAGCGTGCCGCCAACATCGTGCGCATCGAGGAGAAGAACGACAAGACGTCGTATGACGGCGACATCGCCCGCGATCTCCTGGAACAGGAGGAGGAGGGGGCGCTTTATGAGGCGCTCGATCTCGCGCGCGGGCGCATCGAGGCGCTTTTAGCGGCGGAGAATTTCACCGGCGCCATGGCGGAGCTCGCCAAGCTGCGCGGGCCCGTCGATGCGTTCTTCGATTTCGTCACGGTAAACTGCGATAATAAGAAGCTCAGGGCGAACCGGCTCAGGCTGCTCGCCCAGATACGCGCCGCCCTCAATGCGGTCGCCGACTTTTCGCGGATCGAGGGTTAGGGCCGGCGCAAAGGAGAACCCATGACCAAGTGGGTCTATGCATTCGGCGGCGGTGCGGCCGAGGGCGACGCCTCCATGAACGCATTGCTCGGTGGCAAGGGCGCGAACCTTGCCGAGATGGCGAGCCTGGGCCTGCCGGTGCCACCCGGCTTCACCATCACCACCGAGGCCTGCAGCTTCTTCTTCGGCCACGGTCAGTCCTATCCCGATGACCTCAAACCCGCGGTCGAGGAGGCGCTTGGGCAGGTCGAAGAGGCCGTGGGCGCGCGCTTCGGCGCTGCCGCCAACCCGCTCCTGGTCAGCGTGCGTTCGGGCGGGCGGGCCTCCATGCCGGGGATGATGGACACCGTGCTGAACCTCGGCCTCAACGAAGAGACCGTCGGCGGCCTGGCGGCGGCGAGCGGCGATGAGCGCTTCGCCTGGGACGCCTACCGGCGCTTCATCCAAATGTACGGCGGCGTGGTCTTGGGGCTGGAGCACGACCGTTTCGAGGAGTTGCTCGCCCTGGCGAAGGAGGACGCGGGCTACGGCTTCGACACCGACATGACCGCCGACGACTGGCGCGAGCTGGTCGGCGAATACAAGGACATGGTCGCCGCCGAAACCGGCACCTCCTTCCCAGACGACCCCGCGGAACAGCTTTGGGGTGCCATCGGCGCGGTGTTCTCCAGTTGGATGAACCCGCGCGCGAAGACCTACCGCCGGCTCCACGAGATCCCCGAGGATTGGGGCACCGCCGTCAACGTCCAGGCCATGGTGTTCGGCAACATGGGCGAGGACTGCGCCACCGGGGTCGCCTTCACCCGCGACCCGGCGACCGGAGAAAACGCATTCTACGGCGAGTACCTGGTCAACGCCCAAGGCGAGGACGTGGTGGCGGGCATCCGCACGCCGCAGCCGCTGAGCCGCGCCGCCCGGGAGGCCGGGAACGGGACCCTGCCGTCGATGGAGGAGACCTTGCCCGAGGTCTACGCCGAGCTCAGCGCCGTGCGCGAAACCTTGGAGCGCCATTACCGCGACATGCAGGACGTCGAGTTCACGGTCCAGAAGGGGCGGCTGTGGATGCTCCAGACCCGCACCGGCAAGCGCACCGCCAAGGCCGCCATTCGTATCGCCGTCGACATGGTCGGCGAGGGCCTGATCGACGAGGCCGAGGCGATCTCGCGCATCGATCCTCAGACCCTCGATCAGTTGCTGCACCCGACGATCGCCGGCGACGCGGAACGCGACGTGCTGGCGACCGGTCTGCCGGCCTCTCCCGGCTCGGCGTCGGGGGGGATCGCGTTTACCGCCGACGACGCCGAGGCCCGGGCGGCGAGGGGCGAGAAGGTGATCCTCGTCCGGGTCGAGACCAGTCCCGACGACATCCACGGCATGCATGCGGCCAAAGGGATCGTCACCGCGCGCGGCGGCATGACCAGCCACGCGGCGGTGGTGGCGCGCGGCATGGGCCGCGCCTGCGTCGCCGGGGCGGGGGAGCTCGCCATCGATGCCCATGCGGGGACCCTGACGGTGGGGGGCCGCCGGTTCACCGCCAAGGACCAGATCACCATCGACGGCGCCACCGGCGAGGTGATGGCCGGCGCCCTGCCCATGGAGCAGCCGGAACTGACCGGGGAGTTCGCGACCCTGATGGAATGGGCCGACGGCATCCGGCGTCTCGGCGTGCGCGCCAATGCCGAGACCCCGACGGACGTCAAAGCGGCGCGCGAATTCGGCGCCGAGGGCATCGGTCTGTCGCGCACCGAGCACATGTTTTTCGACGATGAACGCATCGCCGCCGTGCGCGAGATGATTCTCGCCGATTCCGAAGAGGCGCGCCGGGCCGCACTCGAGCGCATCCAGCCCATGCAGGAAGCCGATTTCGAGGAAATCTTCCGCCTCATGGCGGGGCTGCCGGTGACCATTCGGCTGCTCGATCCGCCGCTCCACGAATTCCTCCCAAAGAGCGACGACGAATTCGCGGACCTCGCGGCCGATGCCGGAACCAGCATCGAGGCGGTCCGGCGGCGAGTCGCCCAGCTCCATGAAACCAACCCGATGCTGGGCCACCGCGGTTGCCGTCTCGGCATCACCTATCCGGAAATTTACGAGATGCAGGCCCGTGCCATCTTCAACGCCGCCGCCCGGGTCAACAAGGCGGCGCCGGGCACCGCGCATCCAGAGGTGATGATCCCGCTGATCGCCACCCGCGCCGAGTTCGATCGCCTGAAACCGATGATCGACCGCGCCGCCAAAGAGGCCATGGAAGCGTCCGGTGCCGAGGTCGCCTACACGGTGGGAACCATGATCGAACTGCCGCGCGCGGCCCTGCTGGCCGGGGAGATCGCCGAAAGCGCCGAGTTCTTCTCCTTCGGCACCAACGACCTGACTCAGACCACCTTCGGCCTGTCGCGCGACGATTCCGCACGCTTCCTCGACGCCTACCGCCGCCAGGGCATCCTCGCGGCCGATCCCTTCGTCTCCATCGATGTCGCCGGGGTCGGAGAGTTGGTGCAAATCGCGAGCGAGCGGGGCCGGGCTGCGCGCCCGGGGATCAAGCTCGGCATCTGCGGCGAACATGGCGGCGATCCCGCCTCGATCCGTTTCTGCGAGGCCGTGGGGCTCGACTACGTCTCCTGCTCGCCTTTCCGCGTGCCGGTGGCCCGCCTGGCCGCGGCCCAGGCGGCGCTCAAGGTCGCCCCCAAATCGGATTAGGCCGTCCGCCGGTCCCCGGCCCGCCTCAGCGGCGGCGCTGTTCGACGATCGTCCTCAGGGAATTCATGATGTCGAGCAAAACCGCCGCGGCCAGGGCGATGCCGGTGATCTTGAGGCCGAGCGCCATGGCGAAGGAGCCCAGCAGTCGGCCGGGAGTCAGGCTGATCTGGACCTGAGCGGCGCGGACCCATTGATCGGCCGCGACGAAGGTCTTCAACGCCCCCTCCCCGCCGGTGGTGTTGGCCTCGATGACCACCATGAACCCAAGGATGATGAGGATCAGGCCAATGGCGCCGGCAAAGACGACGAGCGCGGTCGCAATCTCGGCCATGAAACGAAGGACCCCGTTCATAATTCCTCTATCCCTCTCTTGTCCTCATCGCCGTCAGCATAGCCGATACGCGGGCCCCGCCGCCACCTCAGGACGGCGCATCGCGGTCGGCCTCGAGGCCGAAGGCGGCGGCGAAGCTGCAGGCGAGTTCCATGATTCCCACAAGTGCCACGATCTCGATGATCTCGGCGTTGGAAAAATGCGCCTTGAGCGCCTCCAGGGTGCGATCGGCCACGGCGCCGCGTTGGCCGACCATCTCCTCGGCGAAACCGAGCGCCGCGGCCTCGGCCGGCTCGAGGCCGGTGTAATCCCCCCGGGCCACGGCTTCGATCTCCGCATCCGTGATGCCGTGGTCGAGGGCATAGCGCCGGTGGGATGCCGAGGAATAGGCCGATCCCCTGAGCCGGGCCACCTTGAAGGCGATCTTTTCCTTGAAAGCGCGGGGCAGCAGGCCGGTATCCAGCGCCGCGCTGAAATAGGCGCGGTGAGCGGCGAGAACCGCCGGCTGGTGGGCGAGCAGCCGGTACATGCCGGGCACCCGGCCGCGGGTCGCGCGCAGCTGCTCGAACACCGGGCGCAGCTCGTCCGGTTCGTCGGTGGGGTCGATGAAGGGCAGGCGTGCCATCCTCTCGCCCCCTAGCCCGCGAGGTCGGGCAGCCTCTGCCCGGCCCCCGTTTCAAGCGCCTTCTCATAGGCGCGGGCAGCCAGCGCCACGTCCTCGAAAGCGACGCCGAGGGACTTGAACAGGGTGATGTCGTCGCTCCCCTCGCGGCCGGGGCGGATGCCGGCGACGATGTCACCGAGGCCGACGACGTCGTCCCAGCCGATCACGCCCTCGCGCACCGGGGCGGCGAGGTCGGTCGCTTCGTAGCGAACCTGCTCGCGGTCGTCGGTGGCGATGACCCGGGCCCTGGCCACGGCGTCGCTATCGAGCTCGCGCCGGTGCTCGAAGTTGGCGCCGATGGCATTGACGTGGGTTCCGGCAGCAAGCCAGCGGCCGAGCACCACCGGCTCCGTCGCGGGAGTGGCGGTGACGACGATATCGGCATCGCGGACGGCCTCCTCGGGACTGGCGGTCTCGCGGACCTCGTCCGCCAGGCCGCCGAGATCGCGACAGAACCGGGCGCGATTTTCCGCGCTTCGGCTAAAGGCGCGAATCTCCGTGATCGGGCGCACCTTGCACACCGCCTCGGCCTGGGTCCGGGCCTGGCGCCCGGTGCCGATCACGGCGAGACGGGCGGCATCGGGCCGGGCCATGTATTTGGTGGCGATGCCGCTGGCGGCGCCGGTCCGGAGCGCCCCCATGGCGAACACCTGGACGATGGCCGCGAGCTCGCCGGTCTCGGTCTTGTAGAGCGAAAAGACCCGCCCCGCGCTCGATTCGAAGATGGTGGTGGAGGAGACCTTGATCCCGTAATAGCCGCGGTAACCGAGCACCGCCGCGGTGATGCGGAGCGTCCCGTCGCCCAGCGGCGCGCGCACCCGGGGCACGTTGGTGACGGTGCCGCGCCCCATTTCGCCGAACACCTCCTCGACGGCGGCGAGGGCATCGTCCATGCCGACCAGCGCGCCGACGCAGGCTTCGTCCAGGAATAATGTCATGGGCGTTCCGTTCCCGTGGGCCCTTTACTCGTAAGGCGGCTCGCCCTCGACGGTGCAGCGCCTGAGGATGCGCTCCTGATCTTCGGGAAAATAGGTCCGCCCATGGGTGACGCAACGATTGTCCCACATCACCAGGTCGCCCAAACGCCAGACGTGTTCGTAGACGAATTCCGGACTTTCGGCGTGATCGAAGAGGTGAGCGAGGGTTCGCGCGCTGTCTTCCGCGTCCAGCCCCTCGATCCGCGCCGTCATCAGTCGGTCGACGAACAGCGACTTGCGCCCGGTTTCGGGGTGGGTGGTGAATACCGGATGGAAGTAATGGGGCGAGGCGCTGATATCCTTGGTGACGTCGACCTTGTCGCGCCGTTTGTATTCATGGATGTGCAGGGCCTTGCGGCCGCTGAGCTTGGCCTTGAGGTCCTCGGGCAGGGTTTCGTAGGCGCTGTACATGTTGGCGAACAGCGTGTTGCCGCCTTCGCTCGGCAGTTTGATGGAATAGAGCAGGGTGTATTTGTAGGGGCGCTCGGCATAGCCGGAATCGATGTGGAACCACATGTCCGCTTCGGCGAAGGAGCCGATAGGCTTGCCCTCGACGGTGATGTTGCTGACCAACACCAGGTTGGGATCTTCGCGGATGGCCGGATCGCCCTCGTAGAGCGCGTATTTCGATTTCGCGAACGCGGTGCTCTCGCGCTTGCGCCGTCCCAGCGTCCCGAAATTGGCGGCGAAACGGCGCTGTTGATCGGTGGTGAGTTGTTGGCCGCGGAAGACCAGAACGAGATGGCGTTGCCACAGTTCGCGGATGGCGTCGACCGTCTCCGGCGACAGGTCCTCCCTAAGATCAAGTCCGCCGACCTCGGCCCCGAGCGCGGGCGAGAGCGGAGTCGCGGTCAAGCCCGTCATGGTGTCCATCGGCTTCCCTCCGCAAAAATAGTCCCATTTCGCCGTCTTCAGGGTCAAGGGGGATTCCCGGACCGGAACGGCGGCGCAAGGCGCCGGTACGGCATCTCTTTGCGATAGATCTATAAGCAATGTGTAATAATTAAAAATTAACCTTAATGATCTACTAATAATAAATAAAATTTTAAACAAAAATTCAAACAATTTATTTGGTTAATTATCTAATTTTGAGATATAAACAAAGCCACCTTCTTTTTTGATTTGTTTCATTGGCCGCGGGATTTTGGCGAGGAAAACGGAATTCGGGGGCCGGGCGTTGCGAGGCGAAGTATCGAGTTGAGGGAGCGGGGGAATGCGGAGTTTGGTTGAACTAGTTCGGATGATGCGCCGCTTGGCCGGGGACCGGTCGGGCGTTACCGCGATCGAATACGGCATGGTGGCGGCTCTCATCGGCGTCGTCATCATTGCCGTGTTGATGGCCCTCGGCCTCGAACTCAATACCAATTTCTCGACCATCGCCGGCTCCTTCGACGGTGACAGGCCCCAAGTCACGAGCAGCGGCAATGGTGGCGGCGGCGGCACCGGCTTCGACGATGAACTCGGCGATGACGACCTCTCCGACCACAGCCAACGCGACGGCAACCAGGAGGATCCGAACCGGTCCGACGATACCGCTGCGGGCGATGACCAGGCGTCCGGCGACGGAGAGGCATTGCCCGGTTCCGGTGACGGGGCGGGCGAGGCCGAGGCGGGGGGCTCCCTGCCGCGGGATGGCGCGGCTTCGGCCGAACAGGCAAGTGGCGGTTCGGGCGGCGATCAAGCGGCCGGTGATCCTCTGGCGGGCGGCTCCGCCAGCGGCTCTTCGGGCATGACAGGTGGCGCAAGTCGCCCCACCGGCGATGCCTCCGGCGGGCTTGTCGGCGAACCCATGGGGCAGCCCAACGGCGCCGGCGCCCCGGCAGAGGGCGGGACCGGAACCGGCCAGGCCGCGGCCGCGGAGTCCGGCACGTCCAGTGCCGCCGGTGCTCCGGCGGAGGCCGCTCATGGGATCGGGTCCGCCCCTCAAGGCCCACCCTCCGAGATCGACGTTGCCGCTCTCGCCTTCGCCAAGGGCGACAGCAGCGAAAGCCAGGCCAAGGCGGCGGAAAAACCGGTGGTCGCCCCGACGGCGGTCACGGGAATGCACGGGAGCGCGGCCGGAGACGAGGGGCAAGATCATCAGTCGCTCGGCTTCTTGCTCCTGCTCGTGGGCCTCGCTGCCATCGTGCTGGTAACCTGGATCGTCATTCGCAACCACATCCAGGAATCGGAGAGGAGGCGGCAGATGGAGGAATGGCAAGGGGCCAAGAAAAGCAAGGACGCTGCCGCCAAGATCCGCGTTATCAAGGGCGGCAACAGGGCCGCGGCCTAGTCCCGGGACCGGGCGGCGCGGCGCTGGAGCCGCCTCCGAATTCACGCAGCCAGATATGAAGCGCCCCGGCGGGGCAGCCGGGGCTTATGCTTCGTCTTGCGCCTGTATTTGGTCTTGTCCCTAAGGACCTTGCGCCCGAGGGCAAGCCGGTAGCGCCATGTGGGATCGCGTCGCTTCTTCATCTTTCCTCTCCAACCGGGTGACCGCCGCGCCGGTGCCATTCTAGGCTGGCCAGGGCTGGGCCGCGGGCATAGCATAGGTTTATCCCCGTGGAGGAAAAATACACCGTGGGAAGGAGCGGAGAATCGCCATGGCGGCGCGAAGATTGCCCGCGTTCGAAAATTTCATCACCGAGCTGCGCGCCGCCTTCGCCGATGCGGCGGGCGATACCGAGGCGGCGATGGCGCGGGGGCGTGCGCTTCTGCACGACTTCGTTATGGACGATAGCGTCCTTGCCCATTCCAAGTCCTGGCCCTCGACCGAAGGGCACAAGAACCTGCTTCTCTATGAAGATCCCGATTACGGCTTCGTCATCAACGCCGTCGTCCGCACGATCCACCGCAAGCGTGGCATCCACGACCACGCCCATGCCTGGACTGCTTACGGTTTGGTCGACGGCGAGGAAGAGCTCGCCCGCTATCACCGCGTCGATGACGGCAGCAAGGAGGGACATGCGGAGCTTGAGCTCGATGGCGTGACCCGGGGCCGGCGCGGCACGGTCGACCTGGTGCCGCCGTTTGGCATTCATGCCGAGAACAGCGGCAGCGAGCGCTCTGTCGCGGTCATCCTGCGCTCCGAACGCCTGGTGGGAAAGGTCCTGCAGGGCCGCTACAAACCCGAGACCAACGCCACCTATCGGGGCGAGGGCCCGACCCAAGTCCCCTTCGAACTTCTGGAAACGGCCTGAAGGTGCTTGTCAGAGGAGGCCGCTCGACGTCGCGGCGATCCACAGCAGCCTAAGCGCCAACAGACTCAACAGCGCCTTCAGCACCCAGCGGAAAATGTCTTCGCGAATCCTGACCAGCACCTTCTTGCCGAGCCAATTGCCGAGCGTCGCGGTGCCCACCATCGCCGCCATCAACGGCAGGTAGGCGCCGATAGCGAAGCCCATCAGCCCGAAGGCGACCAGCTTGATGATATGAGACATCGACATCAGGCTGGCCGTGGTGGACGCGTAGTTGCGCCGGTCTGGGCTGATACTGGCGACGAAGGGAGCAAGCAGGGAGCCGGTGGAACTCACGAACATGGCGAGGAAGGTCATGCCGAAGCCGAGCAGGGCGAAACGGCCCCTTTCCGGCCCGATGCGGCCGATTTCGGGCATCCACGCCACCAGCAGGATAAACAATCCGATGATTCCTTGAAGCACGGCGGTTGGCAGGCTGACGAAGATCGGCGCGGCCACGGCAGCACCGATCACGGCACCGATCAGGAACGGCAGCATGGTGGGCCAGAGGATGAAGCGCCAGAGGATTATGGTGCGGCTCGAGCCGACGCCCAACTGGACCACCGTGTGCACCGGGATCAGGGCCGAAGGCGGCATCACCATCGCCATCAGGGCGAGCAGGATGGGGCCGCCGCCGGCGCCGGTGATCATGCCGAAAAAGGCGGTGCAGAAGGAGGCGAGGGCAAGGCCCGAGAAGACCAGGCCGTCGATGCCGGGAATGCCGAGAAACTGCGTTTCCATGACGTCGCGCCCGTGCCGGCCCCGCTAAAGGCGAAGCCCCAATTCTTCGGGCAAACCCAGCCAGGCTCGGGCATCCGAAAAATCCGTGAAAACGCGGTATGCGCTGAAAACATCGGTGTCGTCGGACAGCATCCCGAACATCCGCGCGATCCCGAATTGGAGCAATCCCGGGGCAACCACGGCAACGCGATGGTACTTCATCGTTGGCTCTCCGATCGTTTTCTCGGCGAGCCTCTTGGCGTCCTCGGACCCGAGATCCAGGTCGGCGGTGGTCATGTCCGATACGACATCGAAGCCGGTCCGGTAGCCGGGGTCTTTGGTCGACTCCAGCATCCCCTCCCAAAGGGCCCGCCAATCCATTCGTCCATCGAACTTTTCGATGAGAAGACCCAAATCGCCCTCGATTCTGTAGAGATGGGTCATCGGCGGCTCGTTGTCGCAACGCGGAGACGGCGCAGCCAAACAGAAACGCTGATTGAGAAAAAGGTGAGGTCGGATCCTGAACCGGCCCCTGAACCGGCCCCGACCGTCCCTGCCATTTTCACCCGCCCTGGGGCGGATCGGCATCGCGCCCCCCATCGCCGTTTTCGGCCTTCGCCGCGCCGAGCCAGGGGGGGCGAAGGGGGGTCAAGCCTGCGCCATCGGCGGTCAGGTTCCGCTCTCCCGATTGCAGTTCGCCGAGCGCCTCGAGGCGCAGAAGGGCGAGCCCGATATCTCCGGCCGAGGAGCGCATTTCGCCGGCTTCGCGGTCGCCCAGCATGACGGCCGTTCCCGCTGCCGGCGCCGTGCCGTCGATGGAAACGGGCAGGAGCTGGCGCCGCACGGTCGCCCGGTAGCGCATCCGCGCGGTCATTTCCTGGCCGACGTAGCAGCCCTTGTCCCAGTCGATGCCGTTGAGCTCGTCGAAGCCGTTTTCCATGGGAAAGGCCTTATCGACGACGAGGTCGCGGCTACCGTCCGGCAGGCCCAGACACAGCCGGGCATGCTCATGGAAGCCCGGTTCCACCTGCTCGAAACCCGCCGACAGAAGCTCACCGATCGCGTCTTTCGGTACCAGCGCACGGGCGCCCATCCCGCCATAGCGGGGGTCGACGTAACAGACGCCGCCGGCGATGGGGCCGCCACGGCCTTCAAACCCGACGAGGGCTCCGGCGTCGGCGTCGGTGCCCATCAGTGCGGCCACTACCCAATCGGCGCTGACGTTCGTGATCTCGACCTTGGAGCGCAGCCGGTAGCGCGCGAGCCGCTCCACCAGATCGGTTGCCCGCGCCTTCTCGCAATCGAGCATCAGGGCGCCGCCCAAACCGACGATGAAGAAATCGTGGAGGTATTTTCCTTGGGGCGAGAGCAGCGCCGCCCAAATGGCGGCGGCCCCGTTGACCTTGGAGACGTCGTTGGTGACGATGTTCTGCAGAAAATCGCGCGCGTCTTCGCCGGCGACGCGCACGACGCCCCGGTTTTCAAGCAGGGTCAGGGTCATTTGCCCCATCGGGAACATTGTGGTGGTCTCCGGTCTCTCAGTCGGTCAAGCCGACTATCAGGTAGCGGACGGAAAAGCCTTTGGCAAGGGCGCGCGGGACCCCTTATAAACCGGTCGATGCGGATTCTTTTCGTAACCTCAACCCGGATCGGCGACGCCGTCCTCTCCACCGGCCTGCTCAATCACCTGATCGGCACGCATCCGGGGGCGCGGATCACCATCGCCTGTGGCCCCATCGCGGCACCCCTGTTCGAGTCGGTGCCCGGCCTCGAGCGCATCATCGTCCTCAGCAAAAGACGCCTCGCCGGCCATTGGATGGGATTCCTTCGCGACACATTCGGCACCTATTGGGATGTCATCGTCGATCTGCGCGGTTCCCTCGCGACCATGCCCTTGCTGCGCGGCAGACGCTACGCCTATTACACCGATCGCGCGCCGGTCAATCGGGTCGAGCGGCTGTCGCGGGTGCTGGACCTGGCGGCACCGGCTCAGCCCAAGCTCTGGACCGGAGGCGGTCACGAGGAGGCGGCCGCGGCGCTGGTCCCGGATGGCGCGCCGGTTCTGGCACTGGGGCCGACCGCCAACTGGCCATGCAAGGAGTGGCCGGTGGAAAACTTCATCGAACTGGCCCGCCGCCTGACCCAAGCCGATGGGCCGCTTGCCGGCGCCCGCATCATGGTCCTCGGCGCCGCCGATGAGCATGCCGGCGCCCGCCCGCTGATCGAGGCTTTCGATGCGGCGCGCGTGATCGAGATTTTCGGCGGCGTCCACCTGCTGACCGCCTTCGCCTGCCTGAAACGCGCCGAGCTCTACATCGGTAACGATTCGGGCTTAATGCACATGGCTGCGGCGGCGGGGGTTCCGACCCTCGGCCTGTTCGGGCCGACCCAGGACGCACATTACGCGCCCTTTGGACACAACTGCGCCGTGGTGCGGACGCCGGAGCCCTATGAAGACCTGGTGCGCCAGGCCCGCGGAATGGCACCGCTGAAGAGCCTGATGGGCAGTCTCACGGTGGACACGGTGGAGAGGGCGGCGGTCGATCTGATGGCGCGGGCGCGCCGGGCGGCGTGATGCGCGTGCTGCAGGTCATGGCCGGGGCACCGTTCGGCGGCGCGGAGACCCATTTCGTCGACCTCGTCACGGCGCTGCATCGCGCGGGGCTCGACCAGAGGGTGGTGATCCGTGCCCATCAGGGGCGCGCGGCGGCGTTGCGGGAGGCGGGCATTGTGCCTGCCGAACTCCGCTTCGGCGGACCGATCGACTGGGTCTCGGGACGGCGCCTTGCGCGTGCCATCGCCGAGTATCGGCCCGATATCGTCCAGAGCTGGATGCGACGGGCAACGCGGTTCGTCTCGCGACCGCGCAGGGCGCCGAAATTCGTCCATGTCGGATGGTTCGGCGGTTATTATCCGCTCGCCGATTACCGCCGTTGCGACCATCTGGTCGGGGTTACGCCGGCGATTCGCGACCATCAGATCAGTGCCGGCTGGCCCGCCGACCGGGCCCATTACATGCCCACCTTTGCCGATGGCGAACATGCCACACCGGTCTCGCGGGCGGAGCTCGGGACCCCCGACGGCAGTCCCCTGTTTCTGGCCCTCGGCCGGCTCCATGCCAAGAAGGCCTTCGACATCCTGATTCGCGCCGTTGCCCAACTCCCCGACGCGCATCTCTGGATCGCCGGCGAAGGCCCGCTCAGGGATGCGCTGACGCGATTGATCACGGACCTCGGCCTTGGCGATCGCGTCAGGCTGCTGGGATGGCGCGAGGACCGGGCGGCGCTGTTCGCGGCCGCCGACTATTGCGTCCTGCCGTCTCGCTACGAACCGTTCGGCACCGTGATGATCGAAGCCTGGGCCCATGACCGGCCGCTGATCGCCGCCGCCGCCGACGGGCCCCGGGGTTTGATCGAGGATGGGCTGAACGGCCTGCTCGTGCCTATCGATGACATAGACGCCCTGACCGCGGCGATGGCGCGTTTGATCCAAGATCGGGCGTTGGCGGGCCGTTTGGTGGACGCGGGCCAGGCCGCCTATTCGGCCCGTTTCACCGAAGCGGCGGTGGTGGCGCGCTATCTCGAGTTTTACCGGGGTATCCTGACCTCATGAGCAACCAGCGATTGGTTATCCGCCGGCCCGACGACTGGCATCTGCATTTGCGCGACGGCGCGATGTTGGCCGCGGTGCTGCCCGGGACCGCGCGGACCTTTGCCCGCGCCGTGGTCATGCCCAACCTGTCGCCGCCGGTGGTCACGGTCGAGGACGCCGCCGCCTACCGCGAGCGGATCGCCCGGGCCTCCGAGGGCAGCGCAGGTTTCTCGCCGCTGATGACCCTTTACCTCACCGACGCCACCGATCCCGAGGAGATCAAAGCCGGCGTCTCGACCGGCCTCATCTTCGCCTGCAAGCTCTATCCGCAGAACGCCACCACCAATGCCGAGCGCGGCGTCACCGACGTCTCCCGGATCACGGCCGTGCTTGCGCGCATGGAGGACCTTGGCGTGCCGCTCCTGATTCACGGCGAGGTCACCGATCCCGATGTCGACGTCTTCGATCGCGAGGCGGTCTTCATCGACCGGGTGCTGGCGCCCCTGATCAAGGATTTCCCCGGTTTGCGCGTGGTGCTGGAACACATCACCACCGCCGAGGCGGTGGATTTCGTCAAGGATGGCCCGGAGCGGCTTGGCGCGACCATCACCCCCCACCACCTGATGGTCGAGCGCAACGACATGCTGGGCAGCGGCATCCGCCCCCATCTCTTCTGCCTGCCCGTGGTTAAGCGGGCGCGCCACCGCGGGGCGCTCCGTCGCATCGCCGTCTCGGGCCACCCGAGGTTCTTCCTCGGCACCGACTCCGCGCCCCACGCCATCGCCGACAAGCAGGCGATCTGCGGCTGTGCCGGGATTTTCAACGCGCCGGTGGCGATGGCGGCCTACGCCACCGTCTTCGAGCGTCTCGGCGCCCTCGATCGTCTGGAGAACTTCGCCGCGCGTTTCGGTGCCGAATTCTACGGCCTGCCGGTCAACGCCGAGACCCTGATTCTCGAGCGTGACTCCTGGGAGGTTCCCGAAACCATAGACGTCGCCGGGGGCGGGGCCAACGGTCGCGTTCGCCTGTTCCTGGCCGGCGAAACCATCGAATGGCGAGTGGCCGGTATCGGCCCGCCCAACGGAGGACCCGTGTCATGACCCAACCCGACAGCTTCCGCGCGCTTCATCTCGAGGCCGGGAACGACAAGCCCGAGGTGGTGATCGGTGACGTGCCGTCGAGCGTGCTGGCCGATGGCGAGGTGCTGATCCGCGTCTCCCATTCCACCATCAACTACAAGGACGCCATGATGGTGCGCGGCATCGGCTACCGCATCACGGAGTTTCCCTTCGTGCCCGGCGTCGACCTCGCCGGCACGGTCGAGGAGTCAGACTGTCCCGACTTCAAGCCCGGAGACCAAGTGGTGCTCAACGGCTATGGCGCCGGCGAGCATTTTGCCGGCGGCTATGCCGCCTATGCCCGGGCCAAGGGGGAATGGCTGGTGCCCGTTCCTGAGGGATGGACGGCGCGCGACACCATGGCGGTCGGCACCGCCGGCCTCACCGCGATGATCTCGGCGATGGAATTGGAAAAAGGCGGCATCTTGCCCGGCCGCGGCGACATCCTGGTCACTGGCGCCTCGGGCGGCGTCGGCTCGATGTCGATTGCCATGCTGTCGGCCCTGGGTTACCGGGTCGTCGCCTCGACCGGTCGTACGGAGGAGGCGCCGTACCTCGAATCCCTGGGCGCGGCCGAGATCATCCCCCGCGCGGAGCTTGAGAACGGCCCCGACCGGCCGCTGATGCCCCGCCGATGGATGGGCTGCATCGATGCCGTCGGCGGCAAAACGCTGTCCACGGTGATCTCCTCCCTAGGTGAGCGGGGGGTGATCGCGTCCTGCGGCTTGACCGGCGGCAACACCTTTACCGCCTCCCTGATCCCGTTCTTCCTGCGCGGCGTGCGCCTGATCGGTATCGAGGGCGGCCACGGCCCCATCGAAGAGCGTCGCGAAGCCTGGGCGCGGATTCCTGCGGTCCTCGATCGCGCGCGGCTCGACGCCATGACTACGGATGCCGCACTCGGCGACCTGCCGGCCCTGGCCGACGACATTCTGGCCGGCCGCGTGCGTGGGCGCATCGCCGTAGACGTTAATGCATAGACGGCGGCGGTGGCGGGGGGATAACCTTGCGCCACGCGCGCCGGAACAGGCAGGCAGCAGTCATTGAACGCCGAGCGATGATTATCGGTAGGGAATACCGATCCCGGCAGGGCCCGTGGCGATGGCATTGGGCCCTGGCGATAGTCCTCTGCCTGCTTGCCGCAGGCGCCGGTGCCGAGGCGCCGGTTCCCGTGCCTCAGGGCTATGGCGATGCCATGGAATGGTATGAGCGCGCCGCCCGGGCGGGCAATCCGCGGGCCCAGTATTACCTCGGCGTGATGTACTGGCGTGGCCTACGGGGCGCGCCGAACCACAAGCTCGCCGCCGATTGGTTCGAAAAGGCCGCGCGCAAGGGCCATGGGGTGGCCCAGTACAGTCTCGGCCTCGCCATCGAGTTGGGGCGGGGCCGAGAGAGGAATGCAGCTGAGGCGGCCGAGTGGTACCGGGCGGCGGCGCGCAAGGGCGTGGCCGAGGCGGCCTTCAACCTCGCCGTCCTGCACGAGCGGGGCGAGGGGGTCGAGAAGAATCCGGCCCAGGCGGCGATCCTCTACACCCAGGCGGCAGGGGCGGGCCTGGCGCCGGCGCAATACAATCTCGGCCTGCTCTACCGGGCGGGCCTCGGCGTCGCCAGGGACAGGGCCAAGGCCTGGGTCTGGCTCAAGCGCGCCAAGGCCGGCGGTTATCGAGCCGCCGCCAAGGTCCTCGCGGCGGTGGAAAAAGAGATGACCGACGAGGAGCTTGCCCGCGCGGCCAAGGCGCTGGCGCCGGCCAAGGGGGGCTGACCTTGCGAAACGCCGGCCGCGACCGCTTGTGACCATGGCCCCCACGGACCGCGCGCCACGGCCGAGGCCGGTACCGGCTGCGTCCAAGGGTCGGCGGCAGGAGAACTTTCCCGTCGCGTCGATCCTGATCAAGGCAAGTCTGCGGCCCCATGTGCATGCGTTCTACGACTTCGCCCGCGCCGCCGACGACATCGCCGACGACCCCGACCTCGCGGCCGCCGACAAGATCCGGGGGCTCGACGCCTTCGCCCGCGCCCTTGACGGGGGCAAGCCGGAACCCGCAGCACCCGGCGACCGAGACATCGATACCGGCCCCGCCAAAGCGCTTGCGGGCAGCTTGGCCGAGACCGGGGTCGCCCCGCGTCACGCCACCGACTTGCTTGCGGCCTTTCGCCAGGATGCGACCAAGCACCGCTATGCCGATTGGCATGAGGTGATGGCCTATTGCCGGCTGTCGGCGGCGCCCTGCGGCCGCTATCTGCTGGCGCTGCATGGCGAGGAGGATGTGGAGGCGCGGAAGGCCGCCGATGCGCTGTCCGCGGCCTTGCAGGTGATCAACCACATTCAGGACATGGCCGCCGATTACCGGCGGCTCGACCGGGTCTACGTGCCCATGGACTGGCTTGCGGACGAAGCGCTCGATCCCGATGCGCTCGGTGCGGACGCGGCTTCTCCGGCCCTGCGGCGGGTGATCGACCGCATGCTCGATGGGGTCGAGGGGCTGATCGACGATGCCCGAGGCCTGCCGGCGGCGATCGATGACGCGCGCCTGGCCGCCGAGGCTGGGGTCATCCTAGCCGTTGCCCGGGGCCTCGCTCGCAAGCTCCGGCGCCGGGATCCGCTGGCCCAGCGGGTCAGCCTCAACCCCCTGGAGTTCGCCGCGGTGGCGGTGATCGGGGTGATGTGCACCGTGGCCCAGCGCCTGGGGCGGTGATTTGTGCCCCCTCCGGGGCCGGTGCGCCCCGGTTTTCCTTGAAAATGCCGCGAAATACGCGAAATTGTTTGGAAAGAGGCCGGGAATCCTTGAAAATTAATGTTTAGCTCTAAGTGAAGCGGGTCATGTCGCAAACCAGCAAAACGCCACTCCTCGACAGCCTTTCCGTGCCGGCGGACCTCCGCAAGCTCGACGAAAAGTCGCTGCGCCAGCTTGCCGATGAATTGCGCGCCGAAACCATCGATGCGGTGTCGATCACCGGCGGCCACCTCGGCGCAGGCCTTGGTGTGGTCGAGCTCACCGTGGCGCTGCATTATGTCTTCGACACCCCGCACGATCGCCTGATCTGGGACGTCGGCCACCAAAGCTATCCCCATAAGATCCTGACCGGACGCCGTGACCGTATCCGGACCTTGCGCCAGGGTGGTGGTTTGTCGGGCTTTACCCGGCGCGCGGAGAGCGAATACGACCCGTTCGGCGCGGCCCACAGCTCGACCTCCATATCCGCCGGCCTGGGCATGGCCGTCGCCCGTGACCTGGCCGACCGGGACAACGAGGTGATCTGCGTCATCGGCGACGGGGCCATGAGCGCGGGCATGGCCTATGAAGCGATGAACAACGCCGGGTCCATGGACGCGCGCCTGATCGTCATTCTCAACGACAACGACATGTCCATCGCCCCGCCCGTGGGGGCCATGAGCGCCTACCTCTCGCGCCTGATTTCTTCCAAATCCTACCGGTCCTTTCGCCACTTCGCCCGGATGATGGCGGAAAAATTTCCCCGCCCCCTGAAGAAGGCGGCGCAGCGGGCGGAGGAATATGCCCGCGGCATGATGACCGGCGGCACGCTGTTCGAGGAACTGGGCTTCTATTACGTCGGCCCCATCGACGGCCACAACCTCGATCATCTGCTGCCGGTGCTGAAGAATGTCCGCGATTCCGAGGAGCCGGGACCGGTTCTGGTGCATGTGGTGACCCAGAAGGGGCACGGCTATCCGCCCGCCGAAGAATCGCCCGACAAGCATCACGGGGTCGGCAAGTTCGACGTGATTACCGGCGAGCAGGTTCGCGCCCAGGCCAACGCGCCCTCCTACACCAAGGTCTTCGCCGGAGCCCTGATGGATGAGGCCAGCCGCGACGACAAGATCGTCGCCATCACCGCGGCCATGCCCTCGGGCACGGGTCTCGATATGTTCGCGGAGGCTTACCCGGAGCGCACTTTCGACGTCGGCATCGCCGAGCAGCATGCGGTGACCTTCGCCGCCGGGCTCGCCACCGAGGGGCTCAAGCCCTTCTGTGCGATCTACTCGACCTTCCTGCAGCGGGGTTACGACCAGGTGGTGCACGATGTCGCCATTCAGGGGCTTCCGGTGCGCTTTGCCATGGACCGGGCGGGGCTGGTGGGCGCCGATGGACCGACCCATGGGGGCATCTTCGATATCGCCTATCTCGGTTGTCTGCCCGGCTTCGTGTTGATGGCGGCGGGCGACGAGTCGGAACTGGTGCACATGGTGGCGACGGCGGTGGCGATCGACGATCGCCCCTCGGCCCTGCGCTATCCCCGGGGCGAGGGCGTCGGCATCGAGCTGCCCGCCCGCGGCGAGGCGCTGGAGATCGGCAGGGGCCGCATCCTGCGCGAGGGCAGCGCGGTCGCCATCCTCAATTTCGGCGGGCGCTTGACGGAATGCCTCAAGGCCGCCGACGAGTTGGCGGGGCGCGGATTTTCGGCGACCGTCGCCGACGCCCGCTTTGCCAAGCCGCTGGACGGCGACTTGGTGACGCGCCTGGCACGCGAGCATCCGGTCCTGATCACCATCGAGGAGGGGGCGGTCGGCGGTTTTGCCTCCCACGTGCTGCAGTTCCTCGCCGAGCACGACCTCCTCCATTCCGGGCTGAAACTGCGTCCCATGGTCCTGCCCGACCGTTTCATCGATCACAACAGCCCGGCGGCGCAATACGAGGAGGCGGGGCTGGACGCGGCCCACGTGGTCGAGGTGGCGCTCGGCGCCCTCGGCGAGGCCGGGACGCGGCCCTCGAGCTCAAGCGCCTGAACCCATGTCCAGTGCCGAGACACCGCTCACGGCGGGGAGCCGAGACCGGGCGGGGGCGGTCATCGCGGTGCCCGGCGGCGGGTCCTGGCCGCCCGCCGAAGCCGAGCAATGGGTCCGGACGCGGGTGGCGGCGTCGGGCTCATCCTTTTTCTGGGCCATGCGGATGTTGCCGAGGACCCGGCGCAACGCCATGTTCGCCCTCTACGCCGTTTGCCGGGCGGTGGATGACGTCGCCGACGGGCCGGAGGGCAAGTCCGAAAAATTGCGCGTGCTTTCCGCCTGGCGGGAAGAGATCGGGCACGTGTTCCAAGGCCGGCCCAGCCACCCCGCCACCGTCGCCCTGGCCCCGGCCATTGCCCGCTTTGGCCTCAGCCAGGAGGATTTCCTCGCCGTCATCGCCGGTATGGAAATGGACGTTTCGGGGGGCATGGTGGCGCCCAGCCTCGAACAGCTCGAACTCTATTGCGCACGGGCGGCGGGCGCCGTCGGCCGGCTCGCGGCGCCGATCTTCGGGCTGCCCAAGCGCGAGGGGCAGGCGCTGGCCCGGGCCCTGGGGCAGGCACTGCAGCTGACCAACGTCCTGCGCGATCTGGTCGAGGACGCGGACAGGGGAAGGCTCTATCTGCCCGGCGAGCTCCTTACCCGCCACGGCCTCGCCACGCGAGTGCCGGCGGAAGTGGTGACCGAACCGGCCATGGCTCGGGTCTGTGACGACCTTGCCGCCTGGGCGGATCAGCAGTATGTGGCGGCGGAGCGGTTGCTCGCGGCCTGTCCCGCCGGGGCCAGACGTCCGGCCCGGGTCATTCTCGCCATCTACCAGCGCCTGCTCGAGAAGCTGAAGGCGCGGGGCTTCGCCCCCCACGACATTGTCCGGCCCGTGCGCGTCAGCCGCGGCGAGAAGCTGTTTCTCGCTTTGCGTGCCAGCCTCTGACGCGCAAGGACACTGCCCAAAGACGTATACATAAGTCTTTGATTTTAAATTTCTAAAAGTGATTTCCGGAATCAATTTCGAGGTGTACGCGTACATATGTCGCAGGCGCTCGGGGGATCGGCGGCGCGTTCGCGGCGATGCGGCGGCGGCCATGGGCGAGGCAGGCTGGCAACCGGATCGGGTGCTCACGGCACGGTCTTTTGCATATCGCGATTCGCTACCCGCCTCCCGAACCCAGCGAGAGCGCCGGCCATAGACCAGCGGGTGCCCGCAGCGCCCGTGATCGCGCCACAAGCCCCTTATTGCACAGCGATTTCCCGGTTTTACGGTTCTTTGACGCCGGCCTTCACGGGCCCATGACCTTTGCTTGATTGCCGGAGCCTAGGCTCCCTCCTGCCGCGATATGGGCGCGGCGAGAGCATCGCAAAGGTCTACCGCTGTGGGCGTTCGCACGTTTTTCGGCCAAGAGCCTGACCGGTGCCATCCCGGGCCCCGCTTTCGTGTCGAGGGTCCAACCCAGGTGAGGAGGAAACGAAAATGGAGATTCGAAAGTCCCGATCTTTGCAGCGCCTTGCGCGAAACCGCAGCCTCGCCGTGGTCGTCGCCGCGGCCATGACCCTTGCCGCCTGCGCCAACTACAGGGCGACCATTGCCGAGCCCGGAGGCGATGGGCAATCGGGCGCGGCGAGCCGCAGCGAGGTGGTGGCGCCCGAAGGTGCCGCCATCGCCAAGGACGCTGTGATCGTTCGTCCCAAGTTGAAGGAGAACGAGCGGGCGCTCACCGGGGATCTCGACATCGATGACCCCTGGGGCTCGGTCCGTCTGCGCTTCGATGTATCCAAAGACGGTGAGGCCGGCAACGTGAGGGTCATCGAGGCGACGAATTCGGAGGTCACGGAGGCGGCCCGGCATCTCATCGCGGCCTGGCCGATCGAGCCCGGAACCCTCGACGGCAAGCCGGCCGCGTTTAAGAATGTCGAGGCGACGATTTCCTTCGAGAAAGTGGAAATGGATTCCGACCAAAAGGCCGCGCTCAAGGTCGTCGGCGTCATCCTTCTGATCCCGGTGATCGTGGTCTTGGCCGCCGCCGCCGTCCTCAGCGGGGCCAAGTTCAACAGATAGCGCGCCGGGGCACCGTCCCGGTCTGCGTCCTCGCCGATTCCCTAAATCTCGCCGTTGATCCACTTGATTGCGAGCTTGATGACGATAATGCCAAGGGCGCCTGCGAGCACGCCCAAAACGATGTTTTTCCACCCGTTGCCGTCATCGCCACCGTCGTTCTCTCCGTCCATCGGCGGTCTCCCTTGGATGCCCATGACCGGTCCGCATCAAAACCCATCGCGCGGGACGAGGCAAGGCCGCTCGAGATGTCGCTGTCCTGCCGGGCCTTCGGGGGCAGGCTGCGGAAAGGGAACCAGAAAAGCGGGAAAGAAATGGTGCCGCAGGGTGGAATTGAACCACCGGCCTCTCCCTTACCAAGGGAGTGCTCTACCCCTGAGCTACTGCGGCACGGAGGAGGCGCAACATGCCACAACCCCTTGGGGGGCGCAACACGGTTGGCCGGCTCATCTCCTATACCGGCGTTGGTAAAGGATTGCTGAACGCTGGGTGGTTCTTGCCCCCGGCCCGCTCCCGAATTAGTCTGGCGCGCGATGACGGAAAGCCAAGGCAAACCGCCGGCCCCTGGCCGCGGCACCGGCGAAAGCGACCGGCGTGAGGCACGACGGGCGCGCGCGGCGCGGGCGCTGCGCGCCAATCTCAGGCGCCGCAAGGCCCAGGCACGCGGCCGCACCGCACCCGACGGTGCCGTTGCCGACGACCCCCCGGCCGAGGGCTGAGCCCTGGGCTTGCGTCCTTGAGCGACGCCCGCGCATGGAGTAACAAAAGGGGCCCGGCGCGGTCCGCGCCCAGAGATCCCGACGGAGGAGAGCCCATGGGCATCATGCCCGACAGCTGGATTCGCGACATGGCCTTGAATCACGGCATGATCGAGCCCTTCGTCGAGGCCCAGAAGCGCGAAGGGGCGATCTCCTTCGGGGTTTCGTCTTATGGCTACGACGCGCGCGTGTCTGACGAATTCAAGATCTTCACCAACGTCGATTCGGCCATCGTCGATCCCAAGGCCTTCGACCAGAAGGGATTCGTCGACCGCCCCGGCCCGGTCTGCGTGATCCCGCCCAATTCCTTCGCCCTGGCGCGCACGGTGGAGTATTTCCGCATTCCCCGGGACATCCTGGTGGTGTGCCTGGGCAAGTCGACCTACGCGCGCTGCGGCATCATCGTCAACGTGACGCCGCTGGAACCGGAATGGGAGGGCCACGTGACGCTGGAATTTTCCAACACCACGCCCCTGCCGGCGAAGATCTATGCCAACGAGGGGGCCTGCCAGTTCCTGTTCTTCAAGGGAGAGGGCCCGTGCGAGGTGTCCTATGCCGATCGCGCCGGAAAGTATATGGGTCAAAAAGGCGTGACCCTGCCGAAGCTCTAGTAACTCTCACGTAAGGCGATTGATGGACAGAATCAGAATCCGGGGCGGCAACCGGCTCACGGGGAATATCCCCATCTCCGGCGCCAAGAACGCGGCGCTGCCGCTGATGGCCGCGAGCCTGTTGACCGACGAACCGCTGACCCTCGGCAATCTGCCCCATCTCGTCGACATTTCGACCATGGCGAGCCTGCTGGGCAAACTGGGGGTCGAGATCGCCATGGAAGGCGATGCCCCCAATGGCGGACACATCGGCCGGGTTTTGAAGCTCTGCGCCGGCGACATCGCCTCGACCACCGCGCCCTACGACCTGGTGCGGCAGATGCGGGCCTCGGTGCTGGTGCTCGGCGGGCTGGTGGCGCGCGAGGGCGCGGCCCGGGTATCGCTGCCCGGCGGCTGCGCCATCGGCAACCGGCCCGTAGACCTGCATCTCAAGGGACTGGAACAGCTTGGCGCCGAGATCGACGTGCAGGGCGGTTATATCGAGGCCCGCGCGCCCAAGGGTTTGAAGGGCGCCCATGTGGTGTTCCCCTTCGTCTCTGTCGGCGCCACCGAGAATCTGATGATCGCCGCCGCCCTTGCCCGGGGCGAGACCGTGCTCGCCAATGCCGCGCGCGAGCCCGAGGTGATCGACCTGGCCCGCTGTCTGATGGCCATGGGCGCTCGGATCGAGGGACTCGGCACCGACACCTTGACCATCCAAGGGGTGGACAGGCTGCACGGTGCCGCGCATCAGGTGGTGCCCGACCGCATCGAGACCGGGACCTATGCCCTTGCCGCAGCCATGACCGGCGGCGATGTGACGCTGGTGGGGGCCGATGCGAGCCAGAGCGAGGCGCTGTTCGAAAAACTGAAGGAGGCGGGAATTCGCGTCACCGTGACCGAGGGTGGCGTGCGGGTCGCCCGCGGCCGCGGGCGCATCCGCGGTGTCGATGTGATGACCGAGCCCTATCCCGGTTTCCCCACCGACCTTCAGGCCCAGTTCATGGCGATGATGTCGATCGCGTCGGGGGCGGCGATGATCACCGAGACCATATTCGAAAACCGCTTCATGCATGTCTCCGAGCTCGCGCGCATGGGCGCCAACGTCACCGTACATGGGGCCTCGGCCATGGTCCGCGGCGCCAAGGCCCTGGCCGGTGCCGAGGTTATGGCGACGGATCTGCGCGCTTCGGTGAGCCTCGTGCTCGCCGGCCTGGTGGCCGAGGGTGAAACCATCGTCAACAGGGTTTATCATCTCGATCGCGGCTACGAGCGGCTTGAGGAAAAGCTCGCCGCCTGCGGCGCCGAGATCGAGCGCTTGAGAAACTGAGGAGAGCCCTTCGATGGGTCCGCCACTGAAGTTGCGCGCCGTCGATCAGGAAGACCTGGAGGTCCTGAGCGCCTGCCTGCAGGATGCCCTGGTACCGGTTCAGGACATGCGTTTTCTCAAGGACGAACGCCGCTTCGTGATGGTCGCCAACCGCTTTTGTTGGGAGAACCTGGGCGGCACGGCGGAGCAAGACGACACCCGGGAGGGCACCGCGGACGATGCCCCCGACAACGCCCCCGATAACGCCCAGGAGGGCACCCAGACCGCCAAGGCCGGTGCTTTCGAGCGGGTCCACTGCGGTATCACCTTCGAACACGTCAGTCACGTCCAGGCCCGGGGCTTTTCGCCGGGGGCGGCTGCGGATCAAGGTCGGCTGCTCGAAGTGCTGGCGATCCTCGTCGAGGACGGCGCCCTGACCGTGGTCTTTTCCGGCGGCGCTGCGGTCAAGCTCGAGGTCGACAAGGTCGAAGCCTTCGTCCAGGACATGGGCGAACCCTGGCCCACCCTGTGGCGGCCCCGCCATCCGATGGACGACGAACTGGATCGAGACGGCGGAACGCGCTAAAACCCCCGCCCCATACGGGCACAACACCGGGATTGATCGATTGGCGAGCAACGATCCACTTGTGATGGCGCTGCCCAAGGGCCGCATTCTGAAAGAAGCGCGCCCCTTGCTGATGGCGGCAGGCATCGAGCCCGAGGCGGAGTTCGACGACCCCGCCTCGCGCAAGCTCAAGTTCGAGACCAGCGACGGCGGCCTCGAGCTGGTGTTCGTGCGCGCCTTCGACGTCGCCACCGTCGTCGCCTTCGGCGGCGCCCATCTGGGGATCGCCGGCAGCGATGTGCTGATGGAATTCGGCTATTCGGAAATTTACGCGCCCATCGATCTCGGCATCGGACGCTGCCGCATGGCGGTGGCCGAGCCGGCGGAGATGGTCGAGGGTGACGACCCGAGGCGCTGGTCCCACGTCCGCGTCGCCACCAAGTATCCTGAGATCACGCGGCGCCACTTTGCCGCCCGCGGGGTGCAGGCCGAATGCATCAAGCTTTCCGGCTCGATGGAATTGGCGCCGTCCCTCGGCCTGTGCCGGCGCATCGTCGACCTGGTATCGACCGGCGCCACCCTCAAGGCCAACGGGTTGGTCGAGGTTGAGCAAATCTGCGAGGTCAGCTCCAGGCTGGTGGTTAACCGTGCCGCCCTCAAGACCCGCTCGCGGGAGGTCAACACATGGCTCGATCGGTTTTCCGCCGTCGTTAACGGAGGTGCGGGCGATGGCGCGTAGGCTGGCGAGCCGCGAGGCCGGCTTCGCCCAGGACTTCGCCCAGCTGGTGATGGCGGGACGCGAGGCCGCCGCCGATGTCGAGCGCGATGTCGCCGATATCCTGGATGCCGTCCGGGTCGACGGCGATCAAGCGGTGATCGCCTTGACCCGCCGCCTTGACGGCGTCGAGCTGACGCCCGAGACGCTCGCCATCGGCGCGGACGAGATGGCCGCCGCCGAGGCCGCCTGCCCCGAGTCTGCCCTTGCGGCGCTGGCCAGTGCGGCGGAGCGGATCGAGGCCTACCATGCCCGCCAGATGCCGGCCGACGAGAGCTTTACCGACGGCGCCGGGGTGCGCCTCGGCTGGCGCTGGCGCCCGGTCTCGGCGGTGGGCGTTTACGTTCCCGGCGGGCGCGCCGCCTATCCGTCCTCGGTGCTGATGAACGTGATTCCGGCGCGGATCGCGGGCACCTCGCGCATCGTCATGGTGGTTCCCGCGCCCGGCGGCGAGATCAATCCCCTGGTGCTCGCCGCCGCCAGGCGGGCCGGTGTGACCGAGGCCTACCGCATCGGCGGGGCCCAGGCGATCGCGGCGCTGGCCTTTGGCACCGCCACGATTGCCCCGGTGGATAAGATCGTCGGTCCCGGCAATGCCTGGGTGGCCGCCGCCAAGCGCCAGGTCTTTGGCACGGTGGGAATCGACATGGTCGCGGGGCCGTCCGAGATCCTGGTGGTCGCCGATGGCGCCAACGACCCCGACTGGATCGCCATCGATCTCTTGTCCCAGGCCGAGCACGATACCGCGGCGCAGTCTATCCTGATTACCGACGACGCCGCCTTCGCGGACCGGGTGGAGGAAGCGGTGGCGGCGCGCCTCAAGACTCTGCCCCGGGCCGAGATCGCGGGTGCGAGCTGGGCCGCCAACGGTGCGGTCATCGTCGTCGATGACCTTCACGAGGTGCCCCCATTGGTCGACGTCATCGCGCCCGAGCATCTTGAGCTCGCCGTTGCCGAGCCCGAGCCGCTTGCCGAAGCCGTCACCAACGCGGGCGCCATCTTCATGGGGCGATTCACGCCGGAGGCCGTCGGCGACTACGTCGCCGGCGCCAACCACGTGCTCCCGACGAACCGAACGGCTCGGTTTTCCTCTGGGCTCTCGGTCATGGATTTCGTCAAGCGGACCTCGGTGGTCGCCTGCGATGCCGACGCGCTCGGCTCGATCGGGCCCGCCGCCATCACCTTGGCCCAGGCCGAGGGGCTGGATGCCCATGCGCTCTCCATCGCGCTGCGCCTCAACCTGCCGCCGTCGGGTTAGGGAGTCCGAGGCGTTGAGGGATGTCCGAGAAAACCAGAAAAGGACAATCGCTGCGACGTGCGATAGACCTGGAAAACGGCCGCTTGACCGAAAGGCTGCCGCGCTTTCTCGGGTGCAATGCACCGCTGCCTTGCCTATAGTCGCCAGCGAGTTGGCGCCAGCCTCTGGCAGGTGTAAGGAACGGCGATCATGATTTCCTTCTGGGGTCCCAGAATGGCGTTCGCAGGCCTGATGGCCGTGGCGCTTGCCGTTTGTTTTTCGGGGCCTGCAAGTGCCGCTTCAGGGATCCCCGATGCTCATGTCGAGCATAGCCCCGCTGCCGATCCCAACGCCGCCAACGGATTTTTTTTCAAGCGCAGTACGCTCCCCCGTCCTGGGCACATCGATGTTCTCCCAAGGCCATCGGGGGCCGAGGATGAGGAATCCCTAAAATTCGCCGCCGCAACGAACGGGCTCGTCTTTTCCAGACCGGCCCAGCGGCATGATCCCAGCCGTCAGCGGCTTTCCCGCAAGCCGGCCTTTTTGATCCCTTACGAAACCGGCCCACCGGTCGCCTAAATCCAGTCGACCGCAGTCGGGCCGGAACGCGGGAGTCCCCATCGGCGGACTCCCGTTGCTCGGCCTTCTCGCGAAATACCTAGCGCCATGTCGAAGTGCGTTGCCGGGCAACCGGCCGGACCTCTTCCTGTGTGCTGACCGTTTCACTAGGAGCCAGTTATGAATTCATCCACGACGAATGTCCCTCACAAGTCGCCGGGGAGCGAGTACCCCCCGAGTCGTCCGGGAATCAGGTTCGTTCTCTGTGTCGCCGCCGTCGCCATTGGGTTGATCGGCTTCCTCGTCTTCAGTTAGCTTGGGGGAACGGCGGGGCTGTCCTGAAGGACGGATCCCGCCGCCGCCTTGGCCCGGGCCGAAGGGCTGGATGCCCACGCGCCCTCCATCGCGCTCCGCCTCAACCTGCCGCCGTCGGGTTAGGGCCATACGGCCTTAAGGGCTTGACGCTTGCGTTCCGGCCCCCCATTGTCCTTCCATTCCAAGCAAACCATGGAGAAATGATGGCCAAGAAGGACGATGTCATAGAGTTCGCGGGGGAGGTGACCGAGCTCCTCCCCAACGCCATGTTCCGCGTCAAGCTCGAGAACGATCACGAGATCCTCGCCTATACCTCGGGCAAGATGCGCAAGCATCGCATCCGCGTCCTCGTCGGTGACCAGGTCAACGTGGAAATGACCCCCTACGATTTGACCAAAGGTCGGATCACCTTCCGCTTCAAATAACGCGGGGTGAGCGGCGCCATGCCCGCGGCACCGTCCTTTGTCCTCGCTTCGGCGTCGCCACGGCGGCGCGATCTTTTGGCCCAGATCGGGCGTCCGCCCGATGCCGTGCTGATCCCCGATGTCGATGAATCGCCGGCCGCAAACGAGCCGCCCCAGGCCCACGCCCTGCGCCTCGCGCGGGAAAAGGCGGCCCAGGTCGCGGCCCGGCCCGAGGCGAGGGGTGCGGTCGTCCTCGGCGCCGACACCGTGGTCGCCTGCGGGCGACGGATCCTGCCCAAGGCCGAGGACGAGGCGATCGCGCGGCGTTGCCTCGGCCTGCTCTCGGGCCGGCGCCACAGGGTCATCGGCGGCGTTGCCGTCATCGCTCCGGGTGGCGCCAGCGGGATACGGTCCTGCGTCACCACCGTGGCCTTCAAGCGGCTGACGGCGGGGGAGATCGACGACTACGTCGCCGGCGGCGAATGGCGCGGCAAGGCCGGCGGCTACGCCATCCAAGGGCGGGCCGCGGTGTTCGTGCGCTTCATCCGGGGGTCCTATTCAAACGTCGTCGGCCTGCCTCTCTATGAGACCGAACGGCTGTTGGAAAGCCTCGGCTGCGGTGCGGCCGGCAGGGGAGGGGAGCGGTGATCGACGAAATCCTGTGTAGCAAAAGCGGCGGCCGGGTGCGGATCGCCCTGCGCGAGGACGGACGGCTGGTTGACCTTATCATCGCCGGGGCCGGAGCCCCCGACGCCATGGGCAGCATCGTTCTCGGCCGGGTCAGTGCCGTTCTGCCGGGCATGGAGGCGGCGTTCGTCGATATCGGCGCCGAACGCGCGGGCTTCCTGTCCCTGACCGCTCCCAGGGGCGAGGCCGAAAACGGCGAGGGCGAGGACGGCGCGGGCGATAGCGGGGCGGTCGCCTTTGACCCGGTCCATGAGGGCGGCGAGGTCCTGGTCCAGGTGACCAAAACCGCGCAGGCCGGCAAGGGCGCGGGGCTGACCCGATCCATCGGCCTGGCCGGCCGCTACCTGGTGCTCACGCCGATGCAACCCAGGATCGCCATTTCCCGGAGGATCGACGACACCGAGACACGGGCCGCCATCGAGGAGACCATGGGGGGCATCACGCGGCCCGGCGAGGGGTTCATCGTCAGGACCGCCGGCCGGGACGCCGATGCCCGGGCCCTGGCCGACGATGCCGATGACCTGCGCCGCCTTTGGGCGACCATCGTCGAGGCGCGCCGGGGGGCGTCTTGCCCCACCGTTCTGCACGGTGCCGACCGCGGGCTCGGCCAGGCCTTGCGCGATTTCGCCCATGAGGGCGTGCGCCGCATCCTCGTCGACGACCGCGGTGCGGAGGCCGATGCCGAGGCCTTCTGCGACGCCCATATGCCCGACCTCGGCACCCGCATCGAAACCTGGGGCGAAGCGGATCCGATGTTCGAGGCGCTGGGGGTGGAAGACGAGATCGCCGCGGCGTTGGAGCCTTGCGTCGTGCTGCCCTGCGGCGGCACCTTGATCATCGAGGAGACCCAGGCGCTGACCGCCGTCGACGTCAATACCGGGCGTCATGTCGGGCGCAGCAGCCACGCCGACACCGTGCGCCTCACCAACCTCGAGGCCGCGGCCGAGGTCCCCCGGCAGTTGCGGCTCCGGGGGCTGGGCGGCATCACCGTCATCGATTTCATCCACATGGATCGCGAAGCCGACCAGGAGGAGGTGCTTGCCACGCTGATGCAGGGGCTTGCCGGGGATCCCGGCTTCATCCGTGCCGGCGGCATTTCCGAGTTGGGCCTGGTGGAGCTCGCCCGGCGGCGCGGCGACGGTTCCCTGCGCCAGAGGCTGGAGGCGTTGGAAGGATCGTGACCGGCGGCGCCGCGAAGACAACGCCGGCGGGCTTGGATCGCAGCGCCCTTGCGGGTAGGATCGCGCCATGACCGATGAGGGCAACACGACCGGCGCGGACGGAGCGGGCGCGGCGCCCGCCGCAAAAGGCGCCGAGGTCAGGGATTTCAGGGCCGCGGGCCGGGGCAAGAAGTGCCCGATCTGCGGCAACGCCGTCACCGTCGCCTACCGGCCGTTCTGTTCCAAACGCTGCGCCGATCTCGATCTCGGCCGCTGGCTCCGTGAGGACTATCGCATCCCCGCCGAGGAGCCGCCGGACGGCGCCGAGGAGACCGGCCCCCCCGCCGACGACGACCCCACCGGAGCCCCGGCCTGAGGCCGTCGGTGCCGCCGCCCCGGCGCTTTACAGTTGCGCAGATTGCCCCTATAACCGCACCCCGCAGGCCGTTCCGGCCACCCCGGCGCCCAGGTAGCTCAGTTGGTAGAGCAGGGGACTGAAAATCCCCGTGTCGGCAGTTCGATTCTGTCCCTGGGCACCATTTCTCTTCAAATACTTAGGGACTTAGCGTCACGCCCGCTGGGGTGTGAATTGTGTAATTTCTGTGTAATCGTGCTCGCAGGGTGACGCGAAATCTGATGCTTTGTGACAAGTCGAAGGGTCACGCGGATTGCGGTTTGGGAGAATATCGCCTATCCAATTTTTCCATTGCTTCCGCAATGTGTGCGCCAGATTGGTGAGCATATCGCTCCACCATTGCTAGCGTTTTGTGTCCACTAATTCGTTTGACGGTGGGCAGGTCAACGCCCGCCTGGACCAGATGGGTGATGGCGGTGTGGCGCAATGTATGACGTACGACCTGTTTTGGATCCAGGCCCGACCGCTCGACGCAGCGCACGAACGGCTTGCGGACATCAACCGTATGACCGGAACGCGCGCCAAGGGACGGGAAGAGCCATTCCGCGCCCTTAGGGAGCGTTTCTGTGTAACCTTCGAGGAACTCTGCGAGATCGGGTGTGATGGGCTGCGTACGGGCGCCCGCTTTCGCGTCGGGCACGTAAATAGTTCGAGCGCTGAGGTCGATATGCTCGCGCCTGATTGAGAGGATCTCCGACTTCCGCATGGCGGTCCGCAGGCCGATCAGGATGAAAGGATAGATTTGGCGGTTCTGGTCGGCCTTTGCAGCCTCTAGAAGCGCCTCGGCCTGTTCTGCAGTGAGATAAACAATCCGTCCTGTGTCCTCCTTCAGCTTCCTGATTTTTGCTGGGGAATGCTGGATCCAACCCCATTCAACCGCCTTGTTCAGGAAGTGTGAGAGTGTGGCGAGCTCGCGATTGATGGTGGACGGCTTAACTGTCGGATGCTGTTCCCCTCGCTTCAATGCCTTGCGGCTGCGGACCGGTTGCCCCAGGCGGTTTTTTTTGTACCGCTCGACATCGAAAGCCGTGATTTTCGAGAGGGGCTTGTTCCCGAGATATGGGACCAGGCTTTGGTCCAACTGGGCCTGCTTGCGATCGATATTCTTCCCCCCTTCCTGCCGGAGGCGTTCGATGTAAAGCGGTGCTGCTGCCGCGAAGGTAAGGGCGACCTTGCGGCGTTTGGGCAGGTTAAGGCGACCTTCGCGAGCATCATGCCGGGCTTTGGAAATGAAATCTTCTGCAGTGGTGCGGGTGACGCCCTCCGATTCTCTTCCGATAGTGCGGTGAATGCGCTGACGGTCCACCATGATGTTGACCGTGTAGAGACCGTCTCCATTGGCAAGCCGCTCGAAGGTGATCCCATGCTCTGTTATGCGCTGGCCCTTCGGTAACTTGCGGATCGCGGCGCGGGAGAGTTTCTCAAAGGTTTTTGCCATCGTGAACCTTCGACTA
>JAWWBR010000028.1:0-31913 GCA_033720855.1 Alphaproteobacteria bacterium
GAGGTGGAGATTCCCCGTGTCATCCCTGCCTTCCTCGAGCCGCGCGCGGCCCTCGCCCGGTTCGACGCCCAAACCGGGCGTTTCACCCTCACCATCGGCTGCCAGTCGGTCCACGGCATCCGCGACAAGCTGGCCCAGACCCTCGGCGTCGGCGCCGACAAGCTGCGCGTGATCTCCGGCGATGTCGGCGGCGCCTTCGGGGCGCGCAGCGTGCTCTACCCGGAATACGGGGCCTGCCTGTGGGCGGCGCGGGACGTCGGGCGCCCCGTGAAATGGCGGGCGAGCCGATCGGAAGAGTTCGTCTCCTCCACCCAGGGGCGCGACAGCGTGCTTGTCGGCGAGCTCGGCCTCGATGGCGACGGCAGATTCCTCGCCTTGCGGGTCACCGGAACCTCCAACATGGGCGCGCGCCACACCGGCTCGGGGCCCTATTCGGTGATGCGCAATCTTGCGCGCATGCTGCCGGGCACCTATGCGATCCCCGCCTGCCGCCTGGAGCTCAGGGGCGTCTTCTCCAATACGGTCCCCACCAGCTCCTACCGCGGCGTCGGGCGGATGGAGGCCATCTACGTGATCGAGCGGCTGGTCGACGCGGCGGCCCGAGAGATCGGCATCGACCGGATCGAGCTTAGGCGAGCCAACCTGATCCCGGCCGCGGCCATGCCGTTCGAGACGCCCATGGGCGCGGTCTATGACAGCGGCGATTACGCGGCCAACATGGAGATCGCCATGGACGCCGCCGACTGGGCGGGATTCGCGGTGCGGCGCGAAGACGCAAGGGCGCGCGGCCGGCTCAGGGGCATCGGCGTGTGCAACTACATCGAGGGTGCGGGCGGCAGCGGCGGCGAGTATGCCGCCATTGGCCTCGGTGCCGACGGACGCCTGAGCGTCGGCGCGGGATGCGTCGCCCAGGGCCAGGGGCACGAGACCACCTTGGCGCAGATCGCCGCCGAACGGCTCGGCGTCGATGTCGATTCCATCGACGTGCTGGCGTCCGACACCGATCTCATCGCCGCCGGCGTCGGCACCAACGCCTCGCGCTCCATGGTGCGGGCGGGGACGGCGCTGGCCCAGGCCTGCGACCGGCTGATCGACCGCGGGCGGGAAACGGCGGGCCGCCTGCTGCAGGCGGCGCCCGACGGCCTCAGCTTTGCCGAAGGCGCCTATCGCGGCGGCGACGGGCACGCGGTGGGATTGGCCGAAGTCGGCCGCGCCCTTAGCGACGCCGAAGGCCCGGGGGCCTGTTTCGCCGAGGTCCATTCGGAGGACGACGCCGTCACCTATCCCAACGGCTGCCACATCGCCGAGGTCGAGATCGATCCCCAGACCGGCGCGCTCGAAGTCGTCCGGTTTACCGCCGTCGACGATGTCGGGCGGGCGATCAATCCGGCGATCGTCCACGGCCAGTCCCAGGGCGGCATCGCCCAGGGCATCGGCCAGGCGCTCATGGAGCGCGCCGCCTATGATGGGGGGACCGGGCAGTTGCTCGCGGGCTCCTTCATGGATTACGCCCTGCCGAGCGCGGAAGTGATCCCGGCACTCCATCCCATCGACAACGACTGCCCGAGCCCGACCAACCCCCTGGGCGTCAAGGGCGCGGGCGAGGGCGGGGCGACCGGGGCGCCGGCCGCGGTGATGAACGCGGTGCTCGACGCCCTTGCCCCCCTCGGCGTCGACGCGCTCGACATGCCGGCGACGCCCGAGCGCATCTGGCGCGCGATCAGGGATGCGAGGCGGCGATAAGGCCGTCCGAGACGATATCGCCTCCGCCTCTACCTCCACCGAGCTTAACCCGGCCCCTCAAGCTTGCTAACATGCTTGGTTAGAAACATTCGGCGCGGCGTAAAGCCGCGAAAGCGCGAAGGGAGGCGCCACATGGCCTATGACAAGATCCCGCCCCGGGCACGTCTCGGGTTCATCATCCCGTCCAGCAACCGCATGGCGGAGCCCAATATCCAGCGCTTCTGCCCGGAGGGCGTGGTGCCCCATTTCATGCGCCTGCGCATGACCGGCCCGCACAGCACCGCCCTCGATCACCTTATGCCCCGGATCAAGGAGGCCGCCTCGATCCTCGGCGACGCCAAATGCGACGTCAACGTGCTGCACTGCACCGGCACCTCGATGTCCGGCGGGTTCGGCGCCGAGCGCGGGGTGATCGAAGCGATCGAGGAGGCGACCGGCCGGCCGGCGCTGACCACGGCGACCTGCCTGATGACGGCCTTGGCCGCCTTGAACGCGAGGCGGCTCGTCTTCATCTCCGAATCGCCCGAGGCCGGCCACGCCAAGAAGCGCGACTTCATCGCCGATGCCGGCTTCGATATCGTCGGCGATCGCGCCGCCGGCCTTTCCGGCAGCGACGAAAGCTGCGTCACCCCGCCCGCCTTCTGGGTCGATCTCGCCAAGGAGGTGGCCGTGCTCGACGCCGAGGCGGTGTTCATCTCCTGCGCCAACATCCAGGCTATCGACGCCATCGAAGAGCTGGAGGCGGCGCTTGGGACGCCGGTGGTCACCTCGAACCAGGTGGTGATCTGGCATGCCCTCAGGACCGCAGGCATCGATGACGCGCTGCCTGGGTTGGGACGGCTCGGCGCCATCGCCGAGGCGCCCGCCCAAGCGGCCCAGTAGGGGCGGCCCGCGCCTCTTCGGAACGTCATCGAGATAGGGAGCCGATAATGCCCTGGGACCAGCACAAGGACTCGGAATCGGCCGAGATTCGCGCCCGCCTGAAGCATCCGGTGATCGACGGCGACGGCCACGTGGTCGAATACCAGCCGCTGATTTTCGACTACGTGGAGAAGGTCGCGGGGCCCAAGGTGACCGCGCGCCTGCGCCGGCAGATCGAGGGCGGCGAGCCCGGCTCCGACGGCGGGCGGGCCGGCTGGTACGGCTATACCCCGGAACAGCGCGACGACATGCGCATCTACCGCCCGCCGTTCTTCATGGTCCCCTCCAAAAACACCGTCGACCGGGCGACGGCCATGCTGCCGGCGCTCTTCCGCAAGCGCCTGGACGAATTCGGGATCGATTTCGCCATCGTCTACACCTCCAACTTCCGCCTGCAGAAGCTGCGCGACGACGAGCTGCGCCAGGCCGGCTGCCGCGGGCTGAATTTGATGCTGAAGGAGCTGTTCGCCCCTTACGCCGACCGCATGACCCCGGCCGCCGTGATCCCCATGGTGACGCCGGAGGAGGCGGTCGCCGAGCTCGACTTCGCGGTCGGAGAGCTCGGCATGAAGGCGGCCATGACCACGGCCTATGTCCCGAGGCCGGTGCCGCGGATCGCGCGCGAGGCGCCGGAGCTCGCCCCCTATGCCCAGTGGATCGATCCGCTGGCGCTGGGCAGCCCCTTCGATTACGACCCGGTCTGGGCCAAATGCATGGAGCTGAAGGTGGCGCCGACGGCGCACTCCACCGGCTTCTTCGGGGCCCGGGCCTCCACGGTCAATTACGTCTACAACCATATCGGCAATTTCGGCGCCGCCGGCGAGGCGTTCTGCAAGGCGCTGGTGATCGGCGGCGTGACCGCGCGCTTCCCCGACCTCAAGTTCGCCTTCCTCGAAGGCGGCGTCGGCTGGGCGTGTTCGCTCTACAACGACCTGTTCGAGCATTGGCAGAAGCGGAATATCAATGCCATGGACGAACATCTCCATCCCAAGAACGTGGACAAGGCGCTGTTCGCCGAGCTGGTCGAGGCCTATGGCGGCAAGGCCTTCGCCGATCATGTCGAGCGCATGTGCGAGGATCTCGGCGAGCGGCGCCATACCGAGACCGCCGCAGACCTCGACGAATGGCGCGACTGCCCGGCCCGGAGCATGGAGGAGCTGCGCGATCTTTTCATTCCCAATTTCTATTTCGGCTGCGAGGCCGACGACCGCATGGTGGCGGCCGCCTTCAGCGGCAAGCTCAACCGCTTCGGCGCCAAGCTCAAGGCGATCTTCTCCTCCGACGTCGGCCATTGGGACGTGCCCGACATGGCCGAGGTGCTGGCCGAATCCTACGAGCTGGTGAGCGAAGACCTGATCACAGAGGACGATTTCCACGCCTTCACTTTCGCCAACGCGGCCGAGCTGCACGCCTCGATGAACCCCGATTTCTTCAAGGGCACGGTCATCGAAAAGGACGTGGAAAAACTGATGGCCGGGGCGTAGGGTCTGCCCCGTGGCGCGAGGCCGCAGCGCCGGAATTCCAACAGGGCCGATCGGCCCGCACCGCCGAATTTGAGACCGGTTTCGCGCCGCCGGGAGGGAGAGAGCCATGGCAATTCGCCGCGTGGTCACGGACCACGACGAAAACCTCAAGTCCTACATCAAGAGCGACGGGCCGGCGGCGAACGTCAGGACCAACCGTCCGGGGCACAGCTCCACCCTGATCTGGTGCACCGACCGCATGCCCGTCGACATCACCTCCGACGAGGATATGGGCGCCCGCACGCTCGGCACCGCGCCGCCCGCCAACGGCACCCGCTTCACCGTCCATGAGATCGAGCCGCATCTCGATTACGAGCCGATCTTCCACCGCACCGATACGCTGGATTACGTGCTGGTGATCAAGGGGCGGCTCCAGATGAAGCTGGATAACGACGAGACCGAGCTCGGCCCCGGCGACATGGTGGTGATGCGCGGCACGGCGCACGCCTGGCGCAACGTCGGCGACGAGACCTGTATCGTCGCCTTCGTGCTGATCGATTCCGAACGCCTCGAGGTGCCCGGCCTGGAGGCGCGCCAATGAGCGCACCGGTAGCGGAATAGCCCTTCCATGGAGTTCGGCGTCTTCGACCATCTCGACCGCGACGGCCAGCCGCTCGCGGATTACTACGAAGCCAGGCTCAAGCTGATCGAGGCCTACGATCGGGCGGGCTTCTACGCCTATCACGTGGCCGAGCACCATTCGACGCCGCTGGGCATGGCGCCCAGCCCCAGCGTGTTCCTCTCCGCCATCGCCCAACGCACCGAGCGCTTGAGGTTCGGGCCCCTGGTCTATGCCATGCCGCTGCACCATCCGCTCCGGCTGGCCGAGGAGATCTGCATGCTCGATCACCTGTCGGGCGGGCGCATGGAGATGGGCTTCGGGCGCGGCTCCTCCCAGCACGAGATCGCGATCTATGGCGAGGATCCGGCCGAGGCCCAGGCCATCTATGCCGAGGGCATCGATGTGGTGCTGGCGGCGCTCAAGGGCGGGCGGCTGAGTTACGCCGGCACGTACCACAGCTTCGACGACGTGCCGCTGTCCATGGAGAGCCTGCAAAAACCCCATCCGCCGATCTGGTACGGCGTCCACGCCCCCGAAAGTGCGGCCCGCGCCGGCGCCAAGGGCTTCAACATCGCGAGCCTGGATACGGCGGCGGCGACCCGCACCTTCGCCGATGCCTTCCGCGCCGCCTTCGCCGAACACCATGGCGCCGACACGCCGCCGCCCAAGGTCGGCATCAGCCGCTTCATCACCGTCGCCGAGAGCGATGACGAGGCGCTTGAGATCGCCAGGCGCGCCTATCCCCGCTGGCACGAAAGCTTCGAATACCTGTTCCGCCTGCACGGCGGGCGGCCCAACCACCCAAGGCCGCCCGATTTCGACCCGATGATGGGCCGTGGCCTCGCCATCGCCGGGGCGCCCGGCACAGTCAGCGAATTCCTCGGCAAGGAGATCGCCGAATCCGGCGCCGATTACCTGATCGGCCAGTTCGCCTACGGCCACCAGGGCCCCGAGGAATGCCAGCAGACGGTGGCGCTGTTCGCCCGCCACGTGATGCCGGCGTTGGGCGGTTAGGCGCCGGGCGGATCGTCAGAGGGTTTGGGTGCTGCGCCGATCAGGCCGACGCCTGTTGGCCGAGAGCCTCAAAGCGCGGGATTGGGAAGCTCCGCGAAGAGTGCGGCCAAACCCTCGTCCCATCTTTTCGACAGCGACGTGAAGTAGGGGTCGTTTTGGGCTATGACCAGCCTTGAGGACACCTCGAATCGGTCCTTCCGATAGCAAACGAGATCGATCGGTAACCCCACGGAGACGTTACTCCGCAAGGTCGGCGAGTAGGACACCAGGACGCATTTTGCGGTCTCGGCAAGGTCCGAGGACACCCGAACCAAACGGTCGAGGACCGGCTTGCCGTATTTGGTCTCGCCGATCTGCAGAAACGGCGTTTCCGGGGTCGCTTCGATGAAATTGCCGGCTGCATATATTTGGTAAAGCTTCGGTTCTTCGCCGGAGATCTGGCCGCCGAGGATGAAGTTCGCGTTGAATTCGACGTTGTGCTCGCTCAAATCCTCGGCATCCAGGTCGTGAAGCTCCCGCAGCACGTTACCGACGAGGCGCGCGGCGCGAAACATGGTCGGCACCGTGAACAGGGACGGGGTGTCATCGTGATCGTCCAGATGTTCTTCGAGGGTCTCGATAACCGCTTGTGTGATCGCCAAGTTGCCGGCCGATAGGAGGACCAGGACACGGTCGGATTTCTTCTCGAACACCGTCATCTTCTTGAATTCGGCGACGTGATCGGCGCCGGCATTGGTTCTCCTGTCAGCGGCAAAGACCAAGCCGGAATCCACCATCACTCCCACGCAATACGTCATGTCATCCTCCTTGAAGGGCGGCGCGGTGTGTCACCCGAACAGAGACAGATCGAGCGCTTCCGATAGGTGTCGAAGCATTTCCATGCCGGCGATGCTGTTACCCTTCGGTCCGAGGGCCGGGCCGTATGTCGCGATGGCCATCGAGCCGGGAACAACCGCAAGAATCCCACCGCTGACCCCGCTTTTGGCGGGCAGACCCACGGCCAGGGCGAATCGTCCGACCTCATCATAGAGACCGCATGTCGTCATCAGCGCCAGCACCACCCGCGCGCACGGGGCCGACAGAACATCGCGGCCGCTGAGAGGGTCCTTCCCCTGGGCGGCAAGGAAAAGCCCCGCCCGGGCCAGTTGCCGGGCACTCATCGCCAATGCGCATTGGCGAAAATATGCATCGCAGGCGTTTTCGGCATCCTCCAGCAGGCCGAAATGCTGCATATAATTGGCAAGAGCCCGGTTCCGGTAGCCCGTGCCGCGTTCCGATCGATAGACGTTCTCGTCGATGGCGATCTCGTCTCCCAGGCACAGAGTTAGGAAATCCCGCACGGATTCGAGTTTTTCCCCGGGATCATCCCCCGGTAACCGGCTGGTGACGAGGATGGCCCCGGCGTTGATCAGGGGATTGCGCGGGTGTCCCTTTTCCTCTTCCAGCCGGACGATGGAATGGAAGGCATCGCCACTCGGCTCGCATGGCATGCCGTTAAGGGCGGTCAGCCCCTCCGTCCGCATCAGCGCGGCAAGGGCAAAGACCTTGGATATCGATTGCAAGGTAAAGGGCACGTCGTCATCCCCCGCGACATACTCCTGGCCGTCCACCGTTTGCACGGCGATGCCTACCTTGGCGGGATCGGCCCCGGCGAGTTCCGGGATGTAATCGGCCACTTTCCCCCCGCCAATCGCCTTTCGCGCCCTGTCGCAGGCCTCATCGATTGTTGACTGGATATCTGGCACGGTTTCCATCTTTTGATCGTCCTCAACCGCTCAACGTGTGCGTGGGTCCCCTGGGCGGCGGCTTTGCCAACCGGCTTGATAGAGCGCCCGCCGGCCCCGCCACCTCTTGCATCCGACCCATTGTATCCAGGGTAAGGCGCCATCAGTATTCCGAAACTCAATCGGTGAAATTTTATTGCCCGGCGTGGCGCCGCGATCCAATCCCCGTCGCACAGGTCGCTCTTCATTGCCCGAGCGGCCGGGTGCGCCGGCAAAAGGGGCGCAGGCCCGCCGAGCCTCATCGATCCAACGAAGTTTTTTGGCGGCCCGAGGTGGAATCGCCGCTCACCGCAGGCGCTGGCGCGACAGTGCATCGGTCCCTCGCGTTGCAATGGATCGCATGATTGGAATCGAAATCCTTTGCTCAGGAATTTTGAATGAATAGAATTTGCACCACGCCTTATGCCCGTGAACGGGTGGGACAGATAGCGAGCAAATGCCTCTTTTCTCCCTTCCACTATCGAAGACATCAATAGGTTCCCCTTCACGCAGAGTTGGGCAGGGGGACAATTCGCTCGTGAATACCCTTCTGACCCTTTCCGGGTCTCTGGTCGGCCGAACCATTCCTGATGACGCCATTGCCGCATTACCCGAGTCGAAATTCTTGTCGAATTCCCGTTGCGCGAAAGAGAAGATGAAATGAGCAAAAAGCACCTCTACGTATTGACAAGTGTCCTCGCTCTGATCGGCGCCGCGATCTTCATTTACAAGACGCTGGTCTTGAACTTCCCCATAAGCGCCATTCAGACGACGGAGGTGTGGCGGGTCGAGGCGACCATCAATTTCCAAGCCAGGGGACGGCCGGTAAAGCTCAATTTCTTCATACCGTCGAGCAGCGAGGAATTGCCGACCTACGAGCAGAGCTTCGTCACCAGGAACTATGGATTTGTCACGCGCGAGGCCGGGGTGAATCGTGAGGCCATCTTCACCATCGGCAACGCGTCGGGCAAACAAGTGCTGTTCTTCCGGACCAAGGCGCGGCGCCTGAAACAGGATTTCAATCCGATCGAGGCGCCGACCCCGAGAAGGACGCCCTCGGGCTTCAAAGGCGCGGAACTTCATGCCGCCAACTCGATTATCGAAAAAGTCTCCGCCCAAGCCGCCGATAGCGACTCCCTGGTGAGCTTGATTCTGGCACAGCTTCAAAGAGCCAGACCCGGCGACGAGGCCAGCCTTCTGTTGGGTAATTTACGGACATCCAAGCGCGTGGCGACGACAGCGGTCCGGCTTCTGCGTCACGCCGCGTTGCCGGCACGGGTGGTAAACGGCGTTTCCCTCAAGGACGAACGCCGCAATGCAGCGCTGGTTCATTGGATAGAGGTCTATCTGGACGGAAGATGGGTTCCGTTCGATCCCAAGGACGGGACCCGGGGGATCAAGTCCGATCGTTTGCCGTGGTGGCGTGGGACCGCGAGCTCCGTGACGGCCACGGGGGCGAGCAACATTCGGGTGAGCTTCGCGGTGACCAAGGAGTTCGACCTCGCATTGCGCAGCGCGGTTCGGCACGCGAGGTTGAGCGACGGACGCTTGATGGATTTCTCGATATTGAGCCTGCCGCTGCAAACCCAGCAGATTTACAAGATTCTGCTGATGGTCCCGCTTGGTATCTTTTTTCTTGTGGTGCTTCGCAATGTTATCGGCGTTAAGGCGTTTGGCACCTTTATGCCGGTCCTGATCGCCATGGCGTTCCGCGAAACCCAGTTGCTGTGGGGGGTCATCCTATTCACCTTGATCGTCGGAATCGGGCTCTCCATAAGGTTCTATCTCGAGCACTTGAAATTGTTGCTTGTGCCCAGGCTGGCGGTATTGGTGATGGTGGTGGTCATCACCATGATGTTCCTCAGCGTTTTCACCCATAACCTCGGCCTCGACCGCGGCCTGTCGATTTCACTGTTCCCCATCGTCATCATGACGATGACCATCGAGCGCATGACCATCGTGTGGGATGAACGCGGCGCCGCCGAGGCCATGAAACAGGCCATCGGCAGTCTCATAATCGCGACCATCTGCTATGTGATTATGAGCAACAGCACCCTCGAGCACCTTTTCTTCGTCTTCCCCGAGCTTCTCCTGTTCGTCATCGCCGTGACGTTGCTGCTCGGCCGATACAGGGGGTTCAGATTGATGGAGCTCTCGCGCTTCAAGGTCCTCGCAGTGAGGCCGTGACGAATGTTCGGCTTGGCGAAAAGACTGAATGCGGCCGGTGTCGTCGGCATCAACCGGCGGAATGCCGATTACACCCTCGCCTACAATAAGCGGAAGAACTATCCGCTGGTCGATGACAAGGTGAAGACCAAAAAACTCGCCCAGGATGCCGGTCTGGCGGTGCCCGACCTTTATGGCCTTTTGGAAACGCAAAGCGATGTCGCCAGGATCGGCCAAATCCTCGAGCAGCACGAGGAGTATGTGATCAAACCGGCCCAGGGTTCCGGAGGCGACGGCATCTTGGTTCTTTCCAGAGGGCCACGCGGCTATTACCGGCGTGCGAGCGGCACCTTGATGTCCGAGGACGAGTTGAGCTACCACCTGAGCAACGCCTTGGGCGGCAGCTTCAGCCTCGGCGGCCAACCCGATCGCGTGCTCATCGAATACCGGGTCAATTTCGATCCCGTTTTCCAGAAAATCGCCTTTCAGGGGGTGCCTGATATCCGCATCATCGTGTTCCTGGGCGTGCCCGTCATGGCGATGGTGCGCCTGCCTACGCGGATGTCGGACGGCAAGGCCAATCTCCATCAGGGTGCGATCGGGGCCGGCGTCGATATCGGGTCCGGGCAAACTCTTACCGCCGTCTGGCGCAATTCGATCGTGAGCGAGCATCCGGATACGCTGAATCCCGTCTCCGGCGTCCAGATCCCACAATGGGAGACGCTGCTCGACCTCGCGGCGCGAAGCTACGAGCTGACGGAGCTTGGCTACCAGGGAATCGACATTGTTTTGGACAAGGATAGGGGGCCGTTGATCCTTGAGCTCAACGCGAGGCCGGGCCTCAACATTCAGATTGCGAATAATGCGGGGCTCAGGCATCGCCTGGAGCTGGTGCAACACAATATCGACCACCTGGACACGCCCGAAGACCGGATCAATTTCTCGAAGGCCCATTTCTCAGTATCCGGGTAGGCCGGTTTTTCCCCTGATCGGTGCGGACCGATGCCGACCGCGGGCTCCCTTGCAAGGGTCATCGAAAGCCCGTAGGTCGCGATTTCGATGATCGTGGTTGTCGCCTGAGACCGCCCAGCTGTGTGCAGGTCCTGCACCTTCCGCACGGCGGCCGTCGGAAGCACCCTCGCCAAGCCATGGCGCATGCCCGGCGGTCGCTCGTTGCAAGGGTGTTCTGTGATATCGTTCGGCGAGATTGGCGCGTCGCCGCCTCCGGTTTTCCCTTCAGGAAAATGATGCCGTGTCTGAGTACGTGAAAACCATCCTGCGCGATCTCGGCGTCGCGATTCACGTGCCGGGGGCTATGGCACTTATCTCCTTGCTCGTCTGCCTGATTGCGGAGGAGCCACACATGCTATGGGCATTTTCCCTTTGCGCGTTGGTTTCGCTGGCGTTGGGTCAGGGGCTCTATTGGTGGTTCCGCGAGGCCGGCGCCATGCAGGTCCGCCACGCCATGGATACCGCTGTCTTGGCATGGGTCGTCATCGCAATTTTGGGAATGCTGCCGTTTCTCATCGGCGCGTATCTGGTGCCGGAGGGAAAACCGGCGACGCAGACCCTGCTGGCCTTTCGCGATCCCTGGAGCGCGCTATTCGAATCCGTTTCGGGTTTCACCAGCACAGGTCTTTCGATGGCGAAAAGGCCCGAGGACCTCCCCAAATCCTTGATCTGGTGGCGGTCATTCATGCAATGGACAGGCGGCGTCGGTATCATCGTGGTGATGCTGTCGGTGTTTCACCCCGCACAATATGCATACCGGCTCTACTTTGCCGAAGCGCGCGAAAGGACGATCATGTCCGACGTGGTGGAGACGGTGGCAACCATTTGGTGGATCTATCTTCTCTTTACCGTCGTAGCGGTCGTCGCATTGCATTTAGCGGGTATGAGCTGGTGGCATGCGCTCAATTACGGCCTCACGGGTATCGCGACGGGTGGTTTCGGCGCCACCAACGGCAATATCGGAGACTTCGGCTCGGGGCCGCGCCTGGTCCTGCTGGTGATCATCATTTGCGGGGCGATCAGTTTTGCGAGCCACTACAGGCTGCTGGTCAAAGGCCAATTGAGCATTTTTTGGAAAGACCGGGAAAGCTGCCTGCTCTTCGCCCTCCTGATCGTGGGCGCGACGTTGCTTGCACTTGAAAACCGTTGGTATTCGGGCCAATGGCAGTGGTTCGAGAGTGTTTTCCATTGGGCATCGGCGCTGTGTACCGCGGGGTTTCAGGCAGCGTCCCTCGACCAATGGAGCCCAACAGCGCGCCTTCTGTTGACCGCGGGCATGGTGATCGGCGGTGTTGCCGGCTCGACGGCCGGCGGCTTGAAGCTCTACCGCATCGTACTCCTCGCGGAGGGCGCGTCGGACCGGATCGTCCGCATGGCACGACAACCCTGGCGTATCGTGGGCCATCAGAGCCTGGGCGATGAGGAAGAGGCGAAGCGGCGCCGGCACACGCTCGAGGCGGCAACCATATTGATGGTGCTTTGGCTCGTCGTTCTCGGTATCGGCACCTTGGCTCTCGCCCATATCGCCGGCCGCGAAGTTTCCCTCGCCGCCGCTTTATTGGAAACGGCATCGGCGCTGGGCAATGTCGGGTTGAGTTCGGGTATTACGGCGCCCGAACTCCCCGCTTCGGGAAAGGCAGTTCTGATCTTGTTGATGTGGATGGGACGCCTAGAAATCGTCCCCATTCTGGTGCTGTTCGCGGGGCTGAGGCCCCGAACCAGGCACCACGATTAGGCCGGCGGGCCGGGGCATGATTGGCAGGCATCCGAAACCACCGAGCCAACCTTTGTGGACAGAGGTGTCGGCTTTCCGTAACGTAGGGGCTTACCGACGGCAACCGGCCGAAACGCCGCAAAGTCGGGGGTTGCGGGCGCAGCCATGCGGCCCGGCACCCATAACGAACTGTCCGATTTTGACGGAATCCGCAGCGCGCCCCCTAGGCGCGGCGAAGGGAGTGAGGAACATCATGGTCCGAAAGATATTTCGTGGGCGATTTTCACTCTTTGGCGCGGCGTTGATCATCGCTGGTAGCACGTCTTGCGTATTAGCCCAGGGCGCGGCAGAGAGTGTTCCTGCGTTGCGCGGAGGAGGGAACGTCGAGTACCGCATCCCGCTCAAGAACCTTCCCGATCTCGTGCTGCCGTCCATGGACCCCGCCCAAGGGCGAAAGTACTTCGGGACCCGGGCCTGCGTCGTCTGCCACATGGTCAACGGGATCGGCGGCAAAGCCGCCGCCGCGCTCGATTTGGATATTCGGCCCAAAACCATCGACATCCTCGGTTTCGCGGCCCGCATGTTGCGTCACGGTGCGCCCATGCGCTCGCTCCAGCGACGCCTGTTTGGCGAGCAGATCGACCTGACGTCGGAGGAGCTCGGCGCCATCATCGCCTTCCTCCATAGTCCGAAAGAACAGGACCGGTTCACCAGGGACGACATCCCCGCCACGGTCCGCAATTTCATGAGGACCGAAGACGTCACCAAATAGGCGGAGCAGGGCGCTTATTTGGTGGCTTTGTCACGGCTGTCGGCGGCCTTGACGGCGTTCGGACAAGACGGCGTCGCGGTGTATTCAAGTGAGGGATCGACGATCACCCTCTGGCTCATGAATTTGCGGCCCACCAACAGCTGGAAATTGAAATTGCTTCGATCGGCAAGGCTGATTTCGGTTTCCCGGAAAACGTTCCCCAAACATATTCCAAGCCGGATCACCGGCCTGCGCTGGGATGGGGCGCCGACCTCCTTGATGCGCACGTGGCGCACCACGCGCTGTTGAAAGGTGGCGGTCCGTCCCTCGCGGTTGGTCACGGAAAACCGGACATAGCGTTCGCCTTGGCGATAGGTGGTCGTGATGTCCTGCGCGTTCAGGGATGAGGTGCGTGCGCCGGTGTCGACCTTGGCATGGAGCAGGAAGTTGCCGGGAAATACGATAACGCGCTCGATTACGCCCACCACCAAACGATCCTTGGCCGGCCGCGGCGGTGACTCCGTCTGCGCGTGGGCCGACGACAGCAGCACCAAGAACCCCAAAATGACGGTCATAATTCGCATGATCAACCTGCACCAGGAGCGATCTGTCTTATCCCCGTTTCAGCCGGCGTGACCGCAACGGCTGGACGCAAAGGGCCGATAATTAAATCAGCGAAACATCCGTCTGTCATCTCTTTGGCCGCATACGTCATTGTCGGATCGCCTCGCTGGAAGACACCTCCAGGTCGAAGGCGGCGGTCATGAGTTCGCGGGTGTATTCGGTTTGCGGCGCGGCGAAAATGCGGTCACAAGGTCCAAACTCCATCACCTTTCCGTCGCGCATCACCAAAACGTCGTCGGACAGCGCGCGAACGACCTTCAGGTCGTGACTGATGAACAGGTAGGTCAGGCCATGCGCGGTCTGTAGTTGCCTGAGAAGGTCCACGATCTGGGCCTGAACCGTCATATCGAGTGCCGAGGTCGGCTCGTCGAGGACGATCAATTTCGGTTTCAGGATCAAGGCCCTGGCGATGGAGATCCTTTGCCTTTGCCCGCCCGAGAACTCGTGGGGGAATCTGTGGCGCGCCTCGGGGTCGAGGCCCACCTCGGCGAGAACGCCTTCGACCATCGCTTCCCGTTCGGCGCGGCTCGCGCCAAGGCCGTGAATCAGCAGCCCCTCCTCGACGATCTGGCCGACCGACATGCGCGGGCTCAAAGACGAGAAGGGGTCCTGGAAGACCACCTGCATTTCACGGCGCAGCGGGCGGAAGGCCCTCCGGCTGAGGCCGGAGACGTCGTCTGTTCGAAACCGTATGCCGCCCTCGCTCGATTGCAGGCGCAGCAAAGCCATGCCCAAGGTGGTCTTGCCGGAACCGGATTCGCCGACGATCCCAAGCGTCTCTCCTTCCCGCACCCTGATCGAGATTCCGTCGACCGCCTTGACGTAATCGACGGTCCGCCGGAACACCCCGGCCTTGATGGGGAACCACACCCTGAGGTTTTCGGCCTGGAGAACAACTGGCCGGTCGAGATCGATGGGCTGCTTGGTCCCCTTGGGCTCGGACTCGATGAGCATCTTCGTATAGGGATGCTGGGGGGAATCGAAGACGCGGCGGGTTTCGCCCTTTTCGACGATCTCTCCGTCCTTCATGACGCAAACGTTTTCCGCCATTTTGCGCACGACGCCCAGGTCATGGGTAATCAGCAGAAGCGCCATGCCCATCTCCGCCTGGAGATCCTTGAGCAAAGCCAGGATCTGCGCCTGAATGGTGACGTCCAGCGCCGTGGTCGGTTCGTCGGCAATCAGCAGGCTCGGTTCATTGGCCAGAGCCATGGCGATCATCACACGCTGGCGCTGGCCGCCCGAGAGCTGATGGGGATAGGCGCCGAGCCGGCCCTCGGCGTTTTGCAAACCGACCTTCTGTAACAGCTCCAGCGTCCGGGCCCGCGCCGCTTCTCTGGTCATGCCCCGGTGCAGGATCAACGTCTCGCTGACCTGACGTTCCACGGTGTGGAGCGGGTTGAGGGAGGTCATCGGCTCCTGGAATACCATGGCGATGTCGGCGCCCCGGATTGCCTGCATCTTTTCATCGGCTGCGCCTAGAAGCTCCTCGCCTTTGTAGAGGATGCTTCCCGATGGATAGTAGGCCGTGCGGGGCGGCAATAATTGCATCAGCGACAGGGCGGTTATCGATTTGCCCGATCCCGACTCGCCGACCAAGGCAAGGGTTTCCCCCTGATTTATGTCGAAGGACACCTTGGTGACCACCTCGCGGTCGCCTTCGGTGCCACGGAAGCCGATGGAAAGATCGCTGACCTGCAGAAGGGGTGTCCCCGTCATGATGCCTCCGTTATCCCAGCGCCTTGCGCGGATCGAAGGCGTCGCGCACGGCTTCCCCGATGAAGATCAGCAGGCTGAGCATCGCCGCCAAGACGAGAAATCCGGAGATGCCGAGCCACGGCGCTTGCAGGTTGGCTTTCCCCTGGGCCAGGACCTCTCCCAGGGAGGCGGAACCGGGGGGCAGGCCGAAACCAAGGAAATCGAGGGAGGTCAAAGCGGTAATCGCGCTGTTGAGCACAAACGGCAGAAAGGTCAATGCCGCCACCATGGCATTGGGCAGCAGGTGCTTGTACATGATCGTCAAATCGCTGGCCCCCAGCGCCAGGGCCGCCTTCGCGTAATCGAGGTTGCGTGCGCGCAGGAATTCGGCCCGCACCACGCTGACCAGCGACATCCAGTGGAAAAACAGCAGGATGATCAGCAGCCACCAGAAGCTGGGTTCGACGAAACTGGCGAAGATGATCAGCACGTACAGGCGGGGGATGCCCTGCCAAACCTCTATGATTCGCTGGAAGACGAGGTCGAACAGGCCCCCGAAATAGCCTTGCAGGGCGCCGGCGGCGATGCCCACGAGAGAGCTCACCAAAGTCAGGGCCAATCCGAAGAGGACGGAAATACGGAACCCGTAAATCAATCGCGCCACAACATCGCGGCCCTGGTCGTCGGTTCCCAGCCAGTGGCGTGAGGATGGTGGTGACGGCAAGGGCTGGTAATCCCAGAAATCGACCGTGCGCAGGCCGAAGGGTATCAGGGGGTAGACCGCCCAGCCGTTTTCCCGGATGGATTTTCTCGTGGCCGGGTCGGCATAATCGGGCTCGGTTGCAAGCACGCCGCCGAATGTCGTCGCCGGGTAGGATTTGAATATGGGGAAGTAAAAGTCCCCTTGGTAGCGCACCACCAGTGGCTTGTCGTTGGCGATCAGCTCCGCAAACAGGGTGACCACGAAGAGGCCGATGAAGATCCAAAGCGACCAGTAACCCCGCTTGTTGGCCCGGAAATTCGCAAGGCGCCGCCGCGTCAGCGGGGTCATGGTCACGCCGAAGAGGGTTTCCGCCGCCATCGCCTAGTTTCCCCGTCCTTCGAAGTCGATGCGCGGGTCGACGAGCACGTAGGTCACGTCGCGCAGAATGTTTACGACCAGGCCGATCAGGGTAAAGAAGAAGAGCGTGCCGAAAACCACGGGGTAGTCTCGGTTGACCACCGATTCGAAGCCAAGTAAGCCCAGTCCATCGAGGGAAAAGATGACCTCCGTCAACAACGCACCGGCGAAAAGAATGTCGATCAGGGCATCGGGGAAACCGGCGATAACGATCAGCATTCCGTTGCGGAAGACGTGCCGGTAAAGGACCCGCGTCTGTCCGAGCCCCTTCGCTCGTGCCGTGACGACGTATTGTTTGTGAATCTCCTCCAGGAAGGAGTTCTTGGTCAGCATCGTCAAGGCCGCGAAACCGCCGATGACCAGGGCGGTGACGGGCAGCGCCATGTGCCAGAAGTAATCGACGATTCGGTCCGGCCAACTGAGTTGCTCCCAGTTTTCCGACACCAAGCCGCGCAAGGGGAACCAATCCAGGTAGCTTCCACCGGCGAACAGCACCACCAGCAGGATGGCGAAAAGGAATCCGGGAATGGCGTGGCCGACGATGACCACGGCGCTGGTCCAGATATCGAATTTTTCGCCGTCATGCACCGCCTTGGCGACGCCGAGGGGGATCGAAATCATGTAAATCAGCAGCGTCGACCACAGGCCGAGGGATATGGACACGGGCAGCTTTTCGATCACCAGGTCGACAACGGATCGATCGCGGAAAAAACTGTCGCCGAAATCGAATACCGCGTAATTGGCCATCATGGTGAAGAAGCGTTCGAGAGGCGGCTTGTCGAAGCCGTAAAGCTTTTCCAACTCCTTCACGAATTCGGGATCGAGTCCCTCGGCGCCACGGTAGCCGCCATCGTCGCCGAATCCGCCGGCTGCCGGCGCGGCCCCGGCCTCGCCCTCGGCGCCGCCGATTCGTGCCGTCGCCTCTACGGCGGTCCCTGTCAGTTCGGCCACCATCTGTTCCACCGGACCTCCCGGCGCGAACTGGACGATGACGAAGTTCAGCACCATGATCCCGAAGAGGGTCGGTATGATGAGCAGCAAGCGCCTTATGACATAAGCCAGCATCGCCTCAGGCCTTCCAACGTCTTCGGAACATCCATCCCCAGGCTACGAACACCGATACCATCGCCGCCAGAATCAGGATCGAGCGCCACGGAAAACCGAGCGCCGCCTCTCCCTGCCGCGCGACGCCGCGGTAGTCATCGACGCGGTCTGCCTTTTCCCTGATCTCCCACCAGGTGTCCAATTGGTAGCCGCGCGCCGGTATCACCCGAGGCCAGCCGAAGCGGTCCCAGAGCGCGACCCGATCGTTGCGCGAATGCCAGTTGGGGATGACGTAATGGCCCCATAACAACACCCGGTCCAGAGACCGCGTCGCCGCAATCAGGGCATCGCGGGTGGGCGCGCTGACCACCTCCTCGACCAAAGCGTCGACCACGGGGTCCCGCACCCCGGCAAAGTTCAGGCTGCCGGGCACGTCCGCGCTCGACGATGTCCAGAGGTTTCGCTGCTCGTTGCCGGGGGAAAGAGACTGACGCCAGACCACGAGCGTCATATCGAAACTGAAGCTCTTGCGGCGGTTCTGATACTGCGAGGTATCCACCACCCGGATCCTTGCCTTGATTCCCAGCCGTCCCAGGTTGCGGACGAAGGGCCCGGCGATCCGTTCGAACGAGGGGTTGTTGAGGAGGATTTCGAACTGAAAGGGCGCACCGGTCTTTTCGTTGAACAAGGTTCCGTTCCGCACGACCCAGCCCGCCGATTGCAGCAGTCTCTGTGCCGCAATCAGGTTGTTGCGGATACCGGTATCCTTGCTTGTCCGGGGTGGCCTGTAGACAGCGCTAAATACCTCCTCCGGCACTTGGCCCCGATACTTCGAGAGGATCGCGAGTTCCGCGGCCGTCGGCGGCTTCTCTGCCGCGTACACGGAATTGGAAAAGTAACTCCGGGTGCGATGATAAAGTCCGTAGAACAGCGCTGCGTTGGTCCACTCGAAGTCGAGGGCGTAGGCCAGAGCCTTGCGGACCCGCCGATCGCTGAAAATAGGCCGCCGCGTATTGAAAACGAAGGCCTGCATCCCCGCCGGTCGGCGGTGGCTGAAATGTCGCTTCAGGATCATCCGGTCCTCGACCGCGGGCGTGTCGTAGGCGGTCGCCCAGAACTTGGATACGTACTCCTGCCGGAGGTCATATTCGCCGGCCTTGAAGGCCTCCAGGGCCACCGTACGGTCACGGTAATAGTCGTACTGGATGACGTCGAAATTATGCCGTCCCCGTTTGACCGGCAGATCCGATGCCCAGTAATTCGCAACCCGCCGATAGACGATGTTTCTCCCCGGCTTGAGGGCCTGGATACGATAGGGTCCGCTGCCGAGCGGCGGCGTCAAATTGGCCTTGGAAAAATCTTTTCCCTGCCAATCCTTTTTCGACAGGATCGGCAATTGCGCGACCAACAGGGGGAGTTCCCTGTTGCTGGCCGCCGCGAAGTCGAAGCGTACGCGGCGGGACCCTTCGGCGGTCGCTTTGCTCACACTCTTGAGGTAGAGACGGTAGCGCGGATGGCCGCCGGTTTTCAGCGTTTCGAAGGTAAAGACGATGTCTTCCGCGGTGATCGGTGTGCCGTCGTTGAACCGCGCCTGGGGCCGGATGTTGAATCGCGCCCACGCGCGGTCGGCCGCGACCTCCACGGTTTCCGCCACCAGGCCATAGAGCGATTGGGGTTCGTCGGCCGCCGCTTCCATCAAAGTATCGAACAGAAGGGTGGCGCCCGCGGCGGCAACGCCTTTCAGGTTATAGGGGTTGATCTTGTCGAACGTGCCGGTGGCGGCAAGCCTGATGCGTCCGCCTTTGGGGGCCTCGGGATTGACATAGTCGAAATGCCGAAACCCCGGTGGGTATTTCAGGGCGCCGTATTTGGAAATGCCATGCTGGGGACCGGACGTGCGCGCACCGGGACGATGTTCGTCGGCCGTCGCAGCGGCGCCTGCGCAGGCGAACATCGTGACAATCGCAATCTTGGAAATACGCGTCAGGATGGCCATCCCCTGATTGCATGGCGACAGTGAACAGACGGGATATTCTATCCACACGCGGCCCTAAAGGCGGTGCAAAATTTCGCGCCTTTGGGAATCAAAACCGCTTTTTGGTTGCCCGAGCGATGGGCTACCCCTGGCCGAACGCCGATACGACGTTCGCCTAAGGTTGGGCGGAGGTGGCCGGTCGGCCGCCCCAGGGCAAACATCACGCGGCGATGCGGGCGGGCGATGGTCGATCAAATAAAGATGTCAGCGCGAGGTATGGCGCCTTTCGCCTTCTCGGCTTGTAGCTTGGTGGCACACAGGAACACCCGCTCCCCGTCTATCTGGTGGTCGCGGATCAGGGCGTCTTTGATGGTTTCGCTGCGCTTTCGCGAAAGCTGCCCCAGTTGAACGGCGACGCCGCGGGCGAGATCTTTGCCGGGGGCTGGCTTAGCCGCGCTCTTGGCATCCGGTTGTGTCCCGAGAGCCTTGGCGCGAGCGCGGTCGAGCAGAATTTTCCTGTCCCGTTCCGTGACCGTGCCGCAGACGGTGATTTTCAGGGTGGGCCGGGCACGCAGCAACGAGGCGATTTTTGCCACCTGGTCCCTCGCCGGCGGGGTCAGGGCCGCGCCGCCGGCATTGTACGGAACCGGAGCAAAGCTCAGCCGCGAGCCGCCCGCCGCCTCGGCGAGGGTCAAGATCACCCCGCCCAGGGGGAACGCGATCTTGACCGTGGTCAAAACGGTTGCCTTCATCGCGTTGGCCAGCGCGGTGTTTATGGCGTCGCCGAAATTGAATTGAGGGTTCGACAAATCGCCTGTGATGGGAACCTTGAGCCGAATGACATCGTCGGAATCGCGCAGCAGCGCGAGGGCCGACTGCAAGGGAATCTGAAGGCGATCGGTCATCGGCTTGGCACGCCCCGGATCTGAAGTCGAGACCTGCAGCTTGCTGATTCGCAGGGTGGTCTCCGCCGACAATTCGCCATTGGCGAGACCGCCGGCGAGCTCCGCGTCCAAACGCCCGCGGGTCAGGTCATAGCCGAGGTATTTTCTCGCATACCCCCTTATGTCCGATAGCTCGAGCCCCTTGATCTCGCCCTTCGCATTCAGGCTGATACGTGATCGGAAGGGGCTGATGGTGCCGTTGAGGTCGATTTTACCGTAGCGGCCAACCTGGGCGTCAACGGTGATCGGCGACTTGGCTCCCGGTTTTCGCGAATCGATCTCCTTCATGCGGATCTTGAGGGGGGCTATTTTGATCGCCGCGTTGGGGGTCACGCTGAGGTCGGTGAAGGTGAAGCTGCTTTTGCCGTCGATGTCCAAATTTCCGATGGAAAAGGTCGGAACCGGACCATCGGCTTGGGCTGCCGCACTGGGCTCCTCCGCGAAAAGGCCCTGCAAGGCCTGAAAGGGGCGCCATTGCCCGTCCTTATCGAGCTCGAGGAGAACCTTGGCCTGCTCCATTGCCACCGCCTTGGCCGCCACGTGGGAGTCCGGGGTGATGGCGAGGCCGTCAACCGAAACCCTATCCAGTGTGAGGACCCCACGTGCGGACACGTCGCCTTCGACAGGCGCTTTGGGCGTGGTTGCCGCGTTGGTCTTGGCCTTCCTCCGTGGCACAAGCGAACGCACGTCCCGACCGGTGATGCGGTCGATGCGCAGCCCCTCCAGGCCCGAGAAATCGATCCCTGCGATGGCGAGATCGGCCAGTTGTAAGAGGACCGTCCCGGCCTTGGGCGCCTCGATCCGCGTACCCATCGCTTGTAGCTTCGCCTTCATGGCGAGCGCGTCCGACTCTTCCGTCGGTGCCGCCCGATAGGTGAATTCTCCCTGCCAAACGGTTTGGTCCTGAGAGAGAGCAAGCGGGGGGACGGAGAGGCTTGCGCCGAGGCCTCGGCCGAGGAGCTTGCCCGAGCCTCTGATGTCCGGGCCCGCGGTCTCGGTGCGAAGGGCCGACAGGTCACCATCCCAAGACACTTCCCGAGCGCGGACGGTGTTGCCGTCGGCCTTGGCCGTGGCACCGGTGATCGCCAACTTTCCCTTCACTTCGGCCGTCATCGCACCCTTCTTGCGATCATCACGGGCCACGAAGCTGCCCTTCCAGGAGATCCGTTCGGCGCCGATGGTTTCACCGCCGGCCTTGGCCGCGGCACCAGTGATCGCCACCTCTCCCGTCATCTGCGCCTTATTCTGACCGCTCGCGCTCTGTCCCAGCGTTGCTGAAAGCTTGCGCAGAGTAATGGCTTCGGCCGAGAGGTCCTCGCCTTCGGCGGCACCGGCTGTGGCGGTCGTGACCCGGCTTTCGGATAGGCCGAGATCGCCGCGCAGGGTCAACTCGGAGGGGCCCGCCCCTGAGGCAGAGAGGCGCAGCGCCCCGTTCCAGGACGCGGATCCCTGACGGACCGCGTAGTCGGCGCCATTGAGTGTCAGACCAGAGATTCGGGCGGTGCCGTCGAGCGCCAGTTTCGAGGGGCCGCCCGGAACGACATCGAGCCGCGCATCGAGCTGGTCGATGTTCGCATCCGCCAATCCGATCTTCCGGGGCGACGACGGAGATGTCCCCTCCGGAGTGATCAGCGCCGACAAGCGGGCGACGCGCAGTCCCCCTTTCAAATATATCGCGGTTCGCTGATTGGCCTCGAAAACGACGCGCGAACGAAGGTCCGCGGAGACCCGCCCCGAGATATCGGCCATCCCCTGTCCCCTGAGGAAGGGGCGCAGCCGCGCGAGGCTGAGACCCGTCAAGGAAACCTCGGTGCTGATGCTGGGCGAGGCGGCGAACGCCTGCGTGGTGCCGGTGATGCGTAGGCGCGCCTTGTCCAGTTGCAACCTGGTCTCGAACCGCGCCGGTATCGTCACCTGCCATTGTTCGAGATTATTGAGGGTAAAGCTGTCGATGCGAAGCGAAGTCGAGCTATCGGGGTAATGCACGTTCACCGCAAGCCGTGCCAGTCTGAGCCCGTCGATCCCGAACAACCAGTCGACGGAACGATGAGCTCTGGGTCCGGCGGCGCGCGGCGAGGCGCCAAGCGGGAACCCGGCGAGACGCGGGTTGCCGTCCTGGTCCAGATCGATATCGATGTTGCCCCGCTCGATCTCGATCCGCCTGAAATGCAACCGCCTTTTGACCAGAGCCGAGACCTCGACATCCGTGGCCAGGCGCGCGATGCTGATCCCCCGCCCCGATGGGGCGGTGACGCGAAAGCCCTCTATCACCAGATTTCCGGTGAACGGATTGAAGTCGACGTTCTCAACGGTGGCCTTGCGCCCGCCGCCTTGCTCAAGCGCGGCGACGATGCCGTAGCGAACCCCGATCGGCAGAACGGCGATCACCAATGCCGCGAAACACGCAAGCACGGCGACGGAGAAAATGCTCCATCGCAAACGGTACAGAAACTCCTTCAAATTGGTCATACGTGGAAAGCCTTGTTAACTAATTGCGTCGCGGCGAAGGTGCGAGCGTCGCCACCTCCGATCGGGGCAACCCACCGGCGCCGGATGCCGGCGGAAAACCGGTGCCCCGCCCGCTATCGTCCGGGGGTTGGGAATTGCCAGATATATCGACACGCCCGGGCGGCAGCCAACCCCAGGGCTCGCGGCAGGCAGTTCAGATGTAGATGTGCAATATGGCCAAACTGCGACGCCCCGCAGGGAACCGGCTTTCATCGCGGCCCGGCGGGCGGTTGGTTCGCGGCAGGCCGCGCCCGCCCAAGATCGGGTCTCGCCTTCATTTAACTCGTTTAAGAGGTCTTAGTCGGCAGGGCCCGCAGCGAAACGCTTTAGTCGTTCTCGTCTACCGCAGTTTCGATATCGTCGGTGTGATCCTCGAGCCGATCGATAATTTCAAGAATCTGTTGGCGTTCACGGGGCGTGATCGCCGCCCCGCCCGGCCCTTTGGGATCCAGCGCTTCGCGGATGGCCTCGGAGAGGCTTCCTACCGTGCCTTGGACCGCGAGCGCCGCCATGACGATATCGACGGGATCGTCATCGCGCTGGCCCAGGGTGTCTTCGAGGATTTCCTCGTAAGCTTTGAAAATGGGCGGCTCCCCATACCCGCTTTTGGTGTAGACGATATCCAGTGCTATGGCCTGATAGAGGGACGGAAGGCTCGGGTGATCGGGGTCCGCCCATTTCCTGATGAGCGAGGGCGAGCGGCCCACGATCTCGGCGCAGCGATCGTCGGACAGGCTGGTCATGACCTTGGTCAAGGCGGCGACGAAGGATTTTGGCGTTCTCGGTTTCATTCCCTTTTTCCAGGAGATTGGAATTTCGAAAACGAGGATGGCTCGTATCTTTAAGCGAGAATGAGGCAAATGTATACGCCTCGGTTCTGGCTAGGGAATCGGCAGTCGTATTGCGTCGTATAGGAGAATGCTTAAACTTAACGGCAAAACCGGGGCCCCACGACCGACGAAGGCGTTGGGGCGGTTGCCTTCGGGCCATACCGGACATGCCGATATATCGTTCTGGACTTGACTGACATCTTTGGGGGACAAGATGGAACTTGAGGCATTTCTGAAAGATCTGGTCGCATTTTTGCCGACGACGGTCGCGGCCCTTGCCGTTCTGATCGTCGGCTGGATCATCGCCGTCAGCGCCTCGGGCGTGACCCGCGCCGGGCTGAGGCGGTCCGGTCTGTCGGCGCGGATCGCCAAATTGGTTTCCAGCGCCGAGGTTCCGGACACCGAATGCGCCGAGCGCTGGGCCGGGCGCGCGGTTTTCTGGCTGATCATCCTGTTCACCCTTGTCGGCTTCTTCCAGATCCTGGGGTTGTCGGGGGTTTCGGGCCCGCTCACCGGGTTCCTCAACGAGATCTTCACCTATGCGCCGCGCCTGATCGGGCCCGCCATCCTGCTGGCCGTCGCCTGGGTGGTGGCGGTGATCCTGCGGGTCTTGGTGCGCCGGGGGCTGGGAGCGATCAATTTCGACGAGCGCGTCAAGGCCGAGGCCGGGGTGGCCGAAGCGCCCGCGCTCAGCACCTCGGAGACCATCGCCACGGCGGTCTACTGGCTGACCTTCCTGGTGTTCCTGCCGGCGATCCTGGGCGGCCTTCAGTTGGGCGGCCTGCTCGATCCGGTGAAGGAACTGGTGCGCGAGCTTCTCGGCTACCTGCCCAACCTGTTCGGCGCCGTCCTGATCCTGGTGGTCGGCTGGTTCGTCGCCCATGTGGTGCGGACCCTGCTGGTCAACTTCCTGAGCGCCCTTGGTGTCGACAGGATCCCCGAAAAAGTTGGCCTTCAGGCGGAGATGAAGGAACAGCAACTATCGGGGCTGATCGGGCTGATCGCCTTTGCCCTGATCCTGATCCCGATCATCGTCGCCGCCCTGCAGGCGCTTGAGTTGGATGCGGTGACCGAACCGGCAAGCGCCATGCTGGGGTCCTTCCTCGACGCCATCCCGGCGATCATCGGTGCCGCCGTGCTGCTCACCATCACCTACTTCGTCGCCCGCCTGCTGGCCGCCCTGACGACCAGCTTCCTTGAGAGCGTCGGCTTCAATGAGCTTGCCGGCAGGCTCGGTCTCGGCGGCTTGAGCATCGGCGAGAAGACCAGCCCGGCGCAGGTCGTCGGATACCTGGTGCTGGTCGGCATCATGCTGTTCGCCGCGATCGAGGCGTTCCGCCTGATGGGCTTCGATTCGGTGGCCCAGATGGCGGGGACCTTCCTCGCCTTCGCCGGGGATGTCGTGCTTGGCCTGTTCATCATCGGCCTTGGCCTGTTCATCGGCAAGCTGGTCGGCGATGCGATCGCCGGCAGCAGTGTCGCGCAAGCGGCGCTGCTCGCCAGGGTGGGACGGCTCGCGGTCGTGGTCCTGGCCTTCGCCATGGGCCTCCAGCAGATGGGGATCGCCGACGAGATCATCATGATCGCCTTCGGCATCTGCCTGGGCGCCATCGGCGTGGCCGCGGCCATCGCCTTCGGCCTCGGCAGCCGTGATGCCGCCAAGGACCTGGTCGAGAAGTGGACAGCAAATCGGGACCAATAGCTTTCTCGGTCCGCTGATCAAACAGAGCCTGATCGCGCGCCGATCGCCCCCTCCTTGCGCCCGCCGTCCGAGATTGGGCCTTTGCGAGTCCTTTATTGGGAGCAAGATGGCGGCCAAATGGATCTGGCCCATGATGGCCCCGGCGCCGATATCCGCTATTGGGCTTGGAGGATTCAGCAATTTTCGCCATGATGACGGGAGCGATTTTGTTTGAAGAGATGTATGTCCGGAACGAAACAGCGGCCGAAGGCAGGGGGCGGGCGGACCGCCAAGAAGCGCCAAGTCGTCGGTTGGCGTGAATGGGTCGGACTCCCCGAGCTGGGGATCGAGGAAATCAAGGCGAAGATCGACACAGGGGCGCGCACGTCCACGCTGCATGCATTCGATATCGTTCCCGTGGAGGAAAATGGGCAAAAGTTCGTTCGCTTCCGAATTCACCCGGTGCAAAGGCGCCGTCTGCCGGAAGTGGAATGTACGGCGCCTTTGGTCGACCGGCGTACGATTCGGGATTCGGGCGGCAAGACCGAGTATCGCTATATCGTGCGCACCAAATTACGTATCGGTGAGCGGTCCTGGCCCATAGAATTGACCTTAACGAACCGAGATGAGATGTCCTTTCGCATGTTGGTCGGGCGGGCCGCTATCCGAAAAAGATTTATCGTCCATCCAGGGACTTCGTTCCGGACGGGCCGCCGTCAACGACGGGACTGAGTGCGGGCTACTCGACACGGAAACAAAGGATTTTTCTTATGAATATTGCGATGTTGGCGCGCAATCCGAAGCTCTATTCCCATCGGCGTTTGGTCGAGGCCGCCGAGGAAAGGGGCCATGAGATCCGGATCATAGATACCCTGAAGGTGTACATGAACATCACGTCTCACCGGCCGGAGATACGTTACGCGGGAGAGACATTGCCGACCTTCGATGCGGTCATTCCCCGCATCGGTGCGTCGATAACTTTTTACGGCCTTGCGGTATTGCGACAATTCGAGGTGATGGGTGTCTGGCCCTTGAATGAATCCGTCGCCATAGGCCGGTCGCGGGACAAGCTGCGCAGCCTGCAGCTCCTGGCGAGACGCGGAATTGGCCTGCCCGTGACCGGTTTCGCACATGACGTCCGAAACACCGATGACCTCATCGAGATGGTGGGCGGGGCGCCGTTGGTCATCAAACTGCTGGAAGGAACCCAAGGTGTCGGCGTCATCCTGGGGGAAACCCACAGCGCCGCGAAAAGCACGATCGAAGCCTTCCGGGGCGCCAAGCAAAACATCCTCGTCCAGGAATTCATCAAGGAAGCCCGGGGCGTAGACATCAGGAGTTTCGTCATCGGCGGCAAGGTGGTGGGCTCGATGATGCGCAAGGGCGCGGCGGACGAATTTCGGTCCAACTTGCATCGGGGCGGGTCGGCCGAGCGGGTCCGCATTACACCGGAAGAACGCTCGACCGCCGTGCGGGCGGCGAAAACCTTGGGGCTTAACGTGGCCGGGGTCGACCTTCTCAGGTCCAATCACGGCCCGGTGGTCATGGAGGTCAATTCCTCGCCCGGGATCGAGGGAATCGAGAAAGCCACCAACCTCGATATTGCCGGCATGATCATTGATTTCCTGGAAAAAAATGCAAGACCTCATAAAACCAGAACCCGCGGCCAAGGCTAGGGGTACCGAAACCGGTTTCGACTTCTCCGGGACCGTTGTTGCCCCCGGCCATCGCGCCACGGTCGATCTGCCGCTCAGCCTGTTGTCGGACCATACGCCGATCACGCTGACCGCGGAAATCGTCCATGGCCGGCGACCCGGCCCGGTTCTTCTGATCAACGGCGCGGTCCATGGCGACGAGGTGAATGGAGTGGAAATCATCAGGCGGGTGCTGCGCCAAGCAGCGCTCAGGCGCCTGTCCGGAACATTGATCGCGGTTCCCATCGTCAATGTCTATGGCTTCCTCACCAACACGCGCTATCTGCCCGATCGGCGCGACCTTAATCGCAGCTTCCCCGGATCCTCCCATGGCTCGCTCGCCTCACGCCTCGCCCATATGTTTCTCACCAATATTGTCAAGCGCGCGGATTACGGGATCGACCTCCATACTGCGGCGATACACCGCGAGAACTTCCCGCAGATCAGGGGTGACCTCTCGCATCCCGCGGTGCGCGACCTGGCGATGGCGTTCGGCGTTCCCGTGGTCCTCAACGCGGCACTCCGCCAGGGGTCATTGCGAAAGGCGGCGATCGAGTCCGATGTCCCATTCCTGGTCTACGAGGCGGGCGAGGCATTACGGTTCGACGAGGTGGCGATCCGCGCCGGCGTGCGGGGGGTCCTACGCGTCATGAGCCATCTCGGGATGATCGCCCCGCGGCGATGGCGCGAGGCCAAGACGGAACCCACCATTGCCCGGCGCAGCACCTGGATCCGCGCGCCCGAGGGGGGAATCTTTCGCGCGGGGATAAAGCTCGGCGAGCGTGTTGCGGCCGACGAGGTTCTCGGCATCATCGCCGATCCGTTCGGGGAGATGGAGTTCCCCATTCATTGCAGCTGCGATGGCGTGCTGATTGGGCGCAACAATCTGCCCAACGTCAATCAGGGAGACGGTCTGTTTCATGTCGCGCGGGTCGACGATCCCGATGCGGCGGCGGAAGCCATCGAAATATTCCAGGATGACACGGAGGTCGGGGCCTGATCGGCTTCACCCCGGTTATGCTCAACCATGCCGGCTCTGTCATGTCGAAGGGGTTTCGTGCTGACGCAAATTTTCTTGTTTTTTAGGGCTTGCGCTTCTGCCCGGCGGTGGTCGATCCCTCGTTCGCACCCGCCGCCATGGAATGAACCCTCGCGCCGGCCCAGGCATCGGCCCGGCTTGATTCGGAAACCACCATCTTGATGACAAACCCTTATGTTCTGGCGTTGCTGAGTGCTCTCGTTGCCGTCGTTCTGCACGGGGTGATCGTTGTCGTCCGTCATTTTCTGCTCAAGGCATTTTCCGGAGCGACCAAGGCGAACCATAAAACGCGCACCGTGGTTTCGCTGGTGGCGAGCACGGCGGAATTTGTCATTTACTTCGCGGCCTTGGGGTTCGCTCTCCTGCAGTTCGGGATCTCGCTGACGACCTATCTCGCGAGCGCGTCGATCCTGGGCCTCGCTTTCGCCTTCGGCTCACAGGGGCTGGTCCAGGATCTGGTGACGGGCCTCACCATTCTGGTCACCGACATTTTCAATGTGGGGGAGATGCTGGAGGTCTCTGGGCAAGTCGGTATCGTTGAAGAGTTCGGTATGCGGTTCACGGTGCTGCGCAATGCCAATGGAGCTTTGGTCTACGTGCCCAACCGTAACCTTGCGGCGGTGACCAAATATCCTCGCCGCCATATTCGCTGCTGCGTCGATATCGTTCTGCCCGCAAATGAGGATTTGGCGACCCAGATGACCGCGATCGCCGAGGGTGCCGCAAAAGCACTTACCCAACAGTACCCTGCGATTTTTCTTCGGCCGCATTCCTTTTCAAGCATGGACGTTGGTGAACCCGCACGATCGATCCACCGCATCACCTTTAGGATATGGCCGGGTCGCGGGGCCCCAATCGAGGGCGCGTTCCGTCAAGAGCTGCTGCAGCGATTCAAAGCACTGGATGAGAGTTTCGCGGATTGGATGGTCACGGTGAACTATGAAATCGAGGTGCGAAACGTGAACACCGACCCCTTTAAGAAAGCCCTGGATTTGCTGCATTTCGGCGGCAGTAGCGGGCGGTAAAGAGGGCGGTCGCGATGGCCGGACTGAGTGAACATGGAGGGGGCAGATGGCGAACAATGTTAGGTTCTGGGCGAGCATGACGGTCCTCGGCCTGGTCGTGATATTCACCATTCAAAACGTGACGGTGGTGGAAGTGACCTTCTTGCTCTGGACCGTCAAGCTGCCGAGAGCCATTCTCCTCTTCGTGATATTCGGTGCCGGGGCCGTGTTCGGCTGGGTCTTCAGCCGGATTAACCGTGGTCGGCGCGCGGAGCCCTAGGAGACACGGGAGCGATACGGCGCCCCGGCGAAAAGGCCTCGCGAACGTCCCGGAGGACAGCACCGTATCGTCGGGAAAGACGCTCTTATGGGCGGCGACAAAGATCGAAGCCCGCCGACGAAATGGCATGCACCCGTGTCCCCGCAACGATCATCACCCCACCACCGTCTCCTCCGCGGGCGGCCGGGTCCCTTGGCAGGGACCGCTTCACCAGCGATGGGAATAGGCGATACCGATGAAATGGGTTTCTTCCCGGCCGGGGATTTCGATGGTCGTGCCGTCGGCATAGGTCCAGGTTTCCCAGGTCCAATCCTTGGCGACGATCCGGGAATATCCGTAATTGAGCCGGAGACGCCTGTTGGCGGCGATCTTGTAGTCGAAGAATAGGCCAGCGCTCGCCTGGCGGTAGCGAATATCCGGCAGGTCCGGGATGTCCGATCCTTCCAGGCCGGTCAGGTCATGCCTGCTGCGGTCCGTCGCGTATTGCGCTTCGAAGCCGGTGCTGAGGTTTTCCATGAGCTGACCGCGGACGGCGAAACCGGCGGCGATACCGAGATGCCGCAGATCCGCGGCCCAGTCCTCATCGGTGATGGGCGCCCCGCCGGAATCGGTCCCGTCGCCGTTGGTCGCCTGGTCGAGGCGCAAATCGCTGACCGCCGTCCATGCGTTGACGTTCCATTGCGGGGAAACCTGGTAATTGAGATCGATGGAAGCGAGAAGCTTGCTGCCATCGCGCGGGCCGAGAGGACGGCTATCGTAGACGTCATCGGCGTATTCCAGGCTGACCTGCGCCGTGAACCGCTCTTCGGGCGCCCAGTTCAGCGCCAAGCGGACCTTGTTGCGCTCCCGGTCCGCCAAATTGATCGAGTCGATTTCGCCGGCGGTGCCGTCGTGCCAGCGGGAGCCGTTCCTGGTGCTGCGTGTATAGGTGATGGACCCTCCGAGGGTCTGCATCAACGGCCGCCGCAGCTCGATCTCGTAAGACGTTTCATAGGTGTCGTCGCGAAAACTGGCCTGGCGAAGAACGGGTTTGCTGCGATTCCAGTTCTCCTGCTTGAGCCTGCCGATCACCCGCGTCCTCTGTGGCAGGGTATAGATCGCCTCCAGGTCGCCGGTCAGGGTGGTGCGCGAAAACGGGATGTTGAAGCCGGAGCGGGAGGCGGAGGGGGTGATGTACTGTGCGCGGTCGGTGCGGTCGTCGCGGTCTTCGTAGCGCAGCTTGGCATTGACCACCAGCTTCGGCATCGGCCGCGCGTTGAGCCCGATTTGCCCAAGCGTCGTATTGACCTGCCCGCCAAGGTCCCCGCGGCTGTTGCCGGGGAAGGTCGGCGCCGTGAAGAAACCTTCGTTCTGAAGGGCAATCCCGTAGGCGGCCTTGAAGGTGGCCCGGGTCCTCGGCGTCAGGGCATAGGCTCCGGCGAGGTGTACCTGATGCGCGGAGTTATCCGGTGGCAACGCGATCCGGGACTGGCTGGAATCGTTTTCCAGCACTTCATGGGCGTTGGCGAAGAAGCTGCCGATATAGCCCGCGGTAAGTTGAAGCCTCTTGCCGGTGTAGTTGGCGGTGCCGCTCACCTCGCGGGTGATGGAATCGAGCGGCTCGGTCAGGAAGTTGAAGCCTTGTGCGCCCCATTGCCGTTCCCCCTGTTTCTGTTCCTGGCGGAACTTCACTTCTACGTCGAGGTTGGGACCGAGCCGCTTGTTGAGGCCGGTTTTGAGCGAATCCCGTTTGCTTTGAAGGTCGACCTCGCGAAGGGCCGTCCCCGATACCAGTTGGTCCGGCTGGCCGATACCGGTCAAACCGGTGGTGACGAGCAACGGGTTGCGAAAGGTGAACTGGCTGAAATCGATGAAATATCCCCAATCGCCTTGGCGCCCGTGCTCGAACCTGACCTCCCTGGTGTCGAGCCCGAGGTCCAGGGCCGAGAACCACATCCAGGTTCCGCTCGTTTCTTCGCGCAGCACGACATCGGCATCGGCGACCGCATACAGGCCGTCCTCGGCCATGCCGTTGAACATGCCGAAATAACGCGTATCCCCGGTGACCCCCGCCGCCCCCAACTCGAGGGCGCTTTGGGGCATGATCGTGTAGCCGCTCTCCGGCGTGGTTTGTCCCTGGGCCAGAGCTCGACCTCCCTCCGTCGAGGCGAGAATGGCAAGGGCGGAAAAAACCAGACCGTAGCATTGCCTATGTCTCAATGTTCCCCTCCCCCCCAAGGGGCTTCAACGCCGGAACGACCGCGATCCCGCGCTGTTGGTCGGATTGTTAGAGCCGTGGATATTGGTGTGACAGTTGACGCAGGC
>JAWWBR010000029.1:0-31254 GCA_033720855.1 Alphaproteobacteria bacterium
CTGGAGATCGGCGCCATGCACGATCACGGCATCGGCAAGCGCGAAGCTGAGCTTGAACGCGCGTCCGGCGATGCCGCGGTGAAGGAATTTCCGCTTGGACTCGTCATCGCTTGAGGGCGACATCTTGCCGGCGATCGTCAGCGTGTTCTCTTTGACCGAAACGTCGAGCTCGTCTTCGCTGAAGCCGGCAACGGCGACCGTGATCACATAGTGGTTTTCGTCGGCCTTCTCGATGTTGTAAGGCGGGTAACCTCCGTCGTTCTCAACCGTCCGGGCGCTTTCCATCAGGCGATTGAGACGATCGAAGCCGACGGTCGACCTGAACAACGGCGAAAAATCAAAACTGGTCATGTCCATATCCTCCAAGAAGCAATACGGTTTTTTCCTCCCCGGTCCGCCGATGCGGCCCCGGGGCGCGGCCCGAAGGGCGCCGCGTATCCAGGACTTAGGGTGGCCAGGAACCGATTTCAAGACCCTGCCCGCCCCGGAAAATGAAAAAATAATATCTAAAAATCAATTAGTTATATGAAATATTGCCCATCTCGGCATGCTAATTGTTTTCGCCTAAGGGCCGCCGATGATAAGGTGGCGGGACCAAGACGGTGCAGGCAAGGCAGGATGGCGATGCAGGGCGAAACCCCGACAGCCTTTTTCTCGAAAACCTATGACGAGGCAACCAGCCTCCTCATCGAAGCGCGCGATTACATCGCCGCCGAGGAGTCGCTCGACCGACGGGAGCTGGCGCCGGCGGACCGGCTCAGACTCGCCCTGGAGACCAGCCGCCTGACCTCTCGCCTTACCCATGTGATGGCCTGGCTGCTGGCACGCAAGGCGGTTTTCGCCGGCGAGTTGACCCCGGCCGAGGCGGCCGAGCCGCCCTACGTGCTTGAGCGCAACGAGATCCTCGCCGCCGACGAGGCGGCGCAACACGAGAACCTGCCGGAGACGCTCAGCGACCTGATGGTGCGCAGCCACCGGCTCTATATCAGGGTATCGCGCCTCGACGAACTGGTGCGCCGCGGCGCCTTCGCCACGCCGCCCATCACCCACTGAGCGCAGAGGCAACAAGGCCGGCCCCGGGGGCCGGCCGTCGGTCCGCCGTGGCGCCGTGGCACCCGTTATTTGAGGCCGAAATTCTCGAACCGCTTGTTGAATTTGGCGAGTTGGCCGCCGGAATCGACGAGGCGGTGGACGCCTGTCCATGCCGGGTGCGATTTCGAATCGATGTCCAGCTTCAGCGTGTCCCCGGGCTTGCCCCAGGTGGACCGCGTCTGGTAGGTGGTGCCGTCGGTCATGACCACCGTGATTTCGTGGTATTCGGGATGGGTGTCTTTCTTCATGACCCGTCTTCCATGTAAGCGGCCGGCGGGGCGGCCCAACGAGGGCCGTTTAATATCCAAATCCGGGACCTTTTGCAAGGAAAACGGCTCTTTTTCTCCGAAAGCCAATGGGGGTGTAATCGCCCTCGCTTAGGGCTACATTACCGGCCCCGACAGACGGCGCCCCGGAAAGCGGGCGCCTCAACCCGGATGCCGACGCCGATGAGCGAAGCAGATCCCCCCACCGAAGGCCAAAAGGATGACGGGCTGGGCCCGCCCAAGGGCCGGCTTTCCGCACTCACCCGGCTGTGGCGCTATGTCGCGCCCTATCGCCTGGCCGTGTTCGGGGCTATGGTCGCATTGACCGCGGCGGCGCTCACCGTGTTGGCCATGGGGCTCGGGCTCAAGGCGCTCGTCGACCAGGGGTTCAGGTCCGGCGAACCCGGCTTGTTGGATCAAGCCTTGATGGGCCTGTTGGCGGTGATCGTGGTTCTCGCCATCGCCACCTATTCGCGCTACTCCCTGGTGTCGTGGTTGGGCGAGCGGGTGGTGGCCGATATCCGCAAACTGGTCTTCGGCCACGTCCTGACCCTGGATCCGGCATTCTTCGAGACCACCCGGGTGGGCGAGGTGCTGTCGCGCATCACCACCGACACCACGCTGCTGCAGGTGGTTATCGGCTCCTCGGCCTCGGTGGCGATGCGCAATCTGCTGCTGTTGGTGGGCGGATTGGTCATGTTGGCCGTCACCAGCCCGAGGCTGACCTTCATGGTGGTGGCGTTCGTGCCGCTGGTCGTGGTGCCCATCATCTTCATCGGCCGCCGGGTGCGGCGCCTGTCACGGACCAGTCAGGATCGGGTCGCCGATGTCGGTGCCCAGGTCGAAGAAAGCCTCAACGCCGTGCGCACCATCCAGGCGTTTTGCCACGAGGGGTTCGAGCAGGGCCGCTTCGCGGCCCGCGTGGAGGAGGCCTTCACGGTCGCCGTCCGTCGGGTGCGGGCGCGGGCGGCGCTCACCGCGGTGGTGATCCTGCTGGTGTTCGGCGGCGTCGGCACGATCCTCTGGATCGGCGGTCATGACGTGCTGCAGGGTCGCCTTTCGGTGGGCGAACTGTCCGCTTTCATCTTCTACGCCGTACTGGTGGCCGGGGCCACCGGCGCCATCAGCGAGGTCATCGGCGATCTGCAGCGCGCGGCCGGGGCGACGGAGCGGCTGACAGAATTGCTGGCGGTGACGCCGACGATCGGCGCGCCTGCGGATCCCGTGCCGCTACCCGTTCCGTCCCGGGGCGAGGTCGCCTTCGAACACGTCACCTTCCACTACCCGGCGCGCCCAGACATGGCGGCGCTCAGCGATTTCACCCTGTCCATCGCCGAGGGCGAGACCGTCGCCCTGGTGGGGCCGTCGGGTGCGGGCAAGACCACCGTTTTTCAGCTGCTGCTCAGGTTCTACGATCCCGCCGCCGGCTCCATCACCTTCGATGGGGTCGAGCTCACAAGCGCCGATCCCATGGCCTTGCGCAGCCGCATCGGCCTGGTCCCCCAGGATCCGGTGATCTTCTCCGCAACCGGCCTGGAAAACGTCCGCTACGGCCGGCGCGAGGCCAGTGATGCCGAGGTCCGGGCCGCCGCCGAAGCGGCGGCGGCGGCGCAATTCCTCGACGCTTTGCCCCACGGTTTCGACACCTATCTCGGGGAGAAAGGGGTGCGGCTGTCCGGCGGCGAGCGCCAGCGCATTGCCATTGCCCGCGCCATCTTGCGCGATCCGGCGCTGCTGCTGCTGGACGAGGCCACCAGCGCCCTCGATGCGGAAAGCGAGCGCCTGGTGCAGGACGCCCTGGCGCGGCTGATGGCGGACCGCACGACGATCATCATCGCCCACCGCCTGGCGACGGTGCTGGCGGCCGACCGTATCGTCGTCATGGACGCGGGGCGGATCGTCGCCCAGGGCACCCATCAGGAGTTGCTCGCCGCGGGCGGCCTTTACGCCCGTCTCGCCGAACTGCAGTTCGACGTCGACAGGGCGCGGGCCAGCGGTCTCGGCCGCGAGGTGGTCAGCGCTGGGTGAGCTTGATCTCGATCCTCCGGTTGCGGCTCATGGCCGCCTCTCCGGGTCCCCGGTCGATTGGCTGATAGGGCCCGAACCCGGTCGCCGCAAGGCGGCGCGGTTCGACCCCCTGGGCAATCAGGAAGCGCACCACCGACAGGGCGCGGGCGGTGGAGAGTTCCCAGTTGGAGGGAAACTTCGCGGTTGAAATGGGGCGGATGTCGGTGTGGCCGTCGACCCGCAGCACCCAGTCCAGCTCGCTGGGAATTTTGGCCGCTATCTCCTTCAGCGCCCGGGCCAGGCGCGCCATCTGCTCCCTGCCCGCGGGGTTGAGGGTGGCGTCGGCGCTGGCGAACAGGACCTCTGACTGGAACACGAAGCGGTCGCCGACCACCCGGACGTCGCTGCGGCGGCCCAGGACCTCGCGCAGGCGGCCGAAGAATTCCGATCGATAGCGCGTCAGCTCGGCGACCCGTTCGGCAAGGGCGGCGTTGAGCCGGGCACCGAGATTGGCGATCTCGATCTTTTGTTCCCGCGCGCGCTTTTCCGAAGCCTCGAGGGCGCTAGCGAGCTTGGCCAGTTCCTCGCGCAGGGCGGCGATCTGGTTGTTGAGAAGCACCGCGCGGCGGCGCTGGTCGAGCTCGGCGGCGCTGAGCTCTTCGATGCGCACGTCCCGGGCCTTGAGCTCCTTTTGCGCGAGCTGGGTGCGCTGGCGCTGATCGGCGAGCTCGGCGGCGAGCGTCTTCGAGCGATCGCGCAGCGCTCCGGCCTCGGCCTGGGACTCCTTAAGCCCGGCGGCCAGGCTGCCGACCTTCTGCTCCAGTTCCCGGCGCACCTTCCTCAGCGCCTCGATATCGGCCCTGAGGCTGGCGATCTCGAGCAGCCTGGCGCGGATCGTCTCCTTGCCCACCTCCACCTCCTGGAGCGCCGCCTCCATCTCCGCCTTGAGGCGCCGCGCCTCGGCCCGGGCCTCGTCGGCGGTGGCCTGGAGCTGGGACAGGCGGAGCGTCAGCCGGTCGCGTTCGGCGGTCGAAGCCTGGAGCTGGCCCGACAGGCGCTGGACGGTGGCGCGCAGTTCGACATTGGCGCGCCGCTCCAGGCCCAGCACCTCTGTCAGCTGCGCGATGTTGCTCTCGAGCCGTTTGAGGGCTTGGTCGCGGCCGGCCAGCAATTCCGAGAGGAAGAACTGGGCCAGCACGAAAACCGTGAGCAGGAAGATGATGACCATCAGGAGCGTCGCCAGGGCATCGACGAAGCCCGGCCAGATATCGGCGGTGGGCGAACGCGACCGGCGTGCGAGGCTCGCCATGACCCCCTAGCCCCCGACCTGGCCCCCGGCCTTGTCGCTGGCGGCGGCGACGGTCCGGGCCAAGAGCTTGATCTCGGAGCGCAGCTCCTGTACCGCCTGGTCGCGGCCCGACGACGTCTCCTCCAAAAGGCGCGCGAGGTAGACCTCGATCTTGCGGATATGTTCGCGGGTCGGCTCGTCGAAGCCGCCGCCGGCGCTCTCGACGGCGGCGGCGAGGCGGCCGAGAACCGGACCGAGTTCGTTTTGCCCCTGGGCCAGCTGAGCGAGCAGGTTCTGTTCGGCCTTCATCTGGTCGCTCAAGGCGGTAAGACGGTCCGAGAGCTGGGTCAGCGCGGCCGAGGTGGAAATCCGGCTTTCCTCGCCGCGGGCCAGCGTCCGCTGCAGCGAGTCAAGCCCTTCCGCGGTCTGTTCCAACAGCGCCTGGACGTAATCGGGGACGGTGCCGTCGCCGGCGAAGGCGGGGGCCGGCGCGGCCAGGCGGGTGAGTCCCGACAGCCATTCCTCGAGGTCGTTGTAGAAGCGATTTTGGGCCTGACCGGACTGCAGGTCGAGAAAGCCGAGGACCAGGGAACCGGCGAGCCCGAACAGGGATGAGGAAAAGGCGGTGCCCATACCGGTGAGCGGTGCGGCGAGCCCGTCCTTGAGGCGGGTGAAGGTGTCCGAGAGGTCGCCGGACTGGCCCAGCTTGAGGCCGCCGATGACATCGGAAACGGAATTGATGGTGAGCAGCAGGCCCCAAAAGGTTCCGAGCAGGCCGAGGAAGATCAGCAAGCCAATCAGGTAGCGTGCCAAGGCACGCGACTCGTCGAGCCGGGAGGCGATGGAATCCAGTAACGAGCGCATCGATCCCGCGGTCAGCCGTAACGGCCCCCGGCTGTCCCCCATCATCGTCGCCATCGGGGCGAGAAGCCTGGGAATCGGTAAATCGCCCAGCGTCTCGATCTCCGGCGGCCCGCCATGGGCCTCGCGCCGGCGTCGGTAGGCGGCGATCCAGGCGGCCTCGTGGCGCAAGACCACGACCTGACGGAAGGCGTAGAGGATCCCCAGAAACAAGACGCCGAGAATCAAGCCGTTGAGGGGGGCATTGGCCATGAAGGCGCGCGACAGCGGCAGGTACAGTGCCCCCGCGACCAGCGCGACGAGGGCCAGAAAGATGGCCATGCGCACAAGGTAGGGTTCCAGCCTGAACATCATCGCGCCTGAGGTTTCCGGTCTCGCCGTCCTAGGGTCTCATCGCCCCTGCACGGGCTGCGGAGGCGGGTGCGCCGCGGCGGGCCGCAGCGCGCAGGGCGGGTCCGGCCCTCACCTCGTGAACACCAGGATATCGACCCGGTTGGGGACGCCGCTGGGAACCTGGCTGCCCAGGGCGCGGACGTCGATGCGGGTCGATCCCACGCCGCCCTTGATCAGGTGCGAGCGAATGGCGAGTGCCCGGCTGAGCGAGAGGCGGCGGGATTGGGACACGGTCGTGGCATTGCCCCGCGCATAGGCCTTGAGCTCGACCCGCAGGCTCGGGTTGCGCTTGAGCGCCGCCACGATCGGGTCTAGGACGGCACGCCCGTCGCTTTCGAGCCGCGCCGAGCCGGGGGCGAACAACACCTGCCTCTGGGTGCCGGAGACGATCGGCCCGGGCCGGGGGATGGCCGCGCTCTGGGTCGCCGGCGCCGCTGGCTTGGGTGTGCTCTCCAGCGGAGTGCTCTTGACCGGCGCCCTCGGGGCCGCCGAGACTGGGGGCGCGGGAGGCGGCGGTGGCGGCGGCGCTGCTTTGGTCGCTTTCCTCTCGACCGCTGCCGCCTCGGGCGGCTCGGGCGGCGGCGGAACCGGGGGCACCGCGGCGCGCCGTGATGGCGCCCTTGATGGGCTCTTGGGGGCCGGAACCGCGGCCTTGGGAACGATGGGTGGCGCCTCCATTTTGGCGGTCGCCCGCGACTTGGGCGCCGGCTTGACCGCGGGCGGCGGGGGCGGTGCCGACCTGGTCAGGGCCTTGGGTGGCGGCGGTTTGGCCGCGGGTTTTGGTGCCGGTGGCGCCGGCTTGGCCAGGCGCGGCGGCGGACGAAGCGCCGGGCTGCGCGGGGCAGCCGGGAGGGTGGCGCGCCGGCGGCTACTCGGTGCCGCGGGGCGGCGCAAGCGCGGTGCCGACGCGCTCGAGCCCGGAGGGCGCAGAATGATGCGTTGGCCGGGGCGGTCGACGCTACCCGGGAACAGCAGCCCGCTGCGGCGCCGGACGCCGGGACCCCTTCCGCCGCCCGGCTCGAGCACCGAAAGATCGACCTGCACCGCGGAGCCGCCCGGGGAACCGATGACCACCGTGTCCGACTGAGCCCAGGCCGCGGCAGCGGGCAAGCCCAGGGCGGCGGCCGCCAAAGCGGTCAAGGCGCTGCGGCGCAGCCGCATGGGAACTGCAGTAATGGTCATGATGGGCCTGCTCCCGCTAACGATGCGACCTGCGGGCCGTGGCGATGACGCCTCGCCTTGCGGCCGCCGGGGCCCACAATAGACCAACGACGGCGGCGCAAACAACCGCCTTACCGGACGCCTGGCCGGCTTAGGCCGGGGCCGGCACGGCGCCGGCGACGATGCGGCGCAGTTGCTCATGAAGATGGTCGTTGGCGGCGACCAGCGATCCCGATGCAATCATCTCGCCGCCGCCCGAGAGGTCGCTGACGAAACCCCCGGCTTCGCGCACCAGCAAAATGCCTGCGGCCATGTCCCAGGGCTCCAGTCCATCCTGCCAGTATCCCTCGAAGCGGCCCGCGGCGACATAAGCGAGATCCAGCGCCGCCGAGCCGAACCGCCGCAGGCCGCCGGTCTGGTCCATTAGCGCCGCGACCCGGGCGAGATAGGTGCGGTGATCGCCCCGGCCAAGGGTGGGGAAGCCGATCGCCAGCATCGCCTCGGCCATGCTGCGCCGCCCGCTGACCCGCATCCGGCGGTCGTTGAGGTAGGCGCCCTGGGACTTGTCCGCCCAGTAGGAATCGTCGGTGATGGGATCGTAGACGAGGCCCGATATGATCTCGCTCCTGGGCCGGCCCGCGGCGGTCCAGCGCCGTTCGACGGCGATCGAGATGCAGAACCGCGGCACGCCGTGCAGGAAGTTGACGGTGCCGTCCAGGGGATCGACGATCCAGCGATGCTCGTCGTCGCTGCCCGCGGTCTCGCCGCTCTCTTCCATCAGGAAACCGAATGCCGGGCGTGCCCGGCTCAGCTCTTCCTTGAGCACCGCCTCGGCCTTGGTGTCGGCGGTGGAGACGAAATCACCCGGTCCCTTGGGCGAGACCTGCAGCTGTTCGACCTCGCCGAAGTCGCGGACCAGGCCCCGGCCTGCCTTGCGCGCGGCCCGCTCCATGACGTTGACGAGGGGGGATTTCACGGCCATCGGCTAATGCCCGAGGGATCAGTCCCTGGCGCGCTCCACGTAACTGCCGTCGGCTGTGGCGACGACGATGCGCATGCCGGTCTCGATGTGCGGCGGCACCATCACCCGCATCCCGTTGTCCATCTGTGCCGGCTTGTAGCTCGAAGCGGCGGTCTGGCCCTTGACCACGGGATCGGCCTCCACCACCGTCATGGTGACCTGTTCGGGCAGGGAGACCGAGAGCGGCGCGCCCTCGTAACTTTCCACCGTGACGATCATGCCGTCCTGCAAGTAGGCCGCCTGGTCCTCGGCGACCACGTCCTTGCCCAGGGTGATCTGCTCGTAGGTCTCGGTGTCCATGAAGGTGTAGCCGCTGTCGTCGCCGTAAAGGTATTGGTAATCCTTCTGGTCGAGGCGCACGCGCTCGACGGTTTCCGACGAGCGGAAGCGCTCGTTGAGCTTGGTGCCGTCGCGGATGTCCTTGAGCTCCACCTGGAGGTAGGCGCCCCCTTTGCCCGGCTGCGTATGCTGGATCTTGACCGCCACCCACAGGCGGTCCTTGTGCTCGATCACGTTGCCCGGACGGATCGCGTTGCCGTTGATCTTCATGGTCGTACCTTGGCTGTCTGCTGCTGATTTGCCGCCCCGCCGGCGGCGCACGCAGGCGGAGGAGGGCGGAAGCTATCAGGTTCGGATGATCGGTGCAATGCGCGCGATCGCCCGTCCGTCCGGCCGCTGCTAGGCGGTCCCGGCCTGGGCTTCGGCGATCACCCGGTTGAACCGCTTGACCGCTTGTCCCGGTCCGTCGGGCGCGTTCCACACGGCCGAAAGCACGGCCAGAAAATCGGCCCCGGCGCGGACCAGGATCGGGCAGTTCTCGGGGCTGATGCCGCCGATGGCGACGCAGGGGACGGTCATCAGCTCCGACCACCAGGTCAGGATGTCCGGCTGCGGGTGGCCGATGGCGTCCTTGGTGGCGGTTGGGAAGAAGGCGCCGAAGGCGACGTAATCGGCCCCCGCCTCGGCGGCGACCATGGCGAGATGGCGCGAATCGTGGCAGGTGACGCCGACGATGGCGTCCTCGCCCACCGCCTGGCGGGCCGCCTCGTAGGTCCAGTCCTGCTGGCCCACGTGGACGCCGTCGCAGCCGGTTTCGGCGGCGAGGTCGGGGCGGTCGTTCATCAGGAAGGCGACGTCGCGGGACTGGGCGACGGGAGCGAGTTTGAGCGCAGCCTCCCGGATCGTGTCGTCATCTGCCTCCTTGAGCCGAAGCTGGACGCAGGCGACGTCGCCGGCATCCAATGCCTCCGCCAGTTGATCGGCGAAGCTGTCGGGATCAAGGCGATCGGGCGTGATCAGATAAAGCCGGCAGGCCTCGGTCATCGCTCACCGCGGGGCGGGTGCCGCCGCCGCTCAGTGCTCGGCGCTGGCGTAGGCGCGGCGCGGTTCCATGATTTCCAGGCGGTTGCCGCCGGGATCGAAGATGAAGAAGCGCTCCTGGTGGAAGTCGCGTTCCTCCGAATAGGCGGCTTCGGCGTCCGCGATCTCGATTCCTTCGGCCGCGAAGCGGGCGCGGGCCTCGTCCAGATCATCGACCTGGAACCCGAGATGGTTGCGCAGGTTCTTATTGACGTCGGCTTGGGTGACGCCGCGGGCGACGCCGAGATGCAGCTCATACCAGGGATCCTCGGAGATGCAGAAATGGGCTCCAGCGGGTCCCAGGCTGTCGGGCTTCTTGAGCCGCTTGAGTCCGAGGATTTCGCCGTAGAAGCGGATCGCTTCCTGTTCTTTTTCCGGCGGCACCTGAACGTTCAGGTGGTCGACGCGTTTGACCAGCGCCATGGCAGTTCTCCCTTGGTTATGCGCGGCGGAACTTGGCCAGCTGCTGCGCGTTCACCCTCTCCCCTTGTAGATGTCGATGATCGTGCTCAGCATGGCGAGGGCCTCGTCGCGCGGTCGCTGGAAGGTGTTGCGGCCGATGATCGAGCCGGTGCCGCCGCCGTCGCGGATGGCCCGGACCTCGGCGAGGATGCCGTCGAGATCCTTGGCTTCGCCGCCGGAAAACACGACCAGCCGGCGGCCGTTGAAGGCCGATTGCACGACATGGGCGATCCGCTCGGCCAGGGTCGCCCGGGGGATGTCGCGCTCTTCGTAGACCTTCTTCGCGGCCTCGAGCTCCAGTGCCTCGGTGGGCGGCTTGACCTTGATGATGTGGGCGCCGATCAGGGCGGCGATCTGGGCCGCATAGGCGGAGATGTCGATCGCCGTCTCGCCCGCCTTGGACAGGTTGCCGCCGCGCGGGTACGACCAGATCACCACCGCGAGACCGGCCGCCTTGGCTTCCTCGGCCAGCTCGCGGGCCTCCTCGATCATGTCGAAGGCGGCGTCGGAGCCTGGGTAGATGGTCAGCCCGATGGCGGCACAGCCGAGCCGAAGCGCATCGTTGACCGATGCGGTGACGGCCTGGTCGGCATTTTCGGCGAAGCGGGCGAGAGAATTCGAGCTGTTGACCTTGAGGATCGTCGGCACCGCGCCGGCAAAGCTGTCGGCGCCCGCCTCGATCATGCCGAGCGGCGCCGCATAGGCCGACAGTCCGGCATCGACGGCGAGCTGGAAATGGTAATGGGGGTCGTAGGCGGCGGGATTGGGCGCGAACGATCGCGCCGGGCCGTGTTCGAAGCCCTGGTCGACCGGCAGGATCACCAGCCTGCCGGAGCCGCCAAGCTTCCCGTGCATAAGGATGCGGGCCAGGTTGCCTTTTGTGCCGGGGTTGTCGCTCTCGTAGAGACTCAGGATCTTCTTGACGCGCTGGCTTATCTTCATTGCCTTTCGGTTCCCCTTCTTGTCCGGCGCCCGGTGGCCGGTCTGCCCTGCCGGGCGCCGTCCGATCGTGTCGAAACAGCAATAACCCAGGCCCGAAGGATTTGCAATCAGAGGCGCGCGTTGCGGCGGCGAAGCCAAGCGGCGACCGTCTCCTGCGCGTCGCCGTGATCGAGCAGATCGAGGCTCCGGCCGCGTTCGGCGGCGACCAGCCGGCTGCCCGCGGCAGCGGCGATGGCGGCAACGCGGCGGCGAACGTCGGCCCGCGCCTTGAGGCGGATCGCTTCTGCTCCGGCGCGGATGGCGGCCAGCGCAAGCCCAGGCTCCGCGCCGCAATCGAGCACCGCTTCGCTCTCCGCCTCGGGATGGGCGCGACGGGCGGCGGCAATCACCTCTACGAACCAAGCGGCGCCGCCGAGGGCCGCGGCGCCCGGGGCGCTCGCCAGGCGGACGCCTACGCCCGCTTCGGCGGCGGCGGCGAGCGCGCCCTTGGCGTGATCGAGATTGTGAATGATGATGGTTGGCGGGTCCGCCACCGCGCCCTCCCCATTTGCCACGGACCGGGTCCGTTGTAGGCACCGGCCGCGCGTCTGGCAAGAGAGGCGATTTTCTGCGCCGGCGGCGGTTGACGCTGGGGCCGGGGGCGTCCTAATCTTCGACCCGCTTCATCCCGCTCAAGCTTCGCAGATGGCGTGGGGGGGCGCGAATCCGATAGTCCTCAGGGTGTCGATTCCATGACCGATCTCAGGAGTGCGCGGGCGCAGTTGGAGCAGGCGATTACACGGCTCGAGGCGGCGTTATCTGCGCAAACCGCGGCATCGGAGGATGCCGCGGCGGACAAGGTCTTGGAGGAGGCCCGGGCCGAGTACCGCAACCTGCGCGAGGCGGCCGACAATGTCTCCGACCGTATCGATGCCATCATCGTCCGCCTGCGGGCGACCTTGGGCGAGGACGCCGAAAGCGGGGTCTAGGGCGCGCGGCGCAGGCGAAAAGGGGGAACGGCCATGGCCCAGGTCAATGTTCGGATCAACGGTCGCAATTACGAGATCGCTTGCGACGACGGCGAAGAAGCCCACGTTCAGAAGCTCGGCCAGTATGTCGACGACAAAATCGGCGAATTGGTGGTGCGTATGGGCCAGGTGGGGGATGCCAGGCTTCTGGTGATGACCGCCTTGTTGATCGCAGATGAATTGTCCGAGGCCTATACCAAGTTGGAAGAAAAGGGAAACGGGGCGGAATCGGGCATCGCCGACGGTGCCGAGGCCGAGGCCGAGGGCATCGCGCACCTGGCCCGGCGCATCGAGGATATTGCCGCCGGGCTCGAACGTGCGTAACTTCCCCTTGAACGGACGCTGCCCCGCGCGTTAGGCCGCTATATTCCTGGGGCCAACATTCTAGCCCTCGGGAGCTGTCCCTGCCGGAGTCGTGGCTTCGGTACACGGCGCCCACCTAAGACTGAGGGCCTTAGAGAATAAGTAAGGCCGACGGCGGGGTGGCTCCGTTCACAGATTTCGATGCGTATCTTTGCGCCGAGAAAGGGGCCCGGTGCCGGCGTCCGACAGCGATCCGAAAACCGTCTTGCGGGCGCGGGCCCATGAGGTGCGCCGCCGCGCCCATGCCCGGTTCGGCGCGCGCATGGGGGCCATCCTGCGCAACAACTTCTTCGCCCAGTTCAGCCATCCCGCCCATACCGACATCGCCGGCTATTGGCCGGTCGCTGACGAGGTCGATCTCCGCCCGCTGTTGAGCGCCCTTCACCGCCGCGGTCATCGTATGGCATTGCCCAGGGTGTTGCGCCGCAACGCCCCGCTCCGGTTCCTGCGCTGGCATCCCGGCGACCGCTTGGAGCCCGGATTTGCAGGCATCCCCGAACCCGACGCCGGGGCCGAGGAGATCCATCCCGATGTCATCCTCGTGCCGCTGCTCGGCTTCGATGGCACGGGGCGGCGTCTCGGCTACGGCGGCGGCTTCTACGACCGCAGCCTGGCATCGCTGCGCCGCCGGCAGGAGATCTGCGCCATCGGCATCGCCTATGCCGATCAGGAGGTGGACAGCCTGCCCCCCGGTGACCATGATGAGCCGCTCGACTGGGTGGTGACCGAGCGGGGAAGCCGGCGCTTCGACGCCGCGGAGGATGCGGGTGGCGGTGCTGCAGGAGGGGCCTCAGGGTAATGAATTTGCTGTTCCTGGGAGATATCGTCGGGCGCCCCGGTCGGCGCGCGGTCGAGGCACACCTGCCGGCCCTGCGCGATCGGTTGGGGCTCGACCTGGTGGTCGCCAATGGCGAAAACGCCGCTGCCGGGTTCGGCATCACCCCGAAGATCTGCGGCCAGCTCCATGACGCCGGGGTCGATATCATAACCACCGGCAACCACGCCTTCGATCAGCGCGAGATCATGCCCCATATGGAGGACGACCGGCGCATCCTGCGCCCCGCCAACTACCCGCCGGGAACACCCGGCCGCGGCGCCACCGTGGTCGCGACCGCCGACGGCAAGGAGGTGCTCGTCATCCAGGTCATGCTCCGCCTGTTCATGGAAGCCTTGGACGACCCCTTCCGCAGCGTCGAGGACGCCATCGCCGAGCACCGTCTGGGCGAGAGCATCGACGCCATCATCGTCGACGTCCATGGCGAAGCCACGAGCGAGAAAAGCGCCATGGGCCTGATGCTCGACGGGCGCGTCACAATGGCCGTCGGCAGCCATTCCCACGTGCCGACGGCGGATGGGAGAATCCTGCCCGGCGGAACCGCCTATCAGACGGACGCCGGCATGTGCGGCGATTACAATTCGGTGATCGGTATGGAAAAGGCGGAGGCCATCGCCCGTTTCGTCACCCGCATGCGCCGGGAACGCCTGTCGCCGGCCTCGGGCGAGGGCACGTTGTGCGGCGTCTTCGTCGAGAGCGACGAGAAGAGCGGTCTCGCCAGGTCGATCGAACCGGTGCGCATCGGCGGTGCGCTTCGCAACGCGGGGCCGGTCGCGACCGCATAGGCCGTGGCCGGAACCGCCGGGAGGAGACGCGAAAGGCGGCGCCTTTGGGCGCCGCCTCGTTTGGCCCAGGTGACAAACCGGGATTACATCGCCCGGACTTCAGCGAGGAATTTGTCCACTTGCCCGGCAAGGGCATCGGACTGTTTGGTGAGCGCCCCGGCAGCTTCCAGCACCTCGGCCGCGGCGGTGCCGGTTTCCCGTGCCGCCTGGGTCACGCCGGCGATGTTCTCCGACACGTCCCTGGTGCCGCGCGAGGCCTCCTGGGTGTTGCGGGCGATCTCCTGGGTCGCCGCGCCCTGCTCCTCCACCGCCGCGGCGATGCCGCCGGCGATCTCGTTGATCTGCTCGATGGTGGCGGTGATGGTGCCGATGGCGCCGACCGCGTCGTCGGTTACCGCCTGCATCGAGCTGATCTGACCGGCGATCTCCTCGGTCGCCTTGGCGGTCTGGTTGGCGAGCGACTTGACCTCGGAGGCGACGACGGCGAAGCCCTTGCCGGCCTCCCCGGCGCGGGCCGCCTCGATGGTGGCGTTGAGCGCCAGCAGGTTGGTCTGGGAGGCGATGTCGTTGATGAGGTCGACCACGTCGCCGATCTTCTGCGCCGCCTCGGCGAGCTCCTGGATTTGGTCGTTGGTGTGCCGCGCCTGGCCGACGGCGGTCTCGGCGATCTTGGTTGACTGGGAGACCTGCTCGCCGATCTCGTTGACCGAGGCCGAGAGCTGCTCGGCCGCCGAGGCCACGGTCTGGACATTGTTGGTGGCCTGCTCCGACGCCGCGGCGACGGTGCTCGACTGGGCGCTGGTCTCGTCGGCGCTGGACGACATGGCCGCGGCCGTCTCGCGCATCTGCTCGGAGGATTGGGACACTTGGTCGACAACGCCCTTGATGGTGGACTCAAAGGAGTCGGAAAGCCGCATCAGGGTCTGGCGTTTCTCGGCGGCAGCCATGCGCTCCTGCTCGGCTTTTTCGGCTGAGGCCGCGCGTTCCTGCTCGGCCTTTTCGGCCGCCAATGCACGCTCCTGCTCGGCCTTTTCGGCCGCGACCCGCGCCCGCTCCTCGGCCATGCGATCGAGCTCCAGCGCGTTGGTCTTGAAGACGTCCAACATCCGTGCCATGGCGCCGATCTCATCGCCCCTGTCCCGGGACGGGATATCCCGGCTCTTGTCCCCGGAGGCCAGCTTGGCCATGGCGGCGGTCATAATGGTCAAGGGTCTCTCGATGCTGCGCTTGAACAGGAAGATGATCAGGACAATGAGGCCCAAGACCATGGCGGCACCGATGCTGGTTTGACGCACCAGAGACGCACGCATTTCCGCCTTCAGGGAATCGAGGCTCCAGGCTATGGCCATCGTGCCGACCCTGGTCTTGGCCTTGCCGTAAATCACGGGAACGGCAATCACCAGATGATGCTCCTCGACCTGTTGTGCCACCTTTCCGGCATCGAGCGTCGCCTTGTTGGCGGCCAAAACGTTGGCCAGGTCGAAATTGGACAGCCGCTCGGAGGCGTAGGTGGTCAGCGTTTGTCCCGAATTGTCGAAGGTGACGATGTTGGCGATGGCCGAATCCTTCGCCTTGGCAAAGCGATCGTAAGCCTCCTCGACGGCCTCCTTGCGGCCCCAGCGGAGGCCGCCCGCGGCGCGATCGGCGATCAGAGTGGTGATCGTGGCGTTGTTCTCCAGGGCCAGGTCGAACAGGGTGTCCCGCTTTTCCACGGCCTGGAAGGCGAGCATCGGTGTGAAGCTCACCACCAGTGCGACGGCCATGATGGCGGCGAATTTACGGCCCAGGTTCCAGAACGACGCGGTCTTTCGAGGCGTCGAAACCGCCTCGCCCGTCGCTTTAGCGCCGCCGAGGTTTTCCCCTTGGGTGTCGTGGTCCCGGCTATCGGCGCCGGGAGTGGCGGTGAGGGAATGCTCCATTTTCATCTCCGATTGGGCGATTTGAGGTGAGGAAGGCCCAATTGTCGGTACCGTGCGCTGTTGCCGGCGGCTAGAGACCGAGCGCTTCCATGTCGATGCCCACGGTGACCGCACCGATAACGGCCTTGGTCGCCGGGTCGACGATGGAGACACTCACCTGGGACTGGAAGCGCTGGGTGGATTCGTCCTTCTTGACCTTGCCCACGTGAACGGCATCGGCGCCGGCCAGATAGGTCTTTTTCCACTTGGCTTCGTCGCCCTGCCAGTAGTCGGAGGTGACGTCGCTCTGGCCGACGTTGAGCCCCTTGTTGTCCATCACAAAAATCTCGGTGAACAGGCCCTTGGAATCGGCCTTGATCTTCTTCAGAAAGGCCGACAGGTCGTTGCCGAGAATGCCCTCGATCATGGGCTTGTCGGCGCTCTTGGTTTGCGCCCGCCAGGTCTTGTCGAGGCTGACGATCTTCGCGTTGTCGAGGGAAGCGTGCTTGGAATTCTGCGCCTTAATGGCGTCGACCACCTTGGCGTCCCTGGTCCAAGGCAGGATCTTTTCCGCCACGATCGACCGGAGGGCCTTTTCGTGATCGGCGGCGGCATGGACCGGCTGCGCCAGGGACACGCCCAACATCAGGGCGACGGCGGCGGTCACTTTCATCATCGGTTTGAACATTCGATATTCTCCTTGATAGGCAATTAAGGCGGCACCATAAGGGGCCACCCAGGCTGGAGGCATTGCGGTGCATCGTCGCCGTCCGACGTTCGAGACACCCTATTGGACCTTCCTCATAGTCCTCGCCCATTGGCCTTTAATCGGTGACGCGAAACCGGTCGCGTCCTAAGCCAAAGAATCCGCTAAACCCCTGGCAAACTTGGTAATCGCCAAGGCGTTTTGGATGCCCTTCGGCATTCGCCCCGGTTCTACGCCTAAGTAGTTAATTTTGAATAAACGATTGACATAGCCCTAAGCGGCTACTTTGCTCTACCCCTACGGTTTGCCCGATGGCATCGCGGCGGTGCCGCCTTACTGCGGCGGAAGAGGTCTTGTGCCTTCGACGTTCGAAATGGGGCGCCCCGCTCGGTGGTGTGGCTGCGCATGCCGCCGTGCATGCCATGGTCGGGACCAAACGCAGTGGAGGCGGCACCTTTGGATGCCGCCTCCGTCCGGTCCGGACGATGCTCTGGGGCTACATCGCCCGTACCTGGGCCAGGAAATCGTCGACCTGCCCGGCGAGGGCTGCCGACTGTTTGGAGAGCTCCGCGGCCGCCTCCAGGACCTCGGTGGCCGAGGTGCCGGTCTCCGCGGCAGCCGTGGTGACCCCGGTGATGTTGGACGACACCTCTTTGGTGCCGGCTGCCGCTTCTTGCACGTTGCGGGCAATTTCCTGGGTCGCCGCGCCCTGCTCCTCGACGGCCGAAGCGACCGTCGTCGATATTTCGTTGATCTCGGCGATGACCTTGGAGATCGATTCGATCGCCGAGACGGCATTGGTCGTCGCCGTCTGCACGGCCGCAATCTGGGCGGCGATCTCCTCGGTCGCCTTTGCGGTCTGGTTGGCGAGGCTCTTGACCTCCGATGCCACCACCGCGAAGCCCTTACCCGCATCGCCGGCCCGCGCCGCCTCGATGGTAGCGTTCAAGGCGAGCAGGTTGGTCTGGCCGGCGATGTCGCTGATCAGCTTGACCACCTCGTCGATCTTCTGCGCCGCCTCGGCGAGCTCCTGGATCTGGTCGTTGGTTTGCTGCGCCTGGTCGACGGCGTTCTCGGCGATCTTGGTCGACTGGGAGACCTGGGTGCCGATTTCGCTGACCGAGGCCGACAGCTCCTCGGCCGCCGAGGCCACGGTCTGGACGTTGTTGGTGGCCTGCTCCGAGGCCGCGGCGACGGCGCTCGATTGGCGGTTTGTTTCCTCGGCGGTGGCCGACATGCTCTCTGCCGTGGACTGCATCTCTGTGGCCGAGGCGGAAACGGCATCGACCACCGATTTGACGTTGGATTCGAAGTCGTCGGCGAGCTTGACCTGCTGCGTCACCACCGACCACGAGACCATAGGGCCAAGATAAGCGCCGTTCTTGTCGCGCACCGCCGAGACTCTGAGATCGAGGGTCTCGTCGCCGAGCTTGATCTTGGCCTTGTGGGGCAGGTTGTCGGGATTGGCCAGTAGTTTGCGCTGGTGCTCGGGATGCTTGTGGAAGATGTCGACGCATTGGCCCTCGACCTCCTCGGCGCTGCATGGCAGCAGGTGCTCTACCGCCTTCAATGTCTCCTTGGAGGTCTGGTTGACGTAGTTGATGGTGAAATCCTCCGGATCCAGGGTCATCACGTTGATCGGCATCTGGTCGACCATGTTGAGCAGCCGCTCCGCCTCCCGGTCGGCCTTGACCTTGTCGGTAACCACGGACCAGCTCAACATCGGGCCGATATAGGCGCCGTTGGTATCGGTCAATGGCGAGACCAGGAGGTCGAGGTATTCGCCGCCGAGCTCGATCTGGGCTTTATGCGGCAGGTTGCCGGGGTCGGCGAGCAGCCGGCGCTGGTGGCTCGGGTCCGCGTGGAAGACGTCGATGCAGGTGCCCACCAGCTCGTCGGCCTTGACCGGCATCAGGTGCTCGAGCTCGCGCACGGTGTCGAGCGTCGCCTTGTTGGCGTAGTCGATCTTGAACGACTCCGGATCCGCCGTCATGATGTTGATCGGTAACGCCTCGATCATCTGCTTGACCCGGAAATTCTCGGCGACCGAGACGCGCAACTCCTCCGCGGCGCGGCCGATCTTGCCGATCTCGTCGCCGCGGTCCGCGCCGACGATGGTGACATCGGTTTTGCCCTTCCTGAGCGCACCGAGGACCTTCACCATGGCGGCAAGGGGCCGGGAAATCCCACGCCCGATAAGAAAGGACACGACCAGGACCAGGCCAACCACGATGACGATGGTGGCGGCGATCATTAACTCCGCCTGGTTGCCGGCGTGATCGGCGTTTCGGGCGGCTCGATGGCTGTCGGCCTCCAGCAGCTTGACCAGATCGGCGATGATCGGCGCTGCTTCTGCGTAGACCCCGTTGAGGGCCTCGATCTCCGCTTTGGTGACCTTGGTCAGTCCCTGTTTACGGACTAGGCCGGCGATCACGTCGAACCGGGTCTCGTACTTGCCGAGTATCTCGTCGAGCGCTGCCAGGTCCTTTCTCTCCTTGGCGGAGAGGTGAAGCTTGCCCAGAGCCTCTAGGTCGCGATGGGCCTCGGCCAGGATCTCTTTCCGCGCGGCGAGGTACGCGGCGTCGCCGCTGATGATGAAATCCTTGCCCTCGCTGCGCGCGGCCAGGAACCCGTTCTCGAAATTCTTGGCGAGGACGAGCTCTTTGGCCTTCTCCTCCTCGACATGGGCATAGTGCAGCAGATTCTGGATTGTGATGAAGACGTAAACGCCGATGCCGATCAGACTGACGACGCCGATCCCCGCGAGGATGCCGATTTGAACGGCAAACGGAAAGCGGGCGAGTGATGCGGCGATCTTCCCGGTTTTGGTCTTGGACTCGCCTCGGGTCACCGCGGCGGTGGTCGAAATGTCCTGGGTCGGTGCGCTCATATTTGGTGTTTCCTTTCCCAACGTTTGGCTCTGAACCCCTAGAGGTGCCAAACTGCAGCTGTGTGGTGGCGCATCCCTGTCCTTTGCCGTCTCGGGGCCGGGCGGCCCGGCGGGGACCGCGTCAAGGAATTGTCTTTTGGCGAAACGCGGTGAATCGCATAGCGTCTATCCAGTTAATTAAACCTAGATGTAAACAACTAGGTTTTAATCATTAATAAAGCGTTAGCCCTCTTCGGTCGTGTATCGGCGCGTGCGGACTCATGACGGGACCGCTTGGCTGCGATATTTTTCGCGATGCGCTATAAAGGGCGATCTTTCGACCCAGCTAGGAGAACCCGCTGACGCCATGGCCGGCCATTCCAAATTCAAAAACATCATGCACCGCAAAGGGGCCCAGGATGCCAAACGCGCCAAGATGTTCACCAAAATCGGGCGAGAGCTGGTGGTTGCGGCACGGAACGGCGACGATCCCACCTTCAATCCTGCCTTGCGTTCGGCAATCGCCCTGGCCAAGGGTGCCAACATGCCGAAGGATCGAATCGACCGCGCCATCAAGCGCGGCGCCGGCGGCGAAGACAGCACCGTCTACGAGGAGATCTGTTACGAAGGATACGGACCCGGGGGTGTCGCCGTGATCGTCGATGCCTTGACCGACAATCGCAACCGCACCGCCGCGGAAGTGCGCGCGACCTTCGGCAAGCATGGCGGCAATCTCGGCGAGAGCGGGTCAGTGGCGTTCCAGTTTTCCAGGGTCGGTTCGATCACCTACCCGGCCGAGACGACGGATCCCGAAACCATGTTCGAGGCGGCGTTGGAGGCCGGTGCCGCGGACGTCGAATCGAGCGATTCGGGCCATGAGATCACCACCGCCGTGGAGGACTTCGCCGCCGTCACCGAAACGCTGGAGGAAAAATTCGGTCCGCCCGAAAGCGCCGGTCTCACGTGGAAGCCCCAGAACACGGTCGAGGTCGACGAGGACAAGGCGCGCACGCTGATGAACCTGATCGAGGCGTTGGAGGAGTCCGACGATGTCCGCGAGGTGTCCTCCAACCTCGAGATATCCGATGAGGTGATGGAGAGGCTGAGCGCCTGAACCGGCGCCCCCAAGGCCCGCCGTGTCCGACGCCAGGCCCCAATGCGCCGGTTAGGGCGCGGTTTCTCGCAGCGCCAAACAACCGCCATATTCGCCCCGTAGAAGAAAAGCTATCGCTGTAAACCCATACAAAATATGGTATAAGCAGCGCTATAACCCACATAACTTAGGTTTTTCGGCTGGCGCAATATGGCCGTTGTTTGTATCAGGGTATGTCTTTCATGAGACGAATAGGAGACCTGTCATCGGCGCCGGGGGACACCGGGCGATGCGCTTGATCGGCCTCGATCCCGGTCTGCGCGTCACCGGTTGGGGGATCATCGAGGCCTCGGGCGGCAAATTGCGCCATATCGCCGATGGCGTCGTACGCGCCAAGGCTGCCGCGCCCATGGCCGAACGGCTGGCCGTGCTTTATGACGGCATCGCACAGATTGTGGAGGCCTATCGCCCGGCGAGTGCCGCCGTCGAGGAAACCTTCGTCAACCGCAATGCGCAGAGCACGCTCAAGCTGGGGCTTGCCCGAGGGGTGGTTCTCCTGGCACCGGCTCGCGCCGGCATCGACGTCGCCGAGTACGGCGCCAACCAGGTCAAGAAATCGGTCACCGGCACCGGCCACGCCGCCAAAGACCAGGTCAAGATGATGGTCAAGACCCTGCTGCCGGCGGCGACCATCGAGACCGCGGATGCCGCCGATGCCCTGGCCGTCGCCATTTGCCACGCCCATTTTCTTGAGACTGCGGGGCGTTGGGCCGCACCTACTGCCGTGGCCGGCACGCCGGGGCTGCGCCAATGATCGCTTCCCTCAAAGGCGTTCTTGCCTCCGCTGGCGACGACGGCCTCGTCATCGAGGTCGGCGGCGTCGGTTATCTGGTCTTTTGTTCGGGTCAGACACTCGCGGCGCTGCCGCGCCCGGGGGAAGCCGTGGCGCTCAAGATCGAGACCCATGTCCGGGAGGACCACATTCACCTCTATGGTTTCGTCAGCACGGCCGAACGCGACTGGTTCCGGCATCTGATCACGGTCCAGGGTGTCGGAGCCCGCGTCGCCCTGGCCATCCTGTCGGTGCTTTCGCCGGCCGACCTGGCCGCCGCGGTGGCGGCCGGCGACAAGACCGCGCTGGGACGGGCGAGCGGTGTCGGACCCAAGCTCGCCCAACGAATCGTGACCGAACTCAAGGATCGGGTGGCCGGTCTCGAGTTCGCCGGTGCGGCCGCGGCTGGCGATACCGATGGCGGCAAGGGCGCCGCCGGCGGCCTAGATCCGGCCGTCGCCGATGCCGTCTCCGCCCTCGCCAATCTCGGTTACGGGCGCGCCGAGGCGTTCACCGCGGTGATGGAGGCGTCGCGCGACCTGGGCGGGGCGCCCGAGCTCGAGGCCCTGATCCGGGCCGGCTTGCTGCGTCTCGGCGCGGCGGCCTGAGGGGCGGGAAGGGAAGCGCGATGGCGGCCAGCGACGATTTCAAGCCGGATAGGATCGTCGATCCCGCGGCGCCCGCGGGCGGCGATGGCGATGATCCTTTGCGGCCCGACCGGCTCGCGGATTTCACCGGCCAGGCGCGCATCTGCGAGAACCTCGGTGTATTCATCGCCGCCGCGCGCGACCGCGGCGAGGCGCTCGACCACGTCCTGCTGTCGGGGCCGCCCGGCCTCGGCAAGACGACCCTGGCGCGGATCGTCGCCCGCGAACTGGGGGTCGGTTATCACGGCACCTCCGGGCCGGTGATCGCCAAGGCCGGCGACCTCGCCGCGCTGCTCACCAATCTGCAGCCGCGCGACGTCCTGTTCATCGACGAAATCCATCGTCTGCAGCCGGCGGTAGAGGAAATTCTCTATCCTGCAATGGAGGATTTCGAGCTCGACCTGATCATCGGCGAAGGGCCGGCCGCGCGTAGCGTCCGCATCGACCTCTCGCCCTTTACCCTGGTCGGCGCGACCACCCGTACCGGTCTCATCACCACGCCGCTCAGGGATCGCTTCGGCATTCCCCTGCGGCTCGATTTCTATGACGCCGAGGAGCTCGAACTGATCCTGCGCCGCGGCGCCGGGATCCTGGGGCTCGATCTCGCCGACGATGGGGCCCAGGAGATTGCCCGTCGCGCCCGCGGCACCCCCCGCGTCGCCAACCGGCTGTTGCGCCGGGTCCGCGACTTCGCTGCCGTCGCCGGGCGGGACACCGTGACCGCGGAGGTCGCCGACCAGGCGCTCAACCGGCTCGAGGTCGATCTCCGTGGCCTCGACGCCATGGACCGGCGCTATCTCGGGGCCATGGCCGAACATTACGGCGGCGGTCCGGTAGGAGTCGAAACCTTGGCTGCGGCGCTGTCGGAACAGCGCGACGCCCTTGAAGAGGTGATCGAACCCTATCTCCTGCAGCAGGGCCTGATCCAACGCACCCCGCGCGGGCGCATTCTGACCGAGGGCGGATGGCGCCATCTCGGACTGGCGCCGCCGGCCGGCGCCCGGCAGCTTAGACTGTTGGAAGGCGGAGACGGGGAGGAGGGGTCATGAGCGCCGCCACCCCACCCGCCCCGCGCGGTCGCGATTACGTTTGCCGGTTCCGGGTCTACTACGAGGATACCGATGCGGGCGGGGTGGTCTATTACGCCAATTATCTTAAGTTTGCCGAGCGCGCCCGGACCGAGCTGCTGCGCGATTTGGGCGTTTCACAAAGGTCTTTGGCCGAGCAACGCGGCACCGTTTTCGCGGTCAGGCGGATGGAAGCCGATTTTCTCGCCCCTGCCTATCTCGATGACGAGTTGGAGGTGCGGACCAAATTGCTGTCCCGGGGTGGCGCCCGCCTCGATATGGGGCAGGTGATCGAGCGCGACGGCGAGGACCTGGTGCGGATGCGGGTCGAGATCGCCTGCGTCAACGGCAAGGGCCGCGCCACGCGCATTCCGGCGCCCGTCGCCGGGCTGTTCGCCGGTGCCGGGGACGGCGGTAGCGGCTAGACAGGACGACATCATCCGTCGTACGCCATGGTCCCCGAAACGGGCAGCGGCGTCCGATGGGCACGACAGAAAGGCAGGTGTTTATGGAGCCAGCGGCCATAGAAGCCGTATCCCTGGGTGGCCAGGCGGCCCTCGACCTCTCGGTGTGGTCGTTGTTCCTTCGCGCCGATATCGTCGTCAAGCTGGTGATGATCGTGTTGGTCCTGGCGTCGTTTTGGAGTTGGGCCATCATCTTCGAAAAATACCGGCGTTTGCGCCGGGTCGAAAAAGAGGCCGAAAGCTTCGAGGATGCGTTCTGGGCGGGGGGCGCCCTGGAGGACCTCTATACCCGCATCGGCGCCCGTCCCAACGACCCGATGGAAAGCCTGTTTGCGTCGGCCATGGGCGAGTGGCATCGCTCCATGGAAAAGGGATTGATCAGCGGCTCGTCGTCCAGGGCCGCGCTGCAGTCGCGCATCGAACGAGTCATGCAGACCACCATGGGACGCGAGATGGGCGCGCTCGAGCGTTACATGATCTTTCTCGCCTCGGTCGGTTCGACGGCGCCCTTCGTCGGCCTGTTCGGAACCGTGTGGGGCATTATGAACAGCTTCCAGGCGATCGCATTGTCGAAGAACACCTCCCTCGCCGTGGTCGCGCCTGGCATCGCCGAGGCGCTGTTCGCGACCGCTCTCGGGCTGGTGGCGGCGATACCCGCGGTCATCGCCTACAACAAGTTCTCCGCCGATCTCGACCGCTACGCGGCGCGCATGGACGCCTTCATCAACGATTTTACCGCGATCCTCTCGCGTCAGCTTCAGGAGAGCGCGTGAATGGCCGGCCAGGTCGCCTTCTCGAAGCGCCGGGGGCGGCGCGCGCCGATGAGCGAGATCAACGTCACGCCGATGGTCGACGTGATGCTGGTGCTGCTGGTTATCTTCATGGTGACGGCGCCGCTCTTGACCGTCGGCGTCCCCGTCGACCTGCCCAAGACCGAAGCCTCCGTGATCACCGGCCAGGACGAGCCGCTGGTGATTTCGGTCAGTCGCGGCGGGCGCATCTATTTGCAGGAAACCGAGCTCGAACTCGACGTCTTGGTGGCGCGGCTCAGGGCGATCACACGCAATAAGCTCGACACCCGAATCTTCGTGCGTGGCGACCGCGCGGTCGTCTACGGCCGCATCATGGAAGTCATGGGAACCGTCAATGCCGCCGGCTTCAACCGCGTGGCCCTGATCGCCGAACTGCCGTCGGCACGGCAGCCCTAGGGGTAGGGCATGCGGCGCAGCCTGATATTCTCGGCTCTCCTGCACATCGTCGTCGTGGTGCTGGCGGTGTTCGGCCTTCCGCGGCTCTGGGACACGGCGCCCAAGGTCGAGACTCCGGTCATCGTCGATGTCGTCAAGATCGACGAAAAAACCCGGGCCGAAGACGTCGCCAAGCCGCAACCGCCGAAAAAGAAGCCCTTGCCAACGCCGCCGGAACCCCCGCGCACCCGCGCTATTCCCGAGGTGCCGCCACCCGCCCCCAGCGCCGAGCCGGAGGCGCCCAAGGTGGAGAAGGTGCCGGTGATTAAGTCCAAGAAGAAACAGAAGAAAAAGAAAAAGGCCAAGGCCAAGAAGAAGCCGCAGGCCAAGCCCGCATCCCCGCCGCGCCAGATCGTGCGTGCCCGGCCGCGCCGGAGACCGCCGCCCTCGCGCGAAGATTTTTTGCGTTCGGTGCTGCGCGACGTGGCGCCCGAGGAGCGCGCCGAGGGCCCCAAGAAACCGGTCAAGAAGGAGCCGCCGGCGCCACCGCAGCCGGCGAAGAAGTCACCGGTTCGGCGCGCCCCCCTCGATGCCCAAGCGACGATGACGGAAATCGACGCCATCCGTCGTCAGATCGAGGCATGCTGGGTGATCCCCGCCGGCGCCCGGGACGCGGAGAACCTTGTGGTGAGCATTCGCGTCTGGGTCAACCCCGACGGCAAAGTGGCCAAGGCCGTGATCCTCGACCAGGCCCGCATGGGCACCGACCCGTTTTACCGCAGCGCCGCCGAGAGCGCCCTGCGCGCGGTGTTGAATCCCCGTTGCAGTCCATTGCGGTTTCCGCCTAAAAAGTACGACCAGTTCAAGGTGATGGTGCTCAATTTTAATCCCCGGGAGGCAACCGGGTCTTAACATCCTGTCGGGCCATAATTCCGCCATAGATGATCCTTAAGACCGGACCGACATGAACGACCCCAGAATCAACAGCGCGACAGGCAGCGGGAGGAGAGCCGGCGGCGGCTCATGGGCACGCCGGTTGCTCGCTGTACTGACATTCGCGGCGCTCTGTCTGGCCACCGAACGCGCCTGGATCGTTTCCGCGGCAGCCGAACTGAAGATCGACATCACCCGCGGCAAGGTCGAGCCGATGCCCATCGCCATCACCGAATTTCTCGGCGGCTCGCCGCGGGAGAATTTCATCGGCAAGAAATTGGCAGCGGTCCTGCGAAACGACCTGGAACGCTCCGGACTGTTCCGCTCCATCGATCCCAAGGCCTTCATCCAGACCCCGGAGGCGCTGCAGGTTCAGCCCCGTTTCGCCGACTGGCGCGTGATCAGCGCACAGGCGCTGGTTTCGGGGCGCGCCCACCTGCAAAAGGACGGGCGGCTCCGCCTGGAGTTTCGCCTGTGGGACGTGTTCGCCCAGCAGCAGATGATGGGGCTCGCCTATTTCACCATGCCCGGCAATTGGCGCCGTGTCGCCCACATCATCGCCGATGCGATTTACAAGCGGATCACCGGTGAGGAGGGATATTTCGACACACGGGTGGTGTTCATTTCGGAAACCGGTCCCAGGAAACGGCGGATCAAGCGCCTCGCCATCATGGACCAGGACGGCTACAACCTCCGTTTCCTCTCTGACGGCAGCCATCTCGTCCTGACCCCGCGGTTTTCCCCCACGGCCCAGGAAATCACGTATCTATCGTATTACCGCAACAGGCCCCGGGTGTATCTTCTCAACATCGATTCCGGGCGTCAGGAAGTGCTCGGCGACTTTCCCGGCATGACCTTCGCTCCGCGGTTCTCGCCCGACGGCAACAAGGTGATCATGTCGTTGGCCCAGGACGGCAATTCCGACATCCATCTGATGGACCTGCGCACCCGGCGCGTCACCCGGCTGACCCGCGATCCCGCGATCGACACGGCGCCGTCGTTTTCCCCCGACAATCGGCGTATCACGTTCGAGTCCGATCGCGGTGGACGGCAGCAGATCTACGTGATGAATGTCGACGGGTCCAATGTGCGCCGGATTTCCTTCGGCAAGGGCCGCTACGCCACCCCCGTGTGGTCGCCGCGCGGCGACCTCATCGCTTTCACCAAACTGCGCAAGGGCCGTTTTTTTATCGGCGTCATGCGGCCCGACGGCAGCGGCGAACGGCTACTGACGGAGAGCTTCTTGGTGGAGGGTCCGACCTGGGCTCCCAATGGCCGGGTGCTGATGTTCTTCCGCCAAACGCCGGCCGATGACCGCGGGCGTGGCGGCACTTCGAAGCTTTACAGCATCGACATCACAGGACACAACGAGCGCGAGGTGGTCACGCCGACCGACGCCTCGGACCCGGCCTGGTCGCCGCTGATTCCATGAATTGGCGAATCATCTGCCGCTCCGCGGTTGTCAGTCTAGGTTATTGTGTCTTATAGTGATTTTTCGTTAACCATACGCGTTCGTGGTGTTTACTGGGCTTTAAAGAACTGATGTGCATGTTCGCCCCGTCTTGAACCAACATCTAGGCGGGCAATTCCTATTCCCGGCTACGTCAACAAGGGGGAAGAAAAAGATGGCTCTGCGATTTCTGAGCATACTGGCCGCGCTGTTGCTTGTGGCGGCTTGCGAGACCACTCCGGAACAGAAAAGCGGTGGCGATGCTGCCGGCGGCGCCACTGCATCGAGTGGATCGAGCGGCGGTGCCAGTGCAGCCACCTCCCAAACTTTGCCGGGGCCGCGGCCCGGGTCGGCCGAGGATTTCGTGGTCAATGTCGGCGACCGCGTGTTCTTCGATTTCGACAAGTACAATTTGAAGCCGAAGGCGCGCGAGACCCTTCAGCGGCAAGCCGCGTGGCTCAAGCGCTATCCCAGCGTGCTGATCACCGTCGAGGGCCATTGCGACGAGCGCGGGACGCGCGAATACAACCTTGCCCTTGGCGAGCGCCGGGCCAATTCCGCGAAGAATTACCTGGTGGCCCTTGGGGTCAATCCCAACCGCGTCCGCACAATATCCTACGGTAAAGAACGGCCGGCGGTAGCCGGATCGAACGAGGCGGCCTGGGCGCAGAACCGCCGCTCGGTGACCGTGGTCCGCGCCCCAGGTACCTGATCGGGAAACAGGAATACTCAACAATGGGGCGCCCCCCCTTCCCGCGGCCAGTCGGCAGGCGGGCTCGGCGGGCGCCTTAATTGTGCCCAGAATTCGACCGATGATTCGCGACATGGTCCGTAACCTTTTCTCATCGGCATCCCTTGCGGCATCACCCCGGGGGCGTGTTTCGGCGACTCCCGGCGTGTTCCGATTTGCGGCGCTCGGTTTTGCCTTCGTGTTGGCCGCGATGACCCTCGGCGGGGTCGGCGCCATCGCACAAACCACTGTCGACCGAAGCGACCTCCAGTCCCTGATCAATCGCATCGACCGCCTGCAGCGCGAGCTCAACACCCTACAGCGGCAGGTCTACCGTGGCGGGCCACCGCCCGCCGCGAGCCCGGGGGTCGCTGCTGAGCCTCAACTGGTTGCTGGCATGCAGGTTCGGCTCGATGAGATCGAGACCAAGATGCGCAGCGTCACTGGCCGTCTCGAGGAACTGCAACACGCTATCGACGTCGTCAGGAAACAGGTTGGAAAGCTGGCGTCGGACGTGGACTTCCGGTTGAAGGCCCTTGAAGCGCGATCCGCCTCCACGCCGGGTCCCGCCCAGGCTGGCGCGCCGGTTGCGGCGGGCGCCGCTGCGACCGGCGGCGCCGGGACCCCTCCGGCAGCTGCGCCTGCGCTGAGCCCAGCGCCGCCATCGGCCGGCGTGCTCGGCACCATTTCCATAAACGACCTCGAACGCCAGAAATCCGGCAAGGCGGCGGCACCCACGCGTCCGCTGCCGACCGCCAAACCGGTGCCCGCGCAACAAGCGGCGCTGCCCAAGGGAACGCCCGAGGACCAATACAAATACGCCCAAGATCTTCTGTTCCGGGCCGATTTCGGCGCCGCCGAGCGCGCTTTCGCCGCCTTTGTCTCCCGGCATCCCAAGCATCAGCTGGCCGGCAATGCCCAATATTGGCTGGGAGAAACCCATTATGCGCGGGGCGCCTTTCGCACCGCCGCCGCCGTCTTCGCCGAGGGCTACCAGAAGTATCCGACCAGTGCCAAGGCCGCGGACAATCTGCTGAAGCTGGGAATGTCACTGGCCGCCATAGATAAGAATGAAAGCGCATGCACGACCTTCACCCGGCTGCTCAAGGAGTTCCCCAAGGCCTCGCCGTCGGTCCTCTCCCGCGCACGTGCGCAGCGCAAGAAGCTGCGCTGCCGCTGACGACGGCACCCGGCTCACCGCCAATGGCGACCCCCGTCGCGACGGCGCCATGACCGCCGACAGATCCCCATCCTCACCGGCGCGCTGCGAATCCGCCTTCACCCGGGCGATGGCCCGCCTCGGTCCCTTTGAACCGGCGCCTCACCTCGCCGTCGCGGTATCGGGAGGTGGCGACAGCATGGCCCTGGCCCTGATCGCTTCGCGCTGGGCGCGGCGCGGGCGGGGCAAGGTGACGGTGCTTACCGTCGATCATCGGCTGCGTCCCGGTTCCGGGCGTGAGGCCCGCTGGGTTAAGGAGAGGCTGGGCCGGCGGGGGATCGCCCATCGCATCCTGACCTGGCGCGACGGCAGCGCCGACGGGCGCGGCAATCTGCAAGCGCGGGCCCGAGCGGCGCGCTATCGCCTGCTTGCGGATTGGTGCCGGCGCCACGGAGTGTTGCATCTGTTGACCGCCCATCATCGCGACGACCAGGCGGAAACCTTTCTGCTGCGCTTGGGCCGCGGCAGCGGCCTCTACGGCTTGGCGGGCATTCCCGAGGTCAATGAGCGTCCCGACATGCGGATCCTGAGACCGCTGCTCGGCGCCGCCAAGAATGATCTCTGCGCCTATCTGGAGGCGCGGGGCGAGCGCTGGTTGGATGATCCGTCCAATCAGGATCCCGTCTTCGCACGCGTACGCGCGCGCCGGGCCCTGCCGGTCATCGCCCGGGCCGGCATCGAACCCGCGCGCATCGCCGATGCCGCCCGCCGTCTCGGCCGCGACCGGGTGGCGCTGGAGGGCGCGGTCGCGCGGCTGTTGGCGGAGGCGGCGGCGCCGGACCCGACTGGGTTCGTGACCCTTGACCGCGACCGCTTGCTTGCGGCGGCGCCGGAGGTCGGCAAGCGGGCACTGGCGCGGGTGTTGGTCACCGTCGGCGGCGGCGCCTATGCGCCACGGTTCGAGCGATTGGAGCGGCTTTTCATGGAGGTGCGGGGCGCGTGCCCGGCCCGGACCCTGGGCGGCTGCCAGATCCGCAAACGGCAAGACGGCGCTCTTCTGGTATGCCGCGAGCCCGGCCGCCAGCAGGGGCCAGTGACCGTCAGCGCGGCGGGAGCCATCGCCTGGGACGGGCGCTTCGTCGTGGTCCTGGGGCGCCGGCGCCAGGCATCGGCGGGCGGGACCATGACCCTCGGCGCCTTGGGGCGGGGTGGCTGGGCGGCGGTCAAGGCGGACCCGGACGGCTTCGTCGGGCGATGCCAGGGACGCCCCAGACCCTTACCCCTTGCGGTCGCCATCGGGCTGCCGGCGCTCAGTGATCGGCGTGGCGTCGTCGAGGTGCCGCACCTCGGCTATAGACGATCCCGGGGCGCTGTTGCTAGTCTGACCATCAAGGAAATCCGGCATGTGCCGCCCGAGCCCCTGGCGGGGGCCGGATTCGGCGTTTGTGCGGCGGGTGCGCCGGAATGACGGAATGCAAGGATAGGCCTTGTGAACGACGCCGATGATCACCATTTGTTAGGTAATTCTGTGACCTGTCGATGGCGGGTTTTTTTGGTATTAACCATCGGTTCGCAGTTAGAGTGCAAAGTCTGTCGGAATTTTGAGGGATAGAGCGTGAATCAGTTCGGTCGCAATCTGGCTCTGTGGGTCATTATCGGGCTCCTGTTGATCGCCGTGTTCCAACTCTTCCAGTCGGGGGGTGGCATGGGCCGCAACGGTGAGCTCGCGTATACAGACTTCATCGCCGCGGTGGAGCGCGGCGAAGTGAAGGAGGTCACGATCAAGGGCCAGAGCATCGAGGGCAACCTCGAAGGCGGGGTGCCGTTCAAGAGCTACGCTCCCGATGACCCGACCCTGGTCGACACTCTGAGAAAGAAGGGCGTCAAGATCGCCGCCGCGCCGGCCGAAGATTCCTCTCCCTCGCTTCTCGGCATCCTGCTGTCGTGGTTCCCGATGCTGCTGTTGATCGGGGTCTGGATCTTCTTCATGCGCCAGATGCAATCGGGTAGCGGCAAGGCCATGGGTTTCGGCAAGTCGCGGGCCAAGTTGCTCACGGAAAAGCTCGGCCGCGTGACCTTCGAGGACGTCGCCGGCATCGATGAGGCCAAACAGGAACTCGAGGAGGTTGTCGAGTTTCTCAAGGATCCGCAGAAATTCCAGCGGCTCGGCGGCAAGATTCCCAAAGGGGTACTGTTGGTGGGGCCGCCCGGTACCGGTAAGACGCTCCTGGCCCGGGCCATCGCCGGCGAAGCGAACGTGCCATTTTTCACCATCTCCGGCTCCGATTTCGTCGAGATGTTCGTCGGCGTCGGTGCCAGCCGCGTGCGCGACATGTTCGAGCAGGGCAAGAAGAACGCGCCCTGCATCATCTTCATC
>JAWWBR010000030.1:0-30581 GCA_033720855.1 Alphaproteobacteria bacterium
AAGGGCAGGAATCTTCTAAGTGTTCATGGAATCGAAGAAATCGGCGTTGTTCTTCGAGGATTTGAGTTTGTCGATGAGGAATTCCATCGCATCGACGACGCCCATGGGCATGAGGATGCGCCGCAGCACCCACATCTTCGAAAGGGTCCCCTGGTCGACCAGCAGCTCCTCCTTGCGCGTCCCCGAACGGGTGATGTCGATGGCCGGGAAGGTGCGCTTGTCCGAAAGCTTGCGGTCAAGGATGATTTCCGAATTGCCGGTGCCCTTGAACTCCTCGAAGATCACCTCGTCCATGCGCGAGCCGGTGTCGATCAACGCGGTGGCGATAATCGTCAGCGACCCGCCCTCCTCGATATTGCGGGCGGCGCCGAAGAACCGTTTCGGCCGCTGCAGGGCATTGGCATCGACGCCGCCGGTCAGGACCTTGCCCGATGACGGCACCACGGTGTTATAGGCGCGCGCCAGACGCGTGATGGAGTCGAGCAAGATGACGACATCGCGTTTGTGTTCGACCAGCCGCTTGGCTTTCTCGATCACCATCTCGGCGACCTGAACGTGGCGGGCGGCGGGCTCGTCGAAGGTGGAGCTCACGACCTCTCCCTTGACCGTGCGCGCCATGTCGGTGACTTCCTCGGGCCGTTCATCGATCAAGAGAACCAGGAGGTAGCATTCCGGATGGTTCTGGGCGATGGAATGGGCGATGTTCTGCAACATCATGGTCTTGCCGGTTCTCGGCGGGGCCACGATCAGGGCCCGCTGTCCCTTCCCCTGGGGGCTGATGAGGTCTACCACCCGCGGCGTGAGGTCCTTGAGGGTGGGATCCTCCATCTCCATCTTGAACGCCTCGTCGGGATAGAGCGGCGTCAGATTGTCGAAATTGATGCGGTGACGCACCTCCTCGGGGTCGGCAAAATTAATCTGGCTGACCTTGAGCAGCGCAAAATACCGCTCCCCGTCCTTGGGGGCGCGAATCTGGCCCTCCACGGTATCGCCCGTACGCAAGCCGAAGCGACGCACCTGCGAAGGCGAGACGTAGATATCGTCGGGGCCCGGCAGGTAGTTGGCCTCCGGCGAGCGCAGGAAACCGAAGCCGTCTTGCAGGATTTCCAACACCCCCGTACCCGAAATTGGCGTGTCGTTGTCCGCCAGTGATTTGAGGATGGCGAACATCATGTCCTGCTTGCGCAAGGTCGATGCGTTCTCGATTTCGAGCTCCTCGGCGAAAGCCAGAAGGTCGGAAGGAGATTTTTGTTTAAGCTCTTGGAGATTCATGACGATCAAAAACTAAGTTGTGTTGGCTGGAAACGGCGCCCGATGCCCCAGTGAAAGGCCCCTCATTAAGGGATTCCGCCGTTTCCGGATACACGTCCCGTGTCACATAAAAACGGCTTTTTCGATACAGGGAATACGCGCCGGGCTGCGCGTTTTTATAGATGGCTCTCCTTTACCCAAAAGCAAGGGGCAAGTCAAACACCGAATGCAGGGGGAGATACCCGACGCTTCCAAGCCGGCGCCCGGGAATCCCGACCGCTGTCTAAAAAGGGCGGACCACGGCGAGGATGACGATGCCGATCATGAGAACCGTCGGAACCTCGTTCATCACGCGGAAAAACCGTGCCGGACGGGTATTACGGTCTTCTTCGAACGCCTTGCGCCACGCGCCCATCATCATGTGCATGACGGCCAACGCCAGGACCAGGACCAGTTTCGCGTGCCACCAGTAACTCCCGGCACCGAGCACCCCCGGCGTCATCAACAGAGCGCCGCCAAGGAGAAAGCTCGCGATCATGGCGGGGTTCATGATGGCGCGCAGCAAGCGACGCTCCATCACCTTCAGCATCTCCGAACGTTCCGAGCCGGCCGGCGCATCGGCATGATAGACGAACAGCCTGGGCAGGTAGAGCAGCCCCGCCATCCAGGCGATGACGGCGATGATATGAAGCGCCCTGGTCCAGGGATGAAGGCTAACGAGAATGTCTTCCACGACGGTCTCCTTGGCGATCAGCGGCCGATCAGGGGGCGTTCCCGGGGCACAGCGGGCAGGCCGGAAACCGGGACCCACAGGTGACCTTGTCGGCCATCGCCGAGATCGTTCGGCCCGAGCCCCCACCAATCGTTTCCACCGCCAAATCGGCGAGCCCGGCGATGAAACGCTCATCGCAGCCCAACGCCGCCACACGAGTATACCTCGGCACGCCGCATTCCCCGGCAAGGGCCGCATACTCGATATCGAGCTCGACCAGGGTTTCGGAATGCTCGGACACGAAAGCGACCGGCACGACAATCACGGCCGCCCCGTCGCCGCCGGCGCGCCTGATTTCATCATCGGTTGCCGGCCCGATCCACTCGAGTGGCCCGACCCGGCTCTGGTAGCACACCACCGGCTCGATCCGGGAATCGAGCGCGCCGCGCGCCTCCAGCCCTCGTCTGATCGCTGCCACGCTTTGTTCCACCTGCCACTGATAGGGATCACCTCGCGCGATCACCCGCTTCGGCAGGCCGTGGGCCGACATCAAGAGACGGATCAGCCGGTCTCCGCCTTCGGACTCGCGCACCTCAGCGATCGCCCCGGCAATAAGGCCAACCTGGGCGGCGGCAAAGCCCCGGTGATCGGGGTAACAGCAAATGGTATCGGTGGCCGCATCCAGCCCGGCTGCCGCCGCCGCGCGGCGCCAATCCTTGACCGAGGATCCCGTCGTGGTGGTCGAATATTGCGGGTAGAGCGGCAACAGCAAAATACCGTCGGGGCCAAAATCCTTGACCCGCGCCGCCGTTTCGGCCGCAAACGGGTGCCAATACCGCATCGCGATTTCCACCGCCCATGTCCGCTCGGGATCACGAGCCTCAAGGCTCTTCCTCAGGCTTTCGGCTTGGGATTCGGTCTCCTTTAGGATCGGCGAGGCCCCGCCCAGCTCCCGGTAGATCTCGCGCGCGATCGGCGCGCGCCGATGGGAGATCAGCTTGGCGAGCATCCATCGGATCGGGTTGGGAACCGCGATGATGGCGGGGTCCCTGAACAAATTGAAAAGGAACGGCTTGACCGCATCGAGGCTGTCGGGCCCGCCGAGATTAAACAGAATCACCGCGACCCGGTTCACTTTTTCCATCGGTGAACCTCTTCGACCAATGCGGCGACATGCTCGGGCGGCGTCTGCGGCAAAATTCCATGACCAAGGTTAAACACGAACGGACCCTCCGACAGGCTCTCCAGGATAAACCGCGTCCGCTCCAGCATCGGCTCGCCGCCCGTTACCAACATGATCGGGTCCAGGTTGCCCTGAACCGCCACTTCGGGCTGCAATGCCTCTCGGGCGAAGGCAAGCGGCACCATGGCATCGATCGAAATCGCGTCCGCACCTGAATGTTTGGCGATGCGCTGGTAAAAAAAGCCTGCGCGATTGGGAAAAGCGATGACCGGGACCGACGGATGGGCCGCCTTCACCTTGGCGATGATGCCCGAAATGGGTTTAAGGCACCACGTATCGAAGGCCCCTTTGGGCAGGACGCCGGCCCAGCTGTCGAAGATCTGGACGACCTCTGCCCCGGCGTCGATTTGCGCGCACAGATGCTCGGCTATGGCTTCGATCAACAGATCGATCAAAGTCTCAAAGCCTTCCGGATCGCCATACGCCCAGGTTTTAAGCTTGGCGAAGTCCCGTGACGAGCCCCCCTCGACCATGTAGGACGCGATCGTCCACGGCGCCCCGGCAAAACCGATCAAGGTTGTCGATGGCGGCAGCACCTTTCCAACCTCGGCGATCGCCTCATACACCGGGGCAAGATGATCACGCAGCCTCTCTAGAGACAATTCTTCCACAGCGGCAGGGCCGGTGAGCGCGTCAAGCACGGGTCCCCGCCCGGTTTCAAACGCAACGTTTTGACCAAGGGCATCGGGAATCACCAAAATATCCGAGAAAATGATGGCACCGTCGAGGCCAAAACGCCTGATCGGTTGGAGAGTCGCCTCCACCGCCAGATCGGGCGTGTAACAGAAATCGAGAAAATCCCGAGATCGCGCTCGTATTTCACGGTACTCGGGAAGATAACGCCCGGCCTGGCGCATCAGCCAGATTGGAACGACGGGACTCGGTTCACCGTTAAGAACGGTAAGAAGGGGCTTTGCCATGGGGGTTTTCTCTTGGAATCTTTGCCCCTTCTACCCTTTTCATAGAGTCTATAAAAGAAAAGGTTGTTGTTGTTGTTGAGCATATGAATCCCGGGGATTGTATATCGATCGCGAGTTATCCCGGATCGACGATGTCGCGGCAGCACGATCGTCAGGGCTGGATAAAATACTGGATGGTTTTGCATAACTGCGAAAGCACACGGTGGCTTTTGCCGATGAAAAACATCAAAAACGGGGATAAAAAAACCGGAGGCCAACTGTCCCCATGATCGGAACCGGTTGAAATTTTTTTCCTCAAGGGGAAAGGGATACGTATCATCCTGGCGAGTGTCTGGATAGGACAATAGGCGCTGGGGATAGACCCCCGATTATCCCCATGATCGAAAACCTTGACCGCATGTTGCGACCCGTGTTGTCCACATGCCACGTTGTCGAAGGGCCATGGAGCAGGAGAGAACCCACCATTTTCATCTCATCTCCGATGCCAGCGGAGAGACCATCCGTGCCCTAACGCGGGCCTGTTTGGTTCAGTTCGACGACGTACCCAAGGTCGAACATCACTGGTCCATGATCCGCACCAAGCGGCAGCTGCGTCCTGTGCTCGAGGGTATCGAGGGCGAACCGGGCATGGTTCTGTATACGCTCGTGAATCCGAAAATACGGGAGTTTTTAGAGACTGAGTGCCACCGCATGCAAGTCCCCTGCATCTCGGTATTGGATCCCGTAATGGCGGCGATGGGTGAATTCCTGAAAGCCCAAAGCAAAGCTCGGCCAGGCCAACAACACCAGCTGGATGCGGAATATTTTGACCGTATTGAAGCCATGGATTTCGCCATGGCCACTGACGATGGGCAAAGGGTGCAAAACTATGCCGAGGCCGATGTCGTCATCGTCGGCGTGTCACGAACGTCCAAGACACCGACCTGTATCTATCTCGCCAATCAGGGGGTGAAGGCGGCCAATGTCCCGTTTGTTCCAGGCGTCCCCCTGCCCGACGGCCTTTGGCAAGACAAGGATATCCTGATCGTCGGCTTGACGAAGGATCCACATCGTTTGGTTCAAATTCGTCGCAGCCGCCTGAAGATGCTGCGCCAGGAAGATGAGACGGATTACACGGATATCGAACAGGTCAAGCGGGAGGTCCGTGACGCGCACCGCTTCTTTGTCGAGCAGGGTTGGCCGGTCGTCGATGTAACCCGGCGTTCCATCGAGGAGACGGCGGCGGCGATACTGGGCTTGTTGGAACATCGCAAGCTCGCGCCGGTAACCTCCATCGAACGCCGATGACAGACACACCGGAGACCAAGGCATCCGAGAGCCGCGTGGTTCTCGCATCGGCAAGTGTGGTCCGCGCCGCCCTTCTCTCCGGCGCGGGGCTGGCAGTCACCGTGGATCCCGCCTCTATCGACGAAAACGAACTCAAGTGTTCCCTTGCGGCCGAAGGCGCAAGCGCAGAGGATGCCGCCGTGGCGCTTGCCCACATGAAGGCGTTGCGCATCAGCCCCCGTCATAGTGGCGCGTTCGTCATCGGGGCCGACCAGATCCTCGAAGTCGACGGGAGATGGTTTGACAAGCCCGCTGATATGGATCAAGCAAGGGAGAACCTCCGCGAGCTTCGTGGTCGGACCCATGGTCTTGCCACGGCCGCCTGTATCGTTCGGGACGGCGAGCGGATATGGCACCAAGTTGAAACGCCGAAACTCGCCATGCGTGATTTTTCCGATGAGTTCCTTGAGTACTATCTGCGCGAAGCAGGCGACGGCATCCTGTCGTCGGTCGGGGCGTATCGCCTTGAAGGGTTGGGCGTCCAACTGTTTCAACATATCGACGGAAGCTATTTTACGATCCTCGGGCTGCCGCTTCTGGCACTCCTGGATTTTCTCCGTGCCAATGGGGTGGTGGCGGCATGAGAATCACCGCCAAGGCTCGGGTGGCGGGGGTGATGGGCTGGCCGGTGGCCCATTCGCTGTCTCCCCGGCTGTATAACTATTGGCTCGAACGGTATGGCATCGACGGGGCATTTATCCCCCTGCCGGTATCGCCGGATCATTTCGCCCAGACCCTTCGCGTGCTGTCTCAGGCCGGTTTTGTCGGGGTCAACATCACCGTGCCGCACAAAGAGGCGGCGCTGGAGGCGGTGGATATCGCCGATCACGCCGCGCGGCGCATCGGTGCCGTCAACATGGTGACCTTTGGCGGTGACGGTTCGATGCGGGGCACCAATACCGATGGGGTGGGTTTCCTCGCCCATCTCCGGGCAGAACAGCCGGACTTCGAGCTCGAAGCGGGCCCGGCAATGATCGTCGGTGCGGGCGGCGCGGCTCGCGCCTTGGCGGTTGCCCTGATCGACGCCGGGGTGCCTGAGCTCTGCATCTGCAACCGCACCCTTTCCAGGGCGGAAGCTCTCGCGGTCGGCCTCGCCAAGGATGTGCGTGTGATCAACTGGGTCGATCGTGCCCGTGCTCTGGAGGGCGTCAATCTGCTGGTCAATACCACGACCCAGGGAATGGTGGGTGAGGAGCCCCTGGATATCAATCTTCGTGCCTTGTCCCCGGGTGCCGTGGTCTACGACATCGTTTACAATCCGCTTGAGACGCCGCTCATGAAAGCGGCCAGCGCAAAAGGAAATCCCGTGATCGGTGGGCTCGGAATGCTGTTGCACCAAGCCGCGCCGTGTTTCAAAGCCTGGTTCGGCATAGATCCCGAGGTGAACCCTGAGCTTGCGGTGTTCGTTGGCGAAGGCCTGTCATGAATTGAGATGCAAAAGGGTGGGGGCGTGATCAGGGGGCGGACGCGGATCATCGGCTTGACCGGGTCCATCGGCATGGGCAAATCCACCGCAGCGAGGATGCTCCGCCACTTACGGGTCCCGGTTTTCTCCGCCGACGCCTTCGTTCATGAGGCACTCGGCGTGGGCGGTAGGGCGGTGGAGGCGGTATCGCATATGTTCCCGGGTGTCGCCGAGAACGGCGGCATTTCGCGCAAGGCACTGGGGCGCGAAGTCTTCAACGACGAGGACGCGCTGCGCAGATTGGAGGGGATTCTTCACCCCTTGGTGAGGGCCGGGGAGAAGCGATTCATCGCGTGCCAGAACCTGTCCCACAGGGAGGTCGCGGCCCTTGAGATTCCACTGCTGTTCGAAACCCGGGCGGAGACGCTTTGCGATGCGGTCGTGGTTCTAACCGCGCCGGCTTTTGTTCAAGAGGCCCGGGTTCTCGGCCGGCCCGGCATGAGTCGCGAACGGCTCGGCGCGATCAGGGCGCGCCAAATGGATGAGCGCGAGAAATGTGCGAGAGCCGATTACGTCATTTCCACCGGTCTTGGCCGCAGGCGGACTTTCCTTGGGCTCAAGGCTGTAGTAAGAGACTTAACCCGGTGAACCGGTGCCGGAGGCCGGTGGCGCCCGCCCCGGCGCCATCCGAGGGGACGCAAACGAATAGGAGCCTCCGCGGCGATGCGCGAAATCGTTCTCGATACGGAAACCACGGGCCTGGATCCTGGCGCCGGACATCGGGTCGTGGAAATCGCATGTATCGAGCTGCTTAATCGGGTCCCGTCGGGGCGCCATTTCCAAACCTATGTCAATCCCGAGCGGGACATGCCCGAGGAAGCCTTCAGGGTACATGGGCTAAGCGCCGATTTCCTCAGCGCGCACCCTCGGTTCGCCGACGTGGTTGACGATTTTCTCGAGTTTCTCGGGGACGGCCAGCTGGTCATCCACAATGCCGACTTCGACCTCGGTTTCCTCAATGCCGAACTGGCCTTGATCGGGAGATCTTCCCTCGATGCTTTCACCGTCGTCGACACGGTGAGCCTGGCACGGCGCAAATTTCCCGGCGCGCCAGCCTCCCTGGATGCGCTCTGCCGCCGTTTCGGTATCGATAATTCCCAACGCGATCTGCATGGTGCGCTGCTCGACGCCCAGCTTCTGGCCGACGTCTATCTCGAGCTCATGGGCGGGCGGCAACCGGCCCTCGGCCTCGGCACTGATGTCGCCAAGGAGCAAGGGGCGCGACAGGATGCGCGGGTCGCGCGGGCGCCGCGGCCCCACGGGCCATCACGAGAAGAAAGCGCCGCCCATCGGGCCTTCCTCAACACGCTCAAAAATCCGATTTGGCAAAAATAAATCCCCCTCGGGACAGGGATCGCTCAGGCTCCGTCCCCATCCGTTGAGGCATCCGAACCCCCGTTTTCCCCGCCGGTGTTGTCTTTCATGGCCTTAAGCCCCCGCTCGTAGAGCGTACTGAAGTCGATCATGTCGATCATCAAGGCCGGGTAACCGCCGTCACGGGTCATGTTCGCGATAATGCTCCGGGCGAAGGGGAACAGGAGGGTCGGACAATGGATGTTGAGGATGGACCCGAGATGCTCATCCGGGACGTTGGTCAGGCTAAACAGACCGGCGTAATCGATCGAAATCAGGAACAGGGTTTTTTCTTCCCGTATGGCCCGCGCTTCCAGCGACAGCACGACTTCATAGGTCTGATCCCCCAACTGGGACGCATCGACCGAGCAGTTTACGTTGACCTGGGGGTTGAGATCCTCGCTGGTGGCGACCTCGAGGGCCAAGGGATTCTCGAACGAAAGGTCCTTGATGTATTGGGCGTGGGCATGGATGAACGAATTACCGCCCCCACCCTCGCCATCATTGCCGTTGGCGCCCTCGGGGGACTCGGGGTCGGGGATATCGGTCATGGAAATCTGGTCCGAGTGGTATAATCGACACGCCGGGCCTGCCCGGCGCCGCAGTGGCTACCATGGTTTGAGGGCGGACGCAAGATCGTGCAGCCGCTTGACCGCAATGGCGTCAAGACCGCGGTTCGTCGGCCTCGGGCTTTGCCGAGCGGACCCGTGGAGGCGGCGGGCGGTCGGGCCGGACCTCTTTGAATTCCCCCTCGATGACGCCCTCGTCCTCGGCCTCATAAGGTTCGGCGCCAAAGCCGGTTTGCACGCGCATTTCGAAATGCCGCGAACGCATGGCGGCGCGCCATAGGGCGCGTCCGATCCACAGACGGGTTCCCGGCACCAGGAGCAGCAGCCCAAGCCCATCCGTTATGAAACCCGGCGTCAGTAACAGCACCCCGGCGACCAGGATGCAAATGCCGTCGAATAGCTCTTTGGCGGGAAAATCGCCTTGGGCCAAGACATCCTGGGCGCGCATCAACACGCGAAAGCCCTGGGCACGAAACAGGAGCGTGCCGATCGCCGCGGTCAGTATCACCAGACCAACGGTCTGCCAAGCGCCAATCAAGCCCCCGACATGGATCAACAGCGCGATCTCGGCGATGGGAATGACGACGAAAGCGAGGAACAGAACCATAGTGCCTCTTAACATTGGGCCTCGGACGCCCCATGTCTAGGCCGTAGGTCGTTCGAGCGCACTGGATTTTACTGTGTGACGGCGGTAACGTGCAGCATACCAGAGGGAATGAAGCTTCGCCTCATTCCCGTGATAGAGGCAACCCATGGACGGCGGGAATTCACTTTTTCACCTTATCCTGTTGGCGCTGGTCGCGGTTTTCGTGATCCTGCGGTTGCGCAGCGTATTGGGGAAGAGGACGGGCCATGAAAGCCCTCCGCCGGAGCCCTTCCGCTCGCGTCCGGCCCTTGAAAGCGAGCAACGCGGCGATGACGACGTGGCCAGCGAAGACGGAGACAACGTCGTCAGGCTGCCCGGCCGCAACGGCCAAGAAATCGGCGCGGAGACGCCGTTGGGTGCGGGTCTCACGCAGATCAAGGTTGCCGATCCGCGGTTCGATCCGGCCGAATTCGTGCAGAAGGCGAAGGACGCGTTCGAGTACATCGTCATAAATTTCGCCGAAGGCGATACCCAGGCGCTCAGGCCATTGCTGTCGAAGGATGTGTTTGAAGGGTTTTCCGCCGCCATCAAGGAACGCGAGAGCCGCGAAGAGACCCTCGAAACCAAACTCGTGCGGATCAAGGACGCGGAATTGCTGGAGGCCGAAATGTCGGGACGCACGGCGTCCATTACCGTGAAATACACCACCGAACAGATCAACGTGACACGGGACAAGAACGGTGAGGTGGTGGATGGCGATCCCGATCGCATCGCCGATGTGGTGGATATCTGGACCTATGAGCGAAATACCCGCTCGTCGGACCCGAATTGGGTCCTGGTCGCGACGGAAACACCCCAGTAAGTGCAGAAATGGGGGCCGGGCCCGGGCTGATCGTCGGGAGCGCGGCGGTCCCCGAGCGACGAGGCGCGGCTTCGGTGAGGTTCTCTGGGCAGTGGCGGCGGCGGCCCTGATCGGTGCCTGCGCGCCGATGGTTCCGCCCGACCGGGTAGCGCTTCGAGCGGCTGAATTCAGCGATCTCCCTGGCTGGGCCAGGGATGACCCTCGCGACGCGCTTGTCGCCCTCGCGCGTTCATGCCGTGCCCTTCTCCGAAAACCGCAAAACGCGGCGGTGGGACCGCGCGCCCTGGCCGGACGGGTGGCGGACTGGGCCCCGCCGTGCCGGGACATTGCCGGCACGCCCGCCATCAAGGCAACCGCCCGAAGCGCACGGGATTTCCTTGAGCGCCGCTTCCGCGTCTACGAAGTGTGGGGCGACGGCGGACGTGACGGGTTGTTCACGGGCTATTTCGAGCTGACGCTCAAGGGCGCACGCCAGCGTCGCCCGGGCTACGAGGTCCCGCTATACCGGCGGCCCGACGACCTGGTGACCGCCGACCTTGGCGCCTTTTCCCGCGACTGGCGCGGCCGCTCGATCGCCGGCCGGGTCCGCAACGGTCGCCTCGTGCCCTATGCCGACCGCACGGAAATCCGCAAAGGGGCCCTTGCAGGCCGCGGCCTGGAGCTGGCCTGGGCCGAGGACCCCGTCGATGCCTTCTTCCTGCAAATCCAGGGCTCGGGCCGGATCGAGCTCGAGGATGGCTCGATCCTGCGGGTCGGTTACGCCGGGAAGAACGGGCATGCCTACACCCCCATCGGTCGGGTGTTGATCGAGATCGGCGCGCTTGAGCGGGAGGCCGTCACCATGCAATCGATTCGCGCCTGGCTCGCGGCCAACCCCGGGAAAGTCGAGACGATTCTGGCGAAAAACCGCTCCTTCGTCTTTTTCAGGGAGATCAAGGGCCCGGGCCCGATCGGCAGCCAGGGCGTGGCGCTGACCGCGGGCCGCTCCCTTGCTGTTGACCGCAAATTCCTGCCCCTCGGAGTGCCGCTCTTCCTCGCCGCCGAGGATCCCGCGGGCGGTCTTGAACCGGTGCGCAGGCTGATGGTGGCCCAGGATACCGGCGGCGCCATTCGCGGCCCGGTCCGCGGCGATATCTTCTTCGGCCATGGCGCGGCAGCGGCGGATGCGGCGGGCCGGGCCAAACTGCGCGGGCGCTACTGGTTATTGCTCCCGCGATCGGTCGCAGCCGATCAGCTGGCGGAGGAGTGAATGCCGCGGCCGCCCAGGAAGACAGGAAACGCCTCTAATACGGGATCGCGGCCCGACGACGATATCGCGCTGTGGCAGCGGGTGACCGGATCGGTCAAGCCGCTCAATCGGCGCTCCGGTATCGGTCCCGCCGTTCCGGCGGAAACCACCCCGGAAAAAACCGCAGACTCGCGGAGGAAAAAGCCGGCGCCCCCTACGCCCCCCGCGCCCCGCGCTACCCCAAACCAGCCCGCACCTCTCAGCGCGGGCGCGGCACCCGGTCTCGACAAGCGCACCGTCCAGCGGTTGCGCCGCGGCCAGATCAGGATCGAGGGCCGTATCGACCTCCATGGCATGACCCGAGAGGAGGCGCATCAAAACCTTACCCGCTTCCTCAAGGCGTCGATCCGGGCCGGGCGGCGCTGCGTGCTGGTGATCACGGGAAAGGGGCTGCGCGGCGAAACGGGGTCCGGCGTGCTCCGTAGCGAATTTCCCCGGTGGCTCAACGAGGCGGCGCTCAGGCCCATGATCCTGAGCTTCGCCGTGGCGCAACCCAAGGACGGGGGCGGCGGCGCCTTCTACGTCTATCTGCGCAAGGAACGCGGGGCGTGACCCCGTTCGGGGCCAAGCTCAGGGAATTGCGTGCCCAACGCGGGCTGACGCTCAAGAAGATGGCGGCCGATCTGCAGCTCTCGCCGGCCTATCTGTCGGCGCTGGAGCACGGCCGCCGGGGCCGGCCGAGCCCGGTCCTGGTGATGCAGATCTGCCAGTATTTTCACCGCATCTGGGAAGACGCCGACGAGCTCGAGCGCCTGGTCCAGCTGTCGCACCCCCGCGTCGTGGTCGATACCGCCGGCCTCGATCCCGAGGCGACCGAACTTGCCAACCGCCTGGCCGAGCGCATCGGCGAGCTCGATGCCGCGACCCTCAGGCGCATGCTGGCCCTGGTCAAGGGCGAGGGCGCAGGCGGGGGCGGTTAGCCGCCGAACACGGCCTTTATTCTTTGTTGGATGTCGCGCGCCGCGGCCGCCGGATCGTGGGTATTGCGGATGGGGCGGCCGACGACGATGTAATCGGCCCCATTGAGGAACGCGTCCTCGACGTCGACGGTGCGCTTCTGGTCGTCGACGTTCTGAACCGGCCGGATCCCCGGACAGACGATGATCACGCGCTCGCCCAGAGACGTCTTGAGGTCGGTCGCCTCGAGGCCCGACGAGACGACGCCGTCGCAGCCGACATCGAGCGCCCGTTTCGCCCGCGACAAGACCAGCGTTTTGGGATCGACCTCGAAGCCGAGCTCGTCGAGGTCCGCCTGATCGAGGCTGGTGAGCACGGTAACGGCGAGGATCTTGGTGTCGCCTTTTTCCCGGCAGGCGGCGCGGAGGATGGCGTCATTGCCGTGAACGGTGGCGAAGGCCGCGCCCGGTCGGCGCTTGAGCTGGCGAACCGCGGCGGCGACGGTCTCCGGAACGTCGAAAAACTTGAGGTCGACCATCACCTTCTTGCCGTGCTGGTTCAACCAGTCGAGCAGCCTGAAATAGCCGCCCGCCATGAACAGCTGCAACCCGATCTTGTAAAAGGTGACGTGATCGCCAAGGGTCTCGACCAGCGCCCTCGCCTCATCGGCGCTGTCGACGTCGAGGGCGAAAATCAGCCGTTCATCGGGCGGTATCGATTTCGTCGAGATAAGCGAGCGGTCCGGTTCAGGCATTTTTTCTGGCTGTCCCCCGTCCACAGGACGGCACGACCGCCCGATTTTTTTCCAGCTTCGGCCCTATCTTCCGGGAGCGGGGGCCGAGATGCAATGGATTTCGTGCCGACGCCCAACCGCACCCGGGATCAGAGGATGAACTTGGAAAGATCGGTGTCGCGCACCAGGTCGCCGACCTGCTCGCGGACGAAGGTGGCGTCGATCCGAACCTTGGCGCCCGGCGTGTCGGAAGCGGTGAAGCTCACCTCTTCGAGCAGGCGCTCCATCACCGTCTGCAGGCGCCTGGCGCCGATGTTCTCGACATTCTCGTTGACCTCCGCCGACAGCATGGCGATCTCGCGCACGCCGTCCTCGGTGAACTCGAGCTCGACCTCTTCGGTCGCCATCAGCGCCGTGTATTGGCGGATCAGGCTGGCTTCGGGCTCGGTGAGGATGCGGATGAAATCCTCAACGTCGAGCGCCTTGAGCTCGACCCGGATGGGAAGCCGGCCCTGCAGCTCGGGCAGAAGGTCGGAAGGTTTGGCCAGGTGGAAGGCGCCCGAGGCGATGAACAGCACGTGGTCGGTCTTGACCGCCCCGTGCTTGGTGGCCACGGTGGTGCCCTCGATCAGGGGCAGAAGATCGCGCTGCACCCCTTCGCGCGAAACGTCGGCTCCGGCGCGTTCCTCGCGGGCGCAGATCTTGTCGATCTCATCCAGGAAGACGATGCCGTTCTGCTCCACCGCATTTATCGATTCGCGCACGATCTCGTCTTGATCGAGAAGCTTGTCCGCCTCCTCCTCGACCAGAACCTTGTGGGAATCGGCGACCAGGAGCTTGCGGCTCCGGGTCTGTCCGCCGAACGCCTTGCCCAGCATGTCGCCGATATTGATCATGCCGACCGAGGCGCCGGGCATGTCGGGGATCTCGAAGGTCGGCATGCCGCCGCCGCCGTCGCTGACCTGAATCTCCACCTCCTTGTCGTCGAGTTCGCCGGCGCGCAGCATGGTGCGGAACCTGTCGCGTGTGGAGCTGTTGGCGCCCTCGCCGACCAGGGCGTCGAGCACCCGTTCCTCGGCCGCGAGTTCCGCCCGCGCCATCACCGCCTTGCGCGCGCGCTCCCGGGTCATGACGATGGACGCCTCGACCAGGTCGCGGATGATCTGCTCGACGTCGCGCCCCACATAACCGACCTCGGTGAACTTGGTAGCCTCGATCTTGATAAAGGGCGCCTGGGCGAGGCGCGCCAGGCGGCGGGCGATCTCGGTCTTGCCGACGCCGGTGGGGCCGATCATCAGGATGTTCTTGGGCAGCACTTCCTCTCGCAGGTCCTCGCTGAGCTGCTGGCGCCGCCAGCGGTTGCGCAAGGCGATGGCGACGGCGCGCTTGGCGTCCTTCTGGCCGACGATGTAGCGGTCCAGTTCCGAAACGATCTCGCGCGGGCTGAAGGCGGCGGCGGTGGGCAGGCTGGCCATGGTCACGCTTCCAGCGTCTCGACGACGACGTTTTCGTTGGTATAGACGCAGATTTCGGCGGCGATCGCCATCGCCCGCCGGGCGATCGCCTCGGCATCCATGTCGTCGCGGTCGGCGAGCGCGCGGGCGGCGGCGAGCGCGTAATTCCCGCCCGAGCCGATGCCGATCATCCCGTCCTCGGGCTCCAGCACGTCGCCGGTTCCGCTGACGATCAACGAGACCTTGGCGTCGGCAACCGCGAGCATCGCCTCCAGCCGCCTGAGATAGCGGTCGGTGCGCCAATCCTTGGCGAGTTCGACGCAGGCGCGCGTGAGGTCGCCGTGCTTGTCGAGCTTGCCCTCCAGGCGCTCGAATAAGGTGAAGGCGTCGGCGGTGGCCCCGGCGAAGCCGGCGATCACCTTGCCATCCTTCAGCGGCCGCACCTTCCGCGCGTTGGATTTGATCACCGTCTGCCCCATGGAGACCTGGCCGTCGCCCGCCATCACCACGGCCTGGCCCTTGCGGACGCAGAGGATCGTGGTGCCATGCCAGGCGGGGTATTGGTGTTCCGTCATTATCGTCTCGTTGAAGATTGAGAAGGCGCAAAAGATAGCAGAGGATGTGGGCTTTAAAACCCCGCTTTCAATGATTGTCTTGGCCGTGGCTGCCCCATCGCCACGGCCATCTCCGTGGCCGCCGGGCGCCAAGCGCCTTTCGCTGGGGGTTCCTTCCTGCTAAAAGGCCCCAGCGGCGGGGCACCGATGACGGGGCCGGCGCCGCCGATCCACGGAGGACGGAATGGCGGATGCGCGAACCGCGCGTATCGAGCGCAACACCAAGGAGACCCAGATTGCCGTCGAGGTCAATCTCGACGGCGAGGGTCGCTATGAGGTTTCCACCGGCATCGGCTTCCTCGATCACATGCTGGAACAGCTCTCGCGCCATAGCCTGATCGACATCACCCTCGCCGCCAAGGGCGATCTGCACATCGATTTCCATCACACCACCGAGGATTCGGCCCTGGCGCTCGGTGCCGCGCTGTCCGAGGCCATGGGCGATCGCGCCGGCATCGGCCGCTACGGCTCGGCGCTCATTCCCATGGACGAGACCCTCACCCGGGTGGTGGTGGACGCCTCCAACAGGCCGTACCTGATCTGGCAGGTGGAGTTCCCCATTCCCAAGATCGGCGACATGGACACCGAGCTGTTCAAGGAGTGGTTCCAGGCCCTGTCGCAATCGGCGGGGCTGACCCTCCACGTGGAAAACCTCTACGGGGCCAATTCCCACCACATCATCGAATCCTGCTTCAAGGGATTGGCCCGGGCGCTGCGCCAGGCGGTGGAGATCGACCCGCGCAAGGCAGGCGCGGTGCCGTCGACCAAGGGCGTGCTGGGAGGCTCGATGTGAGACGGGCGGGCCTGCGCATCTATTCCATTCACCTGCCCCCGCCCTATTCGGCCGCCGGGCGGGAGCCCGAGGCGCTGCGCGAGGGCTTCAGCATCGCCGCCTTCCTGCTGACCGTCCTTTGGGCCTTGGCGAACCGCCTGTGGCTGCGCGGCGCGATCGCGGCGGCGGTGATCATCCTCGCCCTCGGGCTCGCCCAGCTGCTCGCCCTGAACGTCTTGGGCCAGGCGGTCATCGTGCTGGCCTTCATGGTCTGGGTCGGGATGGAGGGCAACGATTGGCTGCGGGCGGGGTTGGCCCGGCGCGGCTGGCGCGAGGTCTGCGTGATCGCCGCGGAAAGCGAGGACGGCGCCATCCGCCGTTATGCCGATCTTTCGGCCCTGAGGCCGGCGCCGGCCTCCTCCGATCTCCCGGCGGAAGGCCCGGCGTCCGCCTGAGCCGGCCCGTGATCGCGTCATGACCGTCGCCATCGTCGATTATGGATCAGGAAATCTGCGCTCCGCCGCCAAGGCGTTCGAGCGCGAGGCCCAGGGCCGCCCGGTTGTCGTGACCGGCGCGGCCGAAGACCTGGACCGGGCCGAGCACATCGTATTGCCGGGGGTCGGCGCATTCGGGGATTGTGCGCGGGGGCTCCGGGCGCTCCCGGGAATGGTCGAGGCTCTGGAAGAGAACGTGATGCGACGGGCCAAGCCGTTCCTCGGCATTTGCGTCGGTATGCAGTTGATGGCCGATCGCGGCCTCGAACACGGACGCCATGACGGGTTGGGCTGGATCGCCGGCGAGGTCGTGCCCTTGGTGCCCGAGGGCGATGAACGAACCGCCGGCCTCAAGGTGCCGCACATGGGCTGGAACGAGCTCGTCTTGCAGGCGCCCCCTCATGCCGTCTTCGCCGGCCTGCCGTCGGGCACCCATGCCTATTTCGTCCACAGCTACCGCTTCGCCGCCGCACTGCCCGAAAACGTGCTGGCCGAGGTTGACTACGGCGGGGCCGTGACCGCCGCCATCGGTCGCGATAATATGGTGGGTACCCAGTTCCATCCGGAAAAGAGCCAGGCGGTGGGGCTCGCGTTGATCTCCAATTTCCTCGCCTGGCGGCCGTAACGAGGACCCGGAAAGGCCCGAGCGATGATCCTGTTTCCCGCCATCGACCTCAAGGACGGCAACTGCGTGCGTCTGTTTCAGGGGGATATGGAGCAGGCGACGGTCTACAACCCGGACCCGCGGTCCCAGGCCCGCGCCTTCGTCGAGGCCGGGTTCCAATGGCTGCATCTGGTCGACCTCAACGGCGCCATCGAGGGCCGCCCGGTAAACGACGCCCCGGTCTGCGCGATCCTCGAGGAGGTCTCGATCCCGGTGCAGTTGGGAGGCGGCATCCGCGATCTCGCCACCATGGAGAGCTGGCTGGAGAAGGGGGTCAACCGCGTGATCCTGGGGACCGCGGCGCTGGAGAACCCCGACCTGGTCAAGGAAGCCTGCCGCGAATGGCCGGGCCGCATCGTCGTCGGCATCGACGCGCGCGACGGCTTCGTCGCCGTCGCCGGCTGGGCCAAGACGTCCGAGGTCAAGGCCCTCGACGTCGCGCTGCGCTTCGAGGATTCCGGCGTCGCCGCGATCGTCTATACGGACATCACCCGCGACGGCGCGATGATGGGGGTCAATATCGACGCCACCACCGACCTCGCCTGGGCGCTGACCACGCCGGTGATCGCCTCGGGCGGCGTGTCCGCCCTTTCGGATCTCGAGGAGCTCAAGCAGGTCGAGGACTCCGGGATCGAAGGGGTGATCGTCGGCCGCGCCCTCTATGACGGGCGCATCGATCCGGCCAAGGCCCTGGCGCTGCTCGCCGCCCCCGCCGATACGGGCAACGGGGGCTGAGGATGCTGAAGATCCGCATCATCCCCTGCCTCGACGTCAAGGACGGACGCGTGGTCAAGGGCGTCAATTTCATCGACCTGGTGGATGCCGGCGACCCCGTGGAACAGGCGCGCATCTATGATCGGGCGGGCGCCGACGAGCTTTGCTTCCTCGATATCACCGCCAGCCACGAGAACCGCGACACCCTCTATGACGTGGTCCGCGGCACGGCCGAGCAATGCTTCATGCCTCTGACCGTGGGCGGCGGCGTGCGCACCGTGGACGACATCCGCAAGCTGCTGCTGGCCGGGGCCGACAAGGTTTCCATCAACACCGCCGCCGTGGCGCGGCCCGAGTTCGTCGCCGAGGCGGCGGAGAAGTTCGGCAGCCAATGCATCGTCGTCGCCATCGACGCCAAGGCGACCGGAAAGGACGCGTGGGAAATCTTCACCCATGGCGGGCGCAACGCGACGGGGCTTGACGCGGTCGAATGGGCCCGGCGCATGGCGGCGCTCGGCGCCGGCGAGATCCTGCTGACCTCGATGGATCGGGACGGCACCAAGGAGGGGTTCGATATCGGCCTGACGCGCCGGATCGCCGATGCCGTCACGGTGCCGGTGATCGCGTCCGGCGGCGTCGGCACCCTCGATCACCTGGTCGAAGGCGTACGGGACGGCCATGCGTCCGCGGTGCTGGCCGCCTCGATCTTTCACTTCGGCACCTATTCGGTGGCCGAGGCCAAGGCCCATATGGCGGCGGCGGGGATTCCCATGCGCATCGAGGGGGCCACCGCCGAAGCCGCGGCGGCGGGAGCGAAGCCATGAGCGAGAATTCAAGCGAGTCCCAGCGCGCGGCCGATGTCATCGAGCGGCTGTACGCCACCATCCTCGACCGCAAGGGGGCGGACGCGGCCCGGTCCTACACCGCCAGCCTGTTCGCCGGCGGGCCCAAGCTGATCTGCCGCAAGGTGGGGGAGGAGGCGATCGAGGTGACGATCGAGGGGCTCAAGGGCGACAAGCCCGCCATCGTGCGGGAGAGCGCCGACCTGATCTATCACCTGATGGTGCTCTGGGCCGAGGCCGGGGTCAGGCCCGAGGACGTCTGGGAAGAGCTGGCCCGGCGCGAAGGCACCTCGGGGATCGCGGAGAAGGCCGCCCGCGGCGGCGCCAAGGATGGGGAGGGAGACACCTGATGGCCTACGATCCCGAGAACATTTTCGCCAAGATCCTGCGCGGCGAGATCCCCTGCGACAAGGTCTACGAGGACGATTACGCGCTCGCCTTCAACGACATCAACCCGCGCAGGCGCATCCACGTGCTCGTCATCCCCAAGGGGGAATACGTCTCCTTCGACGATTTTTCCGCCAAGGCGTCGGAGGCCGAGATCGCCGGTTTCACCCGCGCCGTCGGCCGGGTCGCGCGTGACCTCGGCCTCGCCGAGCCGGGCTACCGGATTCTCGCCAATACCGGACCGGACGGCGGCCAGGAGGTGCCGCATTACCACGTCCATATCTTCGGCGGCGAACCCGTCGGGCCGATGGTGAGCGGCTAGGCGGGCCGCGCCGTCGCCCTGAAGACGATCACCGCGAACAGGGCCATGCCGGCGATCACCACCAGGGAAAAGACCTTGGCGCCCTCCTCGGCGAGCTCGTAGCCGCCATGGGCGGCGGCGACACAGGCCATCAGGGCGACGAAGCCGAGATTGGCGATCCAGAAATGGGCCGGCGCCATCCATCCGGCCTCGGCGGCCGGGTAGAGCCGGTAGAAGAAGCCGTAGATCGCCATGGCGACGAATCCCAGCAGGTTGATATGCGCGTGGGTCGGCATCTGCGAGAGATCGCGGGTGGCCGCGATGACGATGCCGAGGGCGATGCCGATCAGGGCGTAGATGACGGAAAGTCTCAGAAAACGGGATGCGAGCATGGCTGCGTTGCCTCCGATTGTTCGTTTTATTCGGCCGTGCCGGGGATGGGGTAGCACGATTCGCCGCCGCCGCCCAGCCTGCGCGCGCGGCGCCGTGGCCGCGCTATTCTCGGGCGATCGGCGGTGCCGGCGGGGGCTTCAGGCCTCCGAGAGCTCGAGCAGGACGCCGTCGGGATCGGCGAAGTGATGGGCGCCGATGGGACAGCACCGCTTCGCCAGCTCGAGGCGCGCAGCACTTTCCTTGCCGATGCCGAAGGCGCGCGGCGCGAGATGGGGGTTGCGTCCGATGATGTCCTCGATCTCGGCTTTCACGGCGTCGATGCTTTCGACCTTGAAGCCGAGGTGATCGAGGCCGGGGCGGGTGATGCCGGTGCCGGCGAAATCGCTGATCGTCCAGGGCATGATGACCATGGTGACGCGCCCGTCGGTGAGGTAGTGGTTCCGATCGCCCTCGGGCCGGTTGGCCGGGCTGAGGCCGAGGACTTCCGTGTAGAATGCGGCCACCCGTTCCGGATGCAGGGTGCGCAGGGCGAAGTGGTCGACGGTGCGCGGTGCCTCCCATTCGCCCTCGGCATAGACGTCGCGGCGGTTCTCCACGTCGACCTGGGAGAGATCGAAATTGTTGCCGTCGGGATCGTGGGCGCCGTAGCTCGCATATTGCCGGCTGCCGGGCCGTTTCAGGACCCCGAGCTCGGGGTCGAATTCGGTGATGCGTTTGATCGTCTCGTCGAGATCGTCGACGTCGAAGCCGAAATGATCGAAGCCTGCGGGCCGGGCTGATTTGCGCGAATTGATGTTGAAGCCGACATAGCCGTCCGAGAAGCAGATCGGGCCGTCGGGGGGCGAATCGGGCGAGGTCCTGGTGCCGAACACCGACTGATAGAACTTGCCCTCGAGCGTGTACTGGTCGCTGATGATGGCGAGATGGTTGATCTTGGTGGCCATGGTCCCCTCCGTGGGCGGGCGCGCGATGTGTTTATCGCTGTTTTTTTGGATCTTACCCCGCGGGTTGGGATTTGGCGATGCCCCCTTACCGCGCCACGGCGGGGCGGCGGTAGGAAAGCGCCTCGGCGATATGCAGGCGCGCAACCCCGTCCGCGCCCTCGAGGTCGGCAAGCGTGCGCGCGACCCTAAGCACCCGGTGGTAGCCGCGGGCCGAAAGGCGCATCTTTTCGGCCGCTTCCGCCAGCAGCGCCCGGCCCGCCTGGTCGGGGGCGGCGATGCGCTCCAGCACCTCGCCGTCGGCTTCGGCGTTGGTGCGCAGGCCCTGCCCCGGCGCGGCCTCGGCCAGGCGCGCGGTCTGCGTCTCCCGTGCCTTGGCGACGCGCGCCGCCACATCGGCCGAGCTCTCGGCCGCCGGCGGCAGGGAGAGGTCGGCGGCGGCCACCGCCGGCACCTCAACGTGAAGGTCCATGCGGTCATAAAGCGGCCCTGAGATCTTGCCCTGGTACTCGTTGGCGCAGCGCGGCGCCCGGTTGCAGGCGAGGCCGGGATCGCCGAGATAGCCGCAGCGGCAGGGGTTCATGGCGGCGACCAGTTGGAACCGCGCCGGCCAGGTCGCGTGGCTCGCCGCCCGGGCGACGACGGCGCGCCCGGTCTCCAGGGGCTGGCGCAGGGCCTCCAGCGCCGGGCGGGTGAATTCGGGCAGCTCGTCCAGGAACAGGACGCCGAGATGGGCGAGGGACGCCGAATGATGGGGGTCGCGGAACGGCCGGTGGCGCAGGATGCGGCCGTCGGCCAAGGTGCCGGCGAGGCTGTGGATCATCGAGACCTCGAGCGCCTCGGCCGGCGTCAGGGGCGGCAGGATGCCGGGCAGGCGCGCCGCCAGCATCGACTTGCCCGCGCCCGGCGGCCCGGTCATCAGGAGGTTGTGGCCGCCGGCCGCCGCCACCTCCAGCGCCCGCTTGGCGCTCTCCTGGCCCTTGATGTCGGCGAGGTCGGGCGCCGCCGGCCCGTCTTCCTCGGCCCGCGGCCGGGGCTGGGCGAGCACCTGGCTGCCCTTGAAATGGTTGATCAGGTTGAGCAGCGCCCCCGGGGCCAGAACCTCGAGCCCCTTGACCCAGGCCGCCTCGCCGCCGCCCGCCTCGGGGCAGATCAGGCCCATCTCCTTAGTCTCGGCGTGGATGGCGGTGGGCAGGGCGCCGGCCACCGGGGTGATGCGCCCATCCAAGGCAAGCTCGCCCATGGCGATGAAGTTGATCATCTCCTCGGCCGGCACCACCTCCATGGCGGCGAGCAGGCCAAGCGCGATGGGCAGGTCGAAATGGCTGCCTTCCTTGGCCAGGTCCGCGGGAGCCAGGTTGACGGTGATGCGCTTGGGCGGCAGCGCCAGGCCCAGCGCATTGAGCGCGCCGCGCACGCGCTCGCGCGATTCGGCCACCGCCTTGTCGGCCAGCCCGACCACGGAAAAGGCCGGCAAACCGGCGCTGATCTGCACCTGCACGTCGACGTCGACGACGTCGATGCCGTTGAAGGCCACCGTGTTGACATGCGCGACCATGCGCCCCCGCCCCGTTCAATCCTCTAATGTTTGTGTTTTGTTCTTTTACAGTCTAATGCCATCGGGCCCCGGAGTCGAGGGGCAAAACGGCTATCGGATGGTCGGCGGTCGCAGCCGCCCCTGAGGGGACGCCGGGACCGGCGCGCGGCCTCACGGCGATGCGGCGAGGACCGCGGCCAGATTGCCCAGCGCGGCGATGAGGATGGCGGCGAAGGTCAGCGCCATGCCGGCGCGCCGGAGCCCCATGGCGCGATCGAAGCAGGCGAAGCAGACGCCATGGACGATCCGTCCCACGAGCAGGGCGCCGCCGGCGGCATGGATCAGCCAGGCCGGCTGGCCGAGCAGCTCGAGGGTGAGCATCAGGATCAAGGTCAAGGGCACGTATTCGGAAAAATTGCCCTGGCCGCGGATGGCGCGGCGCAGGGGGTCCACCCCGCCGTCGCCGAGCGAGACCCGGTGGCGGACGCGCAGCCGGATGACGTTGACGCTGAGGCCGACCAGGATGAGGGCGAGAACGGCGCCGTAGGTTGCGGTGAGGATGGGAATGGTCACGCCGGCGGCTCGGTGTGCTGCGCATGGACCCGCGCCTCGACGGCGTCCCAGATGCGCGCCTCCAGCCTGACCCCGTCGAAGCGGTTGATCTCCTGGATGCCGGTGGGCGAGGTGACGTTGATCTCGGTGAGATAGTCGCCGATCACGTCGATGCCGACGAAGACCAGCCCGCGCTCCGTCAGCGTCGGGCCGATGGCCTCGCAGATCTCCATTTCCCGCGCCGTCAGTTCCGCCTTCTCGGCGCGCCCGCCGACATGGAGGTTGGCCCGCGCCTCGCCCTGGGGCGGGACCCGGTTGACGGCGCCTGCGGCTTCGCCCTCGATGAGGATGATGCGCTTGTCGCCGGCCCGCACCTCGGGCAGGTAGCACTGCACGACGATGGGCTCGCGGTAGAGCTCGGTAAAGAGCTCGAGGAGCGCATTGATGTTTTCGTCCTCGGGCCCGAGGTGGAAGACGCCCGCGCCGCCGTTGCCGAACAGCGGCTTGATGATGATGTCGCCATGCTCGGCGCGAAACGCGAAGACCTGGTCGCGGTCGGCGGTGATCAGCGTCGGCGGCATCAGTTCGGCGAAATGGGTGACGAAGAGCTTCTCCGGCGCGTTGCGCACATGGACCGGATCGTTGACCACCAGGGTCCCCGGATGGACGTGTTCCAACAGATGGGTGGCGGTGATATAGGCCATGTCGAAGGGCGGGTCCTGGCGCATCATCACGACATCGAGGGCCGCCAGGTCGATGGTCTCTTCGGGGCCGATTGTGAAGGGATTATTGGCGTCGGCGCGGGCCTCGAAACGGCGCGCGCGGGCCAACACCCGGCCATCGGCCAGGGTCATGTCCTGGGGCAGGTAGTGATAGAGCGCATGCTTGCGCGCGTTCGCCTCGACCGCCAGGACATAGGTCGAATCCGCGCTGACGTCGATCCTCTCGAGCGGGTCCATCTGGAACGCGACGGCGAGACTCATGGCAGGCACCCTCCGGCGGGCGGGTTCGTTTTCCCGCACCCTAACCTAGCACGGCCAAGGCGCCGAGGGACCGGCTTTTGCGCCGGCCGAGGGCGTCGCCGGGTCAGTTCCGGGCCTGGTTGGTTTGGCGCCTGGGGTCGGACTTGAGGATCACGTGATTGACCACGTTGCGCACGTAACTGAGGTGCCGTGCATGGCCCAGCACCCGCTTCAGTTCGTCGCGGTCCTGAGCGACGCCGAGCAGGTGAACGGTGCCGCGCACGGTGTCGATGGAATAATTGATGCCGACGACGTCCTTGTCGAACATCAGCTTGGTGCGCAGCTTTGTGGTGATCCAAGTATCGCGGGGAAAACTGCCGCTGACACCGTCCGCATCGACGATGATCTCGTTGATCACCTCCTTGACCCCATCGGCTTTCCAGGCGATGGCGACGGCGCGATCGCGCTTGGCGACCGACGGCGCGACGCCGGTCAAGAGCACGCGGCCTTCGTAGACGGCGGTCGACAGCGATCGGAACAGTTTCGGATCCTCGTCGAGAAGATGGTAATTGATCACCGTCTTGATTCGCGAATCCCGAAGCGAGCCGCCGAGCCCGCGTTCCTGGGAGGCGGCGACCGCCCCCGACGCCCCGGCGCCCATCACCACGGCGGGGGTCGAACAGGCCCCGAGCAGGGCGGCAATGAGCAGGGCGCCGGCGAGGCGGGTCGCGAGGCGGCCGCTGCGACGACGGTCTCCGGAGGCAAAGGGGGAAATTCGATCAGGGTTTTTTCGACATTGCCTCGGCATGATAGCGGCCCCGCTTGATACTTGAACCTAAGTATTGCCTTTAACCCATTGATTCAACAAAGGCAAGCCTTCTGCGGCACACGCCAGTCAATCCCGCCAGGCATCCGTCAGATGAAGCGGCCAGCGCCAGGGGGCGAGCAACAGGGCATCGAAGCGCACGTGATGGTCGGCGTATTGGGGGTGGGCGGCGAGGAAACCGCGCGCCGCCAGCTCGATGCGCTGACGTTGGGCGGGGGTAATGGCATAGGCGGCCTCGGCTCTTGCCGGCCGGTATTTGACCTCGACCATCGCCAAGGTGGTGCCGCGCCGGGCGACGATGTCAATCTCGCCCAGTTGGGTGCGGAAGGAACGGCTGAGGATGCGGTAGCCCTTGCACATCAGGTAAAGCGCCGCCGCGGTTTCGGCCCGGCGCCCCCGTCCGAGTGCGCGGACACGCGCGCGGCCGGAAGAGCGGGGACTCACTCGCGCTCGTCCTCGAGGGCCAACGCCCGGGCGTAGACCCGGCGCCGCGGCAGGCCGGTCTCCGCCGTCACCAATGCCACCGCATCCCGCAGGCTGGCATCGGCCAGCGCCGCGCGCAGCCGTCGATCGAGGGCTTGCGCGCTCAGGCCCGGCTCCACCGCCGGTGGGGCGACGACGACGACGATCTCGCCCTTGGGCGGGGCCTCGTCACGGTAGCGCGCGGCAAGGGTCGGCAGATCTCCGGAGACGACCTCTTCATGAAGCTTGGTCAGCTCGCGGCATACCGCTCCCTTTCTCCCGCCGAGGATGTCTGCGGCATCGCCCAGAAGGGCGCCGAGCCGGTGTCCCGATTCGAACAGCACCAGGGTTGCATCGATGTGGGCAAGCCCTTCCAGGGCATTGCGCCGGGCGCTCGTCCTTGGCGGCAGGAAACCGGCGAAATGGAAGCGGTCGCTGGGCAGGCCGGACAGCACGAGTGCCGCAAGCGGGGCGGAAGCCCCCGGCAGTGCCGTGACGGCAACGCCGTTCGCGCGGCAGGCCGCAACCAATTTGTATCCCGGATCCGAGATCAGCGGCGTGCCGGCATCGGAGACCAGGGCGATGCGTTCGCCCTTGGCGAGGCGGCTGACGAGCCGGGGCCGGACGCGGGCGGCGTTGTGTTCGTGGTAGGTGGTCATCGGCGTGGAAATGCCGTGGGCGGCGAGCAGTTTCCCCGTCACCCGGCGATCCTCGCAGGCGATGATATCGACCGCCGCCAAGGTGTCGAGCGCGCGCAAGGTGATGTCGCGGAGATTGCCGATCGGCGTCGCCACCAGATAGAGGCCGGGTGCAAGGGCCCGGTTTTCGCCATTATTGCCACCCACCATCCATCCCCAGGGAGTTTACTTGGTTCCCGCCGCTGGTTACGCTCCGGGTGCCCGTTTCGACGCCCGTGATGACCGAGGATAACGCCTTGCGCCGCAGTTCTGAAGACAAGAGACGCCGCCTTGCATGCGCCGCCGTCGTGGCGCTCGGAGTCCTGGCGCTGGGCGGGTGCCAAACCCTCCAGGAGGTGCGAGAGACGATCCTGCCGGGGCAAGAGGAAATCGTCATAGAGCCGGCGACGGCGCCGCCCACGAAAACCGGGGAGCCACGAACCCCTCCGGCGCCTGCGGAGACGAAAGCGGGCTCCGAGAGCGCGCAATCGGCGGCCACGGAGGACTCCTCTCGCGCAAGAACTCCGGAACCGTCTCCCGACGTCGCCGCCATCTCGCCGGCGCCGGCGCCGGATGCAGGGGCGGACCGAATCGTCCTGAGCCCGCCGCCCGGGGTCAAGCCGGTGCTCCGGGTGGGGCTGCTGCTGCCGCTGTCGGGGCCCCACGCCAAGCTCGGTGGAAGCCTTCTCAACGCCGCCCAACTGGCCCTTTTCGGCCTGGCCGATGAGGGCTTCGCCGTGCTTCCCGCCGACACCGCGGGGACACCCGACGGTGCGGCGGCGGCCGCGCGCAAGGTGCTCGATGACGGCGCGCGGCTGATCCTGGGGCCAGTGTTCGCCTCGTCTGTCACGGCTGCCGCACCCCTCGCCCGCGCCAGGGGCGTTCCCGTGCTGTCGTTCTCCAACGACCGGGCGGTCGCCGGCGACGGCGTCTTCGTCATGGGATTCGCGCCCGAGCCCCAGATCCGTCGGGTGATGACCTTTGCCCGGGACCGCGGCATCAGCAGACTGGTGGCCCTGGTTCCCGATGGCCCGTTCGGACAGCATGTCGAGCAACTTCTAAGGCGCCTCGTTCCCAATCTCGGTCTGCAACTGAAAACCGTCGCCCGCTATCGCGGCATTTCGACCGATGCGCTTTCCCCAATGGTCAGGACGCTTGCCAATTACGGGGCGCGACGCAAGGCGCTGCTGTTGCGGCGCCAGGAGTTGGCGGCGCAGAACGACGAGGCGTCGAAGCGCGCTCTCAAGCGGCTCGAGAATCGGGACACCTTGGGCGATGTGGATTTCGACGCGGTGTTTTTGCCCCAGGGCGGCGCCAGCCTTCGGGCATTGGCTCCGTTGCTGAGGTTCTACGATGTCGACCCGCGCAAAGTCCGGTTGCTCGGCACCGTCGAGTGGAATGATTTAGCCATTGCCACCGAACCCGCCGTCTATGGCGGTTGGTTCGCGGCACCGGCCCCCGCCGCCCGTCAAGGTTTCGAGACCGCCTACGCCAAGGCGTTCGGCGGACCGCCGCCACAGGTCGCCTCGCTTGCTTATGACGCCACCGCTCTGGCTGCGGTGATCGCCCGGACCAAACCCACCCCTCCGACCACGGTGTCCGAGGGACGTGTCGTGACCGTCCCGGCGCCCGGTGCGCCGCCACCGACACCAAGCCTGGTACCGTCACCCGCGGAGGTCTTTACCAAAGAAGCGCTTACGCAGCCGAGTGGGTTCGCCGGTGCCGATGGCATTTTTCGCCTGTTGCCATCGGGATCCGTGGAGCGCGGTTTCGCCGTGATGGAGGTGCGGGAGCGCCGCTTCGTGGTGGTTTCGCCGGCGCCCCAGACTTTCCAGAGATTCGGTAACTAGTCGTCCCCGGCGCCGCCCAGAAGGGCCGCGAGGACGGCGTTCAATCTGATTCGGCCGGATGCGGTGGCGCGCAGGCGATCGGTTTCGGCACTGAGGAAACCCGCGGCGACGAGACGGGCGCGGGCGCGGGCGTCCAAGACATCCTCGAAGTCGAGCCCGGTGACGCGGTGGAAATCCTCGGCGAGGATGCCGGAAACAAGGCGCAGGCCCATCATCACCATCTCTTCGGCGCGGGTGGCGGGGCCAAGATGCGTCTCAGCCTTGATCCCGCGCCCGGTGCTCTCGACCGCCGCGAGCCAGTCGGCCGGCGCCCGCAGATTTTCGGTGGCGACGGCGCCTTCCGGCAAGGTCAGTCGCCCATGGGCGCCGGGGCCGACGCCGAGAAAATCACCGTAGCCCCAGTAATTGAGGTTATGGCGACATTCCTCGCCGGGCCGGGCGTAATTGGAGATCTCATAGGCACTGAGACCCGCCTCTTCGAGGAGCGCTCCGGTGGCCTCGAAGAGCGCCGCCTCGGTGTCTTCTCCGGGCAATGCGAAATCGCCGCGGCGGTGGGCGGCGAAGAACGGGGTGCCGCGTTCGATGGTGAGCTGATAGAGGGAGAGGTGGCCAAGGCCGAAATCGAGCAACCGCCCGAGCTCCGTCCGCCAGGCGGCCACTGTCTGGCCCGGCCGGGCGTAGATCATGTCGGCGTTGACGCGAGGAAAATGGCGTTGTGCCAGTTCGATCGCCCTCAGGCCTTCGCCAGCGCTGTGGGCGCGGCCGAGGAAAGCGAGGGCGCCGTCGTCGAGCGCCTGGACGCCGAGCGACAGACGGTTGACGCCGGCGGAACGGAAATGGGCGAATTTCTCCGCCTCCGACGAATTGGGGTTGGCTTCCAGGGTCACCTCGAGGGCGCTACCGTCGTTCGGCCGCCAGAGCGCACGGGCGCGTTCGACCGTGGTGGCGACGGTTTCCGGCGCCATCAGCGAAGGGGTCCCGCCGCCGAAAAAGATGCTGACGAGCCGCCGGTCGGGGACGAGTGCGGCGACCGTCTCCAGTTCGGTGAGATAGGCCCGGCACCATGCCTCTTGGTCGATTTCCTCCGCAACATGGCTGTTGAAGTCGCAATAGGGGCATTTGGAGACACAGAAGGGCCAGTGCAGGTAGAGCGCCAGGGGTGGCTCGTCCGGTGCCGCGTGAGGGCGGGTGTCGGGCAGGGGCAGCGCCGTCATCGCTCAGCCCGCTCCGAGGCAGCGGTCGATCAGCTTGGCGAAGGCGTCGGCGCGGTGGCTGATGGCATGCTTGGCTTCGGGTTCCATTTCCCCGAAAGTCAGGGTCTCGCCATCGGCGATGAAGATCGGGTCGTAGCCGAAACCCTTCTCTCCCCGCGGCGGCCAGGTGATCCGACCACGCACCTCCCCTTCCACCGATTCGCAATGACCGTCGGGCCAGCACAAGGAAAGGGCGCAGACGAATCGCGCCGATGGGTTCTCGTCGCCGCTGGCCACCATTTCCTTGTGCACCCTTTCCATGGCCTTGGCGAAATCCCGACCCGGTCCGGCCCAACGGGCGGCATAGATGCCCGGCGCCCCGGACAGCGCGGCGACCTCTAGCCCCGAATCGTCGGACAGCGCCGGAAGTCCGGCGGCCTCGGCTGCGGCACGGGCCTTGAGCTCCGCATTGGCGATGAAATCGCGTCCGGTTTCCTCGGGTTCATCGAGGCCGAGGTCGGCGGCCGCCAGCACCTCGTACCCGAAGGGCGCCAGCAGCGCGCCAATCTCCCGCACCTTGCCCGCGTTGTGGGAGGCGACGATCAGGGGGCCGACTTGCAAGCGCCGCGACACGGAGTTCAATCCCGGATCGGGGCCGGCAGGCCTAGCGCCCCGCATTGCAGCTCGGCGAGTTCGGTGATGCCCTTGCGCGCCAGCGCCAGCATTTGATCGAAGTCCTTTTGGGGAAAGGGACGCTCCTCCGCGGTGCCCTGGACCTCCACGAAATGACCTTCGGCGGTCAAGACGAAATTGGTGTCGACCTGGGCGGTGCTGTCCTCGGCGTAATCGAGGTCGAGCACCGCGGTGCCGTCGAACAGCCCGCAGGAGACGGCGGCGATCTGTCCGGTGATCGGCAGCCTGTCGACCAGCCCCTTGTCGACCAGTCCGGCAAAGGCTTGGTAGAGCGCCACCCAGGCGCCGGTAACGGCAGCCGTTCGAGTGCCTCCGTCGGCCAGCAGGACGTCGCAATCGATCTTCACCTGGCGCTCGCCGAGGGCTTCGAGGTCGGTGACCGAGCGCAGGGCCCGGCCGATCAGACGCTGAATTTCCTGGGTCCGCCCCGACTGTTTGCCGCGCGCCGCCTCGCGGTCTGTGCGGGTGCCGGTGGAGCGAGGCAACATGCCGTATTCCGCGGTCACCCAACCGCGCCCGCTGTCGCGGATGAAGAAGGGCACGCGCTCCTCGACGCTCGCCGTGCAGATCACGTGGGTATCGCCGAATCGCGCCAGGCAGGATCCTTCGGCATACTTATTGGCACCGGCCTCAAGGACGACCTCGCGCAACTGATCGGGCGCGCGCCCCGATGGTCGATTGCTCATTGCCTTACCTCCGATCCGCCAAGGCTCATGATGCCGGGCCGCCCAAGCTAGCGCGCCGGCACGGCGGCGTCCAGATGCAGCGGCGCATGGCTGCAGGTTGACGCTGGCATGGCCGCTCACTAAATTTTGCAGCGACCGGAAAGGGATGCCTGCCGAGGCATGTAGAAACGATGACCGAAGACACGACCAGCGCCGTCACCGAGCTGAATGAGCGGTCGCGCGAAATTTTCCGTCTGATCGTCGAGACCTATGTGGAAACCGGCGAGGCGGTGGGATCGCGCACCATTGCGCGCAAGAGCGGCCTCGATCTGTCGCCCGCGACCATCCGCAACGTCATGGCTGACTTGCAGGAGGCGGGACTG
>JAWWBR010000031.1:0-28164 GCA_033720855.1 Alphaproteobacteria bacterium
CGTAGGTGTCCTCGCCGTCATGAGCCGCAGCGATCCTCCCCTTCCTCCCCTGATCCGCGACCCCCGCCTGAGCGCCGAGCGCGGGGTGAAGCATGGCTTTTTCACCCGCGAGGGCGGCACCAGCGGCGGGATTTACGCCTCCCTCAACGCCGGGCCCGGGTCCGGCGACTCGCCCGACAGGGTCGCCGCCAACCGCGCCCGCGCCGCGGCCGGCCTCGGCCTCGATCCGGCCCGCCTGGTGACCGCCCATCAGGTCCATTCGGCCGACGTCGTGCGGGTGGACGGCCCCTGGGAGACCGATGATGCGCCACGCGCCGATGGGCTCGTCACCGCCCTGCCGGGATTGGGACTCGGAGTGCTCGCCGCCGACTGCGCGCCGGTCTTGCTGGCCGACGGCGCCGGCGGGGTCATCGGCGCCGCCCATGCCGGGTGGCGCGGCGCGCTGGCGGGGATCATCGACGCCACGGTCGCGGCGATGGAGGACTTGGGGGCGCGGCGCAGCCGCATCGCGGCGGCGATCGGGCCCTGCATCGGCCAGGCGTCCTACGAAGTGGGACCCGAATTTCCCGCCCCGTTCCTCGCCGAGACTCCGGAAAACGACGTTTTTTTCCGTGCGGCGCCACGCGATGGACATTACCTTTTCGACCTGGGCGGCTTCGTCGCCGCCCGTCTGGCCGGTGCCGGGCTCGGCCCGGTGGCGCCGCCCGGCTTTGATACCTGTGCCCAGGAACGGCGATTTTTCAGCTACCGCCGTTCGATACTCAGGGGCGAGCCCGACTACGGGCGCAATCTTTCGCTGATCGCCCTCGCGGAATAAGGCCATGCCCTACCTGATCTACTTCCTTATCGCGCTTGTCCTCGGGCTGATGGTGAGCTGTGTTCTCGTTTAGGGACCGGCCGCCGGTTCGCGCGCGCCATGGCCTGGCGGCGATCTTTTGCCTCTGGATCGCCGCCTGCGGGGCGCTGCCGCAGCCCTTTTCCCATGACGGCAAGGTCACCAACCCGCTGTTGGCGCCCGGCGAACGGGCCGGCATAAACGTCATCACCGTGGCCGGCATGCACCACGGCCGCGCACTCGCGGACGAGATCGCCCAAGCCTTCCGCGACGAGGATTTCGCGGCAAGCTCCAGCGCCGAGCCGAGCCGGGGCTACACCCTGGTCGGCCAGGCCAGCAGCTTTCCCGCGGCCGATCCCGATGCCGTCCGCGTGCGCCTGCTATGGCGGCTTCTGACGCCCCAGGGTCGGCCCGGCGGCATCCACCACCAGGAGGCCTTGGTCCCGCGCACACAATGGCGGAACGGTGCGCGCCCGGTCCTGCGGCGGCTTGCGCGAGACGCGGTTTCCGACCTCGCGCCGCTGCTGTCCGATCCCACCGCCGCGCCCATCGCGCGCAACCAGCCGGTCGCCGTGGTCGATGTCGACGGGGCGCCAGGAGACGGTCGCATCAGCCTGCGGCGGGCGCTTGCCTTCGAGCTTCGCAAGCAGGGCTTCCGCGTCGCCGAAGCGGCCATTCGCGGCGCCAGCCCCATCGTCCTGATGGGCACCGTGACGGCGTCGCCCGCCAAGTCCGGCACCCAGCGGGTGGCCATAACCTGGTCGGTGCTGTCCCCGGACGGCCAAGTCCTCGGCAAGATCGAGCAGGCCAACGAGGTGACGGCGGGCAGCCTGGACAAGACCTGGGGGCTCACCGCGATCTATGCGGCGCGCGCCGCGGCCCCGGGGATCGCCGACATCATCCGCGCCGCCTGGCGGCCCCGGGGCCGTTGAGGCGACGCCGCGGGCGGGGTGCGCGAAGGCCGTTGCCAGAGCCCCCGGCGGCTGATAGAGTCCGGCCGCCCGGCAAGGGGGACGAGGCCGGGTTCGAGCCCCGGTCCGGGGCATGCCCATTGAGCGCTATCCAGGGCAGCGAATGAAAGTAATTTCCTGCAATTCCAACCGGCCACTGGCGGAAGCCATGGGCGCATGCCTTCAGCTCCGTCTTACCCAGGCGGAAGTGCGGCGCTTTTCGGATATGGAGATCTACGTCGAGATCCTCGAAAACGTCCGCGGCGAAGACGTTTTCGTCGTCCAGTCGACCTCCTTTCCCACCAACGACAACCTGATGGAGCTGCTGATCACGCTGGACGCGCTGAAGCGCGGCTCGGCGCGCCGCATCACCGCCGTGATCCCCTATTTCGGCTATGCCCGCCAGGACCGCAAAACGGCGCCACGGGCGCCCATTTCGGCCAAGCTGGTGGCCAACCTGATCACCACCGCGGGCGCCGACCGGGTGCTGACCATGGACCTCCACGCCGGCCAGATCCAAGGCTTCTTCGATATCCCGGTGGACAATCTCTATGCCGAGCCGGTGTTCGCCAAGGACATCAAGTCCCGTTACGACGGCCAGCCCGTGACCGTGGTGTCGCCCGACGTGGGCGGCGTGCTGCGGGCCCGGGGCATGGCCCGGCGGCTCGACGCCGATCTCGCCATCATCGACAAGCGCCGGGAACGGGCCGGCGTTTCGGAGGTCATGAACATCATCGGCGACGTCAAGGACAGGCTCTGCATCATGATCGACGACATTGTCGATTCGGCGGGCACCCTGTGCAACGCCGCCGAAGCCCTGACCGAGGCCGGGGCCAAGAGCGTGTCCGCCTATGTCACCCATGGAGTGCTGTCGGGCGGCGCCGTCGGCCGCGTGTCCTCTTCGCCGCTGGAAAAGCTGGTGGTCACCGATTCGATCCAGGCCACCGAGGCGGTGCGGCTGTCGAACACGCTGGAGCAGCTGACCATCGCCCCGCTGATGGCGGACGCCATGAAACGGATCAGCGAAGAATCCTCGGTTTCCAGCCTGTTCGACTAAAAAACCGCATTCCGGACTGTTCAAGGCGGGCATTTTGCCGTATACGAAGCCGCGCAAACGCGCCGGCACCCCTGGAGGCCGGCGTTCGAACCAGGAGATCGACCCATGGCCGACGTGATTACACTGCCTGCACGCGCCAGGGACCGGGTTGGGAAGGGGGCCGCCCGGGCCACGCGCCGCGAAGGTTTGATTCCCGCCGTCATCTATGGCGGCAAGGAAAGCCCCCTGGCCATTGCCTTGGAGCCCAAGGTGCTCCACCGGGAGCTCAATCAGACGGGGTTTTTCACGACCCTCACCGACATCGATATCGACGGCACCGCACACCGGGTTCTGGCCCGTGACGTGCAGTTCCATCCGGTCACCGACCAGCCGCTGCACGTGGATTTCTTGCGGGTGTCGGAAAGCACCCGCATCACCGTCGCCGTCCCCGTGGTGTTCCTGAACGAAGAGGAATGCCCCGGCTTGCGTCGCGGCGGCGTGCTCAACGTCGTGCGCCATGACGTCGAGGTCGACTGCCGCGCCGACGCCATCCCCCACTCGCTGACGGCGGACCTGGAGGAACTGGATATCGGCGACAGCATCCATATCAGCGACATCGCTCTGCCCGACGGCGTGGAACCGACCATCTCCGACCGCGACTTCACCGTCGCCACCATCGCCGCGCCCACCGTGGTCCGCGACGAGGCGCTTGAGGCCGACGCCGAAGCCGAGGCCGAGGCCGAGGCCGAGGAAGGCGAGGAAGGCGTCGAGGGCGAGGGCGTCGAGGGCGAAGGCGCCGAGGGCGAGGGCGCCGAGGGCGAAGGCGCCGAGGAAGAGAAGGGCGAAGGCGAGGGCGGCTGAGCCCTCCCGCGCCCGGGATCCTGATCCATGCATCTGCTGGTGGGGCTGGGAAATCCCGGCGCCAAATACGCGCGCAATCGGCACAATATCGGTTTCATGGCGGTGGACGAGATCGCCCGCCGCCACGGCTTCGGCCCCTGGCGCAAGCGCTTCGAGGGCCAGTGCGCCGAGGGCACGCTCGACGGCGAGAAGGTGCTGGCGCTCAAGCCCGAGACCTACATGAACGAGTCCGGGCGGTCGGTGGGCGCCGCGGTGCGGTTCTACAAGCTGCCGCCCTCCGATGTCACCGTGATCCACGACGAGATCGACCTCGCCCCGGAAAAGGTGCGCTTCAAAATAGGCGGCGGCCATGCCGGGCATAACGGGATTCGCGATATCGCCGCCCATATCGGCAGCGACTTCGCCCGGGTCAGGATCGGCGTCGGCCACCCCGGTCTCAAGGAGCGGGTCACGGGGCACGTGCTGGACGATTTTTCCAAGGCCGAGATGGATTGGGTCGGCCCTTTGCTGGAGGCCATCGCCGAGGCCGCGCCGCGCCTGGCCTCCGGCGACGGCGCCGGGTTCACCAACCGGCTCGCCACCCTGCTTGCGCCGCCACCCGAGGGCGGCGCCGAGGAGACCCCCGCACCCGACCCGGAACCCCGGTGATGGGCTTCAACTGCGGCATCGTCGGGCTGCCCAATGTCGGAAAGTCCACCCTGTTCAACGCTCTGACGGCGACCTCGGCGGCGGATGCCGCGAACTACCCGTTCTGCACCATCGAGCCCAATACCGGCCAGGTGACCGTACCCGACCCCCGCCTCGAGCAGCTGGCGGCCCTGGCCCGATCGGCGCGGATCATCCCCACCCAGCTTGAATTCGTCGACATCACCGGCCTGGTCGCCGGCGCCAGCCGCGGCGAGGGCCTGGGCAACAAGTTCCTCGGCCATATCCGCGAGGTCGACGCCATCCTCCACGTGCTGCGCTGCTTCGAGGACGACGACGTGACCCATGTCACCGGTCGGGTCGATCCGGTCGCCGACGCCGAAGTGGTCGATACCGAGCTGATGCTCGCCGACCTCGAGAGCCTGGAACGCCGCGCCGTGGCGCTGACCAAACGGGCGCGGGGCGGCGACAAGGAGGCGGCGGCGGCCCTGGCCCTGGCCGAGCGCGCCATCGCCGCGCTGCGTGACGGCGCCCCCGCCAGGTCGCTGGGCATCGGGGCCGGCGAAAGCGCCGCGTTCCGCGCCCTGCAGCTCCTGACCGCCAAGCCCGTCCTCTATGTGTGCAATGTCGACGAAAGCGCCGCCGAGAGCGGCAATCGCTATTCCGAGGCCGTCGCCGAGATGGCGGCAGATCAGGGCGCGGGCGTGGTCGTCATCTCCGCCGCCATCGAGGCCGAGGTGGCGGAGCTCGGCGATGCCGCCGAACGGGCCGCTTTCCTGGCCGAGCTGGGGCTCGACGAACCGGGGCTCAACCGCCTGATCCGCGAGGGTTACCGCCTGCTCGGGCTGCTCACCTTCTTCACCGCCGGCCCCAAGGAAGCCCGCGCCTGGACGATCCCGGCCGGGACCCGCGCGCCCCAGGCGGCGGGGCGCATTCACACCGATTTCGAGCGCGGTTTCATCGCCGCCGACACCATTTCCTTCGACGACTACATCGCCTGCGGCGGCGAACAGGGGGCCAAGGCGGCGGGCAAGATGCGCACCGAGGGCAAGGACTACGTCGTCGCCGAGGGCGACGTCATCGAATTCAAATTCAACGTGTAGCGGTCGCCGCCAGCGCCGCCCGGGCGCGGCGGCTCAGTCGAACAGCTTGTTGATGTCCTCCTGAGAGAGGCCTTCGCCTTGGAGCTGCGGCCCATGCATGAGTTTCTCGTCCTCGGACCCGTCGCCCTCCGATGACACCGTCGCCTGGGCCGTCTCCTCGACGCCCATCAGTTCGATCAACTTGGCGACGCGCGCTTCGACATAGGTGATCGACTTCGCCACCTTGCTGACACGCTGGCCGGTGATGTCCTGGAAGGCGCAGGCCTCGAAGACCGCGCCGGCATTGGCGTCGAGCCGGTCGAGCAACGCCGCCTGATCGGGCGCGTCGATCCGCTCGCGCAACTCCTCGATGATCGAGCCGCTGCTCTCCATCGCCGTCATGATGCGGTTGGTGGCCTCCTCCGTGGCCCCGACGATGGCGTCCATCTGCTCGCCCATGCTTTCGAAACTGCGATCCTCGTCCACCGGGCGATCGATCGCCGCGATCTCCTCGCGCACGCGCTGGATATACCGCGCCAGAGCGTCGAGCTCCTTTTTCAACTGCGTCATCGATTCCTCTCCCACGGGCAGGCCGGGCGCACTGTAGCCCCATAAGGGCCGCGGATGCATCCTGAATGTCCATGGCCCCGCCGGCACGAGGGCGCGACCGGCCGCATCGGCCTGCCGGGCAATCGGGCATTTGCGCAGCCAGGCCTGAGCCACTACAATCGGCCTCGAATTTCAGGGGGGCACCCCCCGCTCATCCGCAACCAAAGCATCAGGGAGAACCAGCAATGGGACAAACCGTTAAGCTGACTTCGGCCGACGGATTCGAGCTCGACGCCTACCGCGCCGACCCCGCGGGCACGCCCAAGGGCGCGGTCGTCATCATTCAGGAAATCTTCGGCGTCAACGCCCATATCAGGGAGGTTTGCGACGGCTACGCCGCCGACGGCTACGTGGCCATCGCGCCGGCGCTGTTCGACCGCGTCGAGAAGGGCCTGGAACTCGGCTACGACCCCGATTCCCAGGAGAAGGGCAAGGCCACCCGGGGCCAGCTCAACTGGGATGATTCGCTCGCCGATGCCCAGGCCGCCGCCGACGCCGTCCGCGACGCCGGCAAGGTCGCCATCATCGGCTACTGCTTCGGCGGCTCGGTCGCCTGGATTGCGGCCACCCGCGGCAATTTCGACGCCTCGGTGTCGTATTACGGCGGCAATGCCGCGGATTTCGCCGACGAAACCCCGAAATGCCCGATCATCTGCCACATCGGCACCGAAGACCGGGGCATCGGCCCGGACAAGGTCGAGAAGATCAAGTCCGCCCAGCCCGACGTGCCGGTCTACATGTACGAGGGCGCGGGGCACGGCTTCAACTGCGATCACCGCGGCTCCTACCACGAGGAGGCGGCCAAGCTCGCGCGCCAGCGCACGCTGGACTTCCTCGCCGAGCACATCGCCTCCGAGGCGGCGACGGCCTAGGCCCGCTTATCCTTCGCCTTGGCGCGGCCGGCGGTCCCCTGGGGCTGCCGGCCGTAGCTTTTGAATGCGCGGAGAACCTTGGCCATCTCCTTGGCCGGCAGGATCCTCGGCTTGCCCACGGCCAGCGCCAGGGTGTATTGGCGGGCCAGGGTCTCCACCTCCTGGGCCAGGGCCAGCGCGGCATCAAGGTCGGCGCCGCAGGCGATCATGCCGTGATTGGCGAGCAGGCAGGCGCGTCGCCCCTCCAGCGCCGTCAGGGCGTGACGGGAGAGCGCCTTTGTGCCGAAGGTGGCGTAGGGCGCGCAGCGGATATCGCTGCCGCCGGCCACCGCCACCATGTAATGGAAGGCCGGGATCGGCTTGCCCAGGCAGGCGAGCGCCGTGGCATGGGGCGGATGGGCGTGAAGGACGGCGCCGAATTCGGGCCTGCGGTGGAGGATGTCTGCGTGAAAGCGCCATTCCGAGGACGGTGCGCGCCGGCCCGTGGGCGTCCCGTCGACGGCCATCTCGACGATGTCGGCGGGCTTGAGCGCCGCGTAATCCATGCCGGTGGGCGTGATCAGGTAGCCCTTGCCCGCCCGCACGCTGGCATTGCCCGCCCGGCCCGCGTTCAGCCCGAGGCGGGTCATCTCCCGCATCACGGCGATCAGTTCGCGGCGCAGCGCCTCATGAGCCATCGATCGGCACCGCCCTCAGCCGCCGAGCACCCGCCCGGCAACCGCATCGAGACGGGCGAGCACTTCCGCGTCGCGGGCCTCGGGCGCGGTGATCAGCGCGTGGTCGAGCGCCCGGTGGCAGCCGAGCGGACAGGGCTCGGGCGCCGCGATCAACGCCGGCGCCAGCCCCGCCACCAGCCCCCGGGCGGCATCGGCATTGGCCATCAGGGTCTCGATGATGGCGTCCACGGTGACGTCGTCATGGCCCGGATGCCAGCAGTCGTAATCGGTAACCATGGCGACCGCGGCGTAGCAGATCTCGGCCTCGCGGGCGAGCTTGGCCTCGGGCATGTTGGTCATGCCGATGACATGCGCGCCCCAGGAGCGGTAGAGCTCCGATTCCGCCAGCGAGGAGAACTGCGGCCCCTCCATGGCGAGATAGGTGCCGCCGCGCACCGTGGGTATGCCCTGGGCCCGGGCCTGGTCCTCGATCGCCGCGCCGAGACGCCCGCACACCGGCCTCGCCATGGAGACGTGCGCCACCATCCCCGAAGTGAAGAAGCTGCGCTCCCGCAAGACCGTGCGGTCGATGAACTGATCGACGATGACGAAGGTGCCGGGAGGAAGATCCTCCTGCAGCGAGCCGACCGCGCTGATCGACAGGATCTCGGTGACGCCGGCGCGTTTCAGGGCATCGACATTGGCGCGGTAATTGATCTCGCCGGGAGGAATCCGATGGCCGCGCCCGTGGCGCGGGCAGAACACCACCTTCTTGCCCGCGATCTCACCGAACAGGAAGTCGTCGGACGGTGCGCCGAAGGGGCTCGCCACCGCCTCCCAGCGGGTTTCGGTCAGGCCCTCGATGTCGTAGAGGCCGGACCCTCCGATCACGCCCAGCACGGACTCGCGCCCCGCAGCCATCGGAAGCTCCTTTGCCCGGCCCTCGCCCTAATGCAGCTCCGACCAGATCTTGCGCTTGAGCGCATACAAGAGCGCCGTCAGCACCAACAGGAACAACAGAACCGAGCGGCCGAGCGACTTGCGCTCCTCCAGTTCCGGTTCCGCCGCCCAGGCCAGGAAGGTGGTGACGTCCTTCGCCATCTGCGGCACGGTCGCCTTGGTGCCGTCCTGATACTGCACCGACTCCGGCTGAAGCGGCGGCACCATGGCGATCTGACCGCCGCCAAAGGCCTCGTTGTAGAACATGCCTTCCGACATCTGCACGCCCTGGGGCGGCTCTTCCTTGTATTTGGTCAGCAGCGCATACAGGTAATCGATGCCGTGGGGCCGCGCCTTGGCGATCACCGAAAGGTCCGGCGGATAGGCGCCGTTGTTGGCGGCGCGGGCCGCATTCTCGTTGGGGAAGGGCTCCTTGAAGCGGTCCGACGGCCGGCCCTTGCGCATGAACATCTCGCCGTTGTCGTTGGGCCCGTCCTGGACCTCGACGGTGGCGGCGATGGCCTTGATCTGGTCCTCGGTATACCCGAGCGCCGAGAGATTCCGATAGGCCACATGCTTCAGGCCATGGCAGCCCGAGCACACCTCCTTGTAGACCTGGAAGCCGCGCTGCAGGGCGGCGCGGTCAAAGGTGCCGAACAGACCGGTGAAGGACCAGTCCTGGGCCTCGGGCTTGGGCGCGTCGGCGGCGCGCACCGAGGTGCCGATTGCGATGCCGACGCCGAGAACCAGGATCAGGGCCGCGATCAGGGCTTTGGTCATGCGCATGGCCTTACTCCCCGCTCTCGCCGTCGCCCTTGAGCACCGGTTGGGAGATGCTTTCGGGCAACGGTCTGGTTTTCTCGTACTTGGCCACCAGGGGCACCAGGATGAGGAAATGGGCGAAGTAATAGGCCGTACACACCTGCCCGACCAGCAGCGGCACGCCTTCCGGCTTGTTGGCGCCGACCCAGCCCAGCAACACGCAGACCACCAGGAATATCCAGAACAGCTGCTTGTAGATGGGGCGGAAACGCGCCGAACGCACGGGCGAGAAATCGAGCCAGGGCAGAACGAACAGGATGAAGATCGAGGCGAACATGGCGATCACGCCGGCCAGCTTGGCCTCGATCAAGACGATGCCGGTGAAGGGAATGGCGATATCGGGCACCGAACGGAGGATCGCGTAGTAGGGCAGCAGGTACCATTCGGGCACGATCTCCGCCGGCGTCTGCAACGGGTTGGCGGGGATGTAGTTCTCCGGCTCGCCCAGGGCATTGGGGGCGAAGAACACGATCGCCATGTAGAAGATCAGGAACACGCCCAGGCCGTAGAGATCCTTGATCGTGTAATAGGGGTGGAACGGGATCGAATCCTTCTCCGACTTGCGGTCGATGCCCAGCGGATTGTTGGAGCCGTGGGTATGCAGGGCCCACAGATGAAGCACCACGACACCGACGATGACGAAGGGCAGCAGGTAATGCAGCGAGAAGAAGCGCTGCAAGGTCGGATTGTCGACCGCAAACCCGCCCCACAGCCAGCTGACGATGGCATCGCCGACCCAGGGAATGGCGGAGAACAGGTTGGTGATGACGGTCGCCCCCCAGAAGCTCATCTGACCCCAGGGCAGGACATAGCCCATGAACGCCGTCATCATCATCAGCAGCAGGATGACGATGCCGAGCCACCACAAGAGCTCCCGGGGCGGTTTGTAGGACCCGAAATAGAGGCCGCGGAAGATGTGGATGTAAACCACCAGGAAGAACATCGAGGCGCCGTTCATATGCACGTAGCGGATCAGCCAACCGTAATTCACGTCGCGCATGATGCGTTCGACCGAATTGAACGCATGGTCCACATGGGGCGTGTAGCTCATGGCGAGGACGATGCCCGTGGCGATCATGATGACCAGCACGATTCCCGCGAGCGAGCCGAAGTTCCACCAATAGTTCAGGTTCCGGGGCGTGGGATATTCATGAAGCTCGTGCTCCATGAAGGTGAAGATCGGCATCCGGTAATCGATCCAGTTCTTGGCCTGTTCGATCATGCCGGGCTTGGCGTCCGTCGACGCTGCCGGGGTGGGCTCGCTGGGCGCGGTCATGGCTGTTCCTTACTTAGCCTATGCGAATGGTGGTTTCGTTCAGGAAGGTGTACTTAGGCACCTCGAGATTTCTCGGTGCCGGGCCTTTCCGTATGCGGCCGGAAAAATCGTAATGGGACCCATGGCAAGGGCAGAACCAGCCGCCCCACTCGCCGCGTTCCTGGCCCTTTTTCTGGCCCAGGGGCACGCAGCCGAGATGGGTGCAGACGCCCACGAGGACCAGCCATTGGGGCTTCTGCACACGGTCCTTGTCGGCTTGAGGATCGGGCAGTCTGGCGGCATCGTCGGCCTGGGCCTTCTCGATTTGCGCCGGCGTGCGATGGTCGATGAAGACCGGTTTGCCGCGCCATTTGACGGTGATGCGCTGACCGGGCTGGATCGGCTTGAGGTCGACCTCGACCGTGGACAGCGCCAAGGTATCGGCGGCCGGGTTCATGCTGTCGATCAGCGGCCACAAAGCGAGGCCGGCGCCGGCCGCCCCCACCAGGGTCGTGGTCACAGTCAGGAAGTCCCTCCGTGTCTGACTATCGTCCCCGGCCGGTGCTTGAGGGTCGGTGCCCTCGGCGGTATGTGACATATTTCATTCCCCATTGCGCCCCGCGAAACTGCGGGGCCGACGCAACCATCCACCGCTCCATGGGTGGCGTTGGTGGCTGTGGGTGTAATATAAAATCCCCGGCAAGCAAAGTCCAAATCTGGCCGATTTCCGGCTCTCCGCCCACCGCGAAAGGCCCCGGCGATGCGCCTCGCCCTGTTTGAGCCCGACATCCCCCAGAACACGGGTGCCCTATTGCGCCTCGCCGCCTGCCTGGACGTCGGCGTCGACATCATCGAACCCGCCGGTTTCGTGCTGACCGACGCCAAGCTCAAGCGCGCCGGCCTCGACTACGCGGCCAAGGCCGCCCTGACCGTCCACCGCAACTGGGCCGCCTTCATCGCCTCCCTGGGTCCTGCCGATCGCCTGCTGCTGCTCACCACCAAGGGGGACACCGACTACCGCGACGCCGAATACGGTGCCGGCGACATCCTGGTGCTGGGGCGCGAGAGCGCGGGCGTTCCCGATTTCGTGCACGACGCCGCCCGGTTGCGTCTCACTATCCCCTTGGCCGCCGGCATGCGCAGCCTTAATGTGGCGACCGCGGCGGCCCTGGTGCTGGGCGAGGCCTTGCGCCAGACTCACGGTTTCCCCGGCGACGCCACAAGACCCCGCGGGTGATGGCCGCGACCGCCCGCCGCCGGGCGGAAACCTGGAGAGACCGGACCTTGACCACCGAAGTAGCGCTTAGACAAGACACCGCGCGTCTCTGGTTCGAAAGCCTGCGCGACCGGATTTGCGCCGCCTTCGAGGACCTGGAGGACGCGCTCTCGGGTCCGGCGCTCGGCCTGGTGGGCGACCGCCCGCCCGGGAGATTCGAGCGCAAATCCTGGAGCCGAGACGTTCAGGGCGGCCCCGGCGAGGGCGGCGGGGGCGGCGTCATGTCGGTCATGCGCGGCCGCGTGTTCGAAAAGGTCGGCGTCAATGTCTCGACGGTGGAGGGCCGGTTTTCGGAAGACTTCGCCGCACGGATCCCGGGCGCCGAGACGGATCCCAGCTTCTGGGCCACGGGCATTTCCCTGGTGGCGCATCTGTGCTCCCCCCTCGCCCCCGCGGTCCACATGAACACGCGGCATATCGTCACCGCCAAGTCCTGGTTCGGCGGCGGCGCCGACATCACCCCGATGTTCCCCGATTCCGAGGAGGCGAAAGCCGACGCGGCCAAATTCCATGCCGCCCTCAAGGCTGCCTGCGACGCGGCCGACCCCGGCTACTACGAAAAATTCAAGGCCTGGTGCGACGACTATTTCTACCTGCCGCACCGGGGCGAACCGCGGGGGCTCGGCGGGATCTTCTTTGATTACCTCGACAGCAGCGACTGGGACGCCGATTTCGCCTTCACCAAGGCCGTGGGCGAGGCCTTCCTCGCCGCCTACCCGCCGCTGGTGGCGGGGCGCATGAACGCCGCCTGGACCCCGGCCCAGCGCCGGCACCAGCTGATCCGCCGCGGCCGCTACGTCGAGTTCAACCTGCTTTATGACCGCGGCACCCAGTTCGGGCTCAAGACCGGCGGCAACACCGAAGCGATCCTCATGTCGATGCCGCCCGAGGTCCTTTGGCCCTAGGCCCGGACAATGCCGGTGCTTAAGCCGCTACGGCGTCTCGGCGCCTGGCCCACCGTCCTCGACGGTCTCACGCAAGCGCTCGAGACAGGCCTCGCGGTCCGGCGCGAAATCCTCCGCCACCCACCACGCCTCGACCGCCGCGACCGCCCGGCCGACAGCCGGCCCCGGCGCCAATCCCATGTTCAGCGCATCCTCCCCCCTGATCGGCAACTCCGGCCGCGGCCAGATGGCGGCGGTTTCCAGGGCGGCGCCGAAGCCGGCGTCGGCGGCCGGCCCGCCGGAGCCCTCGGCCCGTTCCGCCGCCCATGCCAGGAACACGACGTCGCGATAGAGCGCGTTGCCGAGGCGGTATATGGCGGCATGGGCCTGCCGTGGGCTTTGGCCCGAGGCGACCATGTCTCCGCTACCGGTCATTTTGACCAACCGTTCGCGATCCTTGCGCGACAGGCGCAGCCGTTCGGCCAGCCCCTCGGCCCGACCGGGCCCGGAGCCCGCCAGCGCCGCCAAGCGCCGCAGCGGATCGCTCGCCTCTCCGGCGATGCCATGCGCCGCCTCCACCTCGCTCAGGGCGGCCAGGCGGTCGAGGGAGATCCCCTCGGGGAAGACGTGCTCGGCCACACCTTGATCGGCCATCAAACGGAAAATGGCAGCGGGGTCAGGGGCCTGCAAAAGGCGGATCAGCTCCGCCCAAACGCGTTCGCCGGACAGCGTCGGGACCAGGGGGGCGAGCTTCTTGACCGCGGCGAGCGCCTGGCGGTCGGGCGGCGGGCGGCCGTAATAGGCGAAAAAACGGAAGAAGCGGAGCAGTCGCAGCACGTCCTCCCTGATGCGGGTTTCGGCATCGCCGACGAAGCGGACCCGGCCGGCGGCCAAATCCTCGAGCCCGCCGAAGGGATCGTAGAGCTCGCCCGTCTCGGTCAAGGACAGCGCATTGATGGTGAAATCGCGCCGTGCCGCGTCTTCTCCCCAGTCGTCGGTAAAAGCCACCTCGGCCCTCCGGCCATGGGTTTTCACGTCGACGCGCAAGGTGGTGATCTCGAAATGCTCCTCGCCCACCACCGCGGTGACGGTGCCGTGCGCGATGCCGGTGGGAATGGCCTTGATGCCGGCGTCTTCGAGCAACCGGATGACCCGGTCCGGGGGTTCATGGGTGGCGATATCGATATCGCGCACGGCGGACCCGAGGATGGTGTCGCGCACGCAGCCGCCGACGAACCGCGCCTCGCCGCCGCCGGCCGAGAGCGCCGCCATCACCGCGCGGGTCGACGGCGCGCGCATCCAGGGCTCGATATCGATGTGGCGGGCTACGGCCACTGCGCCGGGCCTAGCGCATCTGGCCGGGGACCAATTTTCCGTCCTCGAGATGGGGCGGGATATAGGTTTTTCCCGGCGGGCTACCGCCGCCCATGAAGGCCAGGGCCAGGACGGCGATCACCGCGAGGGAAACGCCGGCCCCGGCCAAAACCAGCCACGGCATGTCGGCGAAACCGGGGGGCGGTTCGGCACGCTTGCCGGCGATGGTTCGGCGCAGCTGGATCCAGTTCCAAAGCAGGTAGCCGAGGGCGGGGAGAATCAGGGGCAGGACAAAGGTGAAGAAAAGGCGGAACATTTTGGCTTCGGCTCCTTTACGCGCACCGGCTTACGCACCGGCGGGCCGGGGGAAATTCTCTCCGCCCCAGAGGTGGGCCAGGCTGATCAGTATACGGGCGGTGAACCCGAAGATGAACCTGTCCTGGTAGGGAATCGCATAGGTGGCCCGGGAGCGGCCGTCGACGCCGCGATCGAGGAACCTGTGGTTTGCGGGGTCGAGCACGAAGGGCAAGGGAACCTCGAACACCTCCGCCACCTCCGCGGCCTGGGGCACGGATGCAAAGGGCTGGGCCAAACCGATGACCGGCGTCACCCGGTAGTAGGAGATGGTGGCGCGCGTCTCCATCGCCCCCAGCACCGTGACCAGGTCGGGCCTCAGACCGACTTCCTCCTCGGCCTCGCGCAGCGCCGCATCGACGGCGTCCCGGTCGCCCTCCTCCAGGCGTCCGCCGGGGAAGCTGATCTGGCCGCCATGATCGGCGAGGTCGGCATGGCGCTCGGTCAGCAGCACGGTCATGCCCCGGCGATGGGCGATCAACGGAACCAGCACCGCGGCGGGCCGATAGACCTCGCCGTGCTCGGCGATGGTGAGCCGCATTTCCTCAGGCCCCGTCCCGAATGTGAACTCCGGCGCGTTGAATGCCGCTTCCGGGGCCAGCAGCCTGGGCCCGAGGCGCGCCCGCACTTGGTCCGCGGTCGGACCGCTCACGGCGAACCCCCTTGCCGCTCCGGCGCCAACCGATGGAACACGCCGCCGCTCCACACGCCGGGGCTCGAGCCGCCATCGGCGCCTTCGACGGCGAGCTCGGCGAGGGCGTAATAGACCGGTCTTGCCACCAGCGCCTCCATGGCGTTGCCAAGGGCGACATAGGGACGGGGCCCGCGGGGTCCGGACCGCACGATCAGGGGATGGGCCGCGCCGAGCTCCACCCAGTGATCGACATTGGTCCTGAGGCTGAGGCGTTGACCGGTCCCGGCGCCCTCGACCGCAAGCTCGACGGCGACAAACGGCGCATCGAGCACCTCCACCGGCACCTTCTCCGCCGGCGTCTGCAGCCAGTACCGGCCCGCGGCATCCCGCGTCAGCACGCGCGCAAACAGCTTCACCAGCTCGGTCCGCGCGATCGGCGCGCCATCGTGATACCAGGTGCCGTCCGGATCGATGCGAAATGCACCGCCGACGCAGATATCGGGAATCTCGGCCATATTCTCGCCCATTTCCCAAGTAGGAATGCGACCTCGTTTCGTCGTATTATAACGCCAGGCACGTGAAGTGCCGTCATGTCCTTGACATGCAGTCGTCGAAACGACGCCGGCCGTGTCCGGGCGTCCGTTGGTGTTGACAAAGGATGAGGCAGTGACCGCTACCGACCAAACCCCCGATAAACCTCTCGGCGAGGAGGACGCGACGCGTCTTGCCGCCGACATCGATACCCTGGGCCATCGCCTACAAGACGTGCGGGCCGCCATCGGCCAGGTGATCTTCGGTCAGAAGGAAGTGATCGACGAAGCCCTGATCACGATCCTGGCGGGCGGTCATGCGCTCTTGATCGGCGTGCCCGGCCTCGCCAAGACCCGCCTGGTGCAGACGCTGGGGACCGTGCTCGGGCTCGAAGACAAACGCATCCAATTCACCCCCGACCTGATGCCCGCCGATATCCTCGGCTCCGAGGTGCTCGAGGAGTCGGAGACCGGCATCCGCAGTTTCCGTTTCATCAGGGGTCCGGTGTTCTGCCAGCTGCTGATGGCGGACGAAATCAACCGCGCGAGCCCGCGCACGCAGTCGGCGCTGCTGCAGGCGATGCAGGAGCGCTCGGTGGCGGTGGCGGGGCACTCCCACGACCTGCCGCGGCCGTTCCACGTGCTCGCCACCCAGAACCCCCTCGAACAGGAGGGCACCTACCCCCTGCCCGAGGCGCAGCTCGACCGGTTCCTGTTGCAGATCGACGTCCGCTACCCCGACAACGAAGCCGAACGGACGATGCTGCTGGCGACCACCGGAGCCAGAGAGAACGAGGCCGACAAGGTGCTCGATGGCGAAGCCCTGATGGCGGCGCAGCGGCTGGTCAGACGCATGCCGGTGGGCGATTCCGTGGTCGACGCCATTCTCTCCCTGGTTCGGGCCGGGCGGCCCGGCGAAGGAAATGCCGAGATCGACGAGACCGTCGCCTGGGGGCCGGGCCCGCGGGCGAGCCAGGCGTTGATGCTGGCCTGCCGCGCCCGCGCCGTGCTCGAGGGCCGCTTCGCCCCCTCGGTGGACGATGTCCTGGCGCTCGCGCATCCGGTGTTGCGCCACCGCATGGCCTTGACCTTTGCCGCGCGGGCCGACGGGGTTACCATGGATCAGGTGATCGACAAGCTCGCGGAACCCCTCGCCTAGGAACGGACAGCGATGGCCCTCCCCGCGTCACAACCGCCTTCCAGGGCGCCCCTCGCCGTTCTTCGCCAGGCCGAGGCCGCGGCGGCGCAGCTGCCGCCCCTGCTGGTGGCGGCCGAGCGGGTCGCCAATACCGTGATGCAAGGCACCCACGGCAGACGGCGGCGCGGACCGGGGGATACCTTTTGGCAGTTCCGCCACTATCAGCCGGGAGACCCGGCCCACAGCATCGACTGGCGCCAAAGCGCCAAGTCCAGCTCCGTCTTCATCCGCGAAAAGGAATGGATCGCGGCACAGTCGGTATGGCTGTGGCGGGACGCCTCGCCGTCCATGGCCTACGCCTCCCACCGGCGTTTGCCGGAAAAGATCGATCGCGCCGACCTCCTGGCATTGGGATTGGCGACCCTCTTGATGCAGGCGGGAGAACATGTCGCCTTGACCGGCGAGGGGCGCCCGCCGGCGGCGGGCCGTGCCGCCCTGGAACGGATGGCGGCGGTGCTGAGCCGACATGACACGTCGGAGACCGAGGCGCCCAATACGCCGCCCATGGAGCCGCTGCCGCGGTACGCCCACATCGTCCTGTTCAGCGACTTCCTCGGCCCCATGGAGGAGCTGACGGCGACCATCAGCACCTATGCCGCACGCGGGGTCGTCGGTCACCTGGTCCAGGTCCTCGACCCGGCGGAGGAATCCCTCCCCTTTGCCGGCCGCATCCGCTTCGAAGGCCTGGAAGCGGAGGGGTCCACGCTGATCAACCGCACCGAGAACGTGCGCCGCGACTACCGCAACCGGCTGGCGGCGCGGCGCGAACAGACCATCGCCCTGGCGCACCACCACGGGTGGTCCTTCACCCTCCACCATACGGACCGTCCCGCCGCCGAAGCGCTGCTTGCGCTTTACGGGGCGATGTCGGTCCCGCGCATCCAATGGTGAGGCTTTTGGCCGGGGCGATCAGCGGACGGCCGGGCGGCCAGGCGGGCCCGCCCCGGGAGACGGTCACGCCATGCTGAGTTTCGGCACCTTCGCCTTCGCCGCGCCCTGGGCCCTGGTGGCGCTGATCGGCCTGCCGTTGCTGTGGTGGCTGCTCAGGGTCACCCCTCCGGCGCCGAAGCTGCTGCGCTTTCCCGCCATCCGCCTGCTGTTCGGCCTGCGCCAGGACGAACAGACCCCGGCCCGCACGCCGCTGTGGCTGATCCTTTTGCGCATGGCCATCGCCACCTTGGTCATTCTCGGCCTCGCCAGGCCGGTCCTCAACCCGGCAAGCCAATTCCCCGCCGCCGGCCCCCTGGTTCTGGTCATCGACGACGGTTGGGCGGCGGCGCGCGGCTGGTCGCGACGGATCGAGGCCATGGAAGCCCTGATCGCCCGCGCCAGGCGCGCCGAAAAGCCCGTCGTCCTCATCACCACGGCGCGACCGGCGTCCGGCGCGCCGCTTGCCCCCTCCAAACTCATGACCGCCAATGCCGCACGCAGTGTGATCCAGGCGCTCAGGCCGAAACCGTGGCCGGTGTCTCGGGATCAGGCGCTGGAGGCGATCAAGGACGTGAAATTCGATTCCACCGCAAACGTCGTTTGGTTCACCGACGGGGTGGAGGACGGCAACGCCAGGGCGTTCGTCAACCGATTGACGTTTTTCGGCACGGTGACGGTGATGGGCGACGCGCCGGGCAAAGGGGCGCTGGCGCTGCCGCCTCCGGACACCACGTCGGCGCGCCTGACGGCAACCCTGCTGCGGGCCAGGGGCGGCAGGGGCGAAGCGTTCTGGCTGCGCGGCAGCGACGAGCGCGGCCGCGTGCTGTTGCGCGAGCGAATCGCGTTTTCCGGCGGAGACCGCAGCGCAAAGGCGGAGTTGCCGTTGCCCGCGGAACTGCGCAATCGGCTCGTCCGTCTCGAGGTCGAGGGTGTCTCCAGTGCGGCAACCGTGGCGCTGTTCGACGAACGCTGGCGCCGGCGGCCGGTGGGAATCATCACCACCGTGACCGACAAGGCGCAGACGCGGCCGTTGCTCTCGGAAATCTTTTATCTCGATCGGGCGCTGTCGCCCTACGCCGAGTTGCGCAAGGGCCCCGTGGACACGTTGCTGGCCCGGCCGCTCGCCGTCCTGATCGTGCCCGATGGCTCGACGCTCACCCCCAGCGACCGCTCCGAAATCGAAGCCTGGATGACGCGCGGCGGCACCGTTCTGCGCTTCGCCGGACCGCAACTGGGACAGAAACCCGATAGCCTGACGCCCGTGGCGCTCAGGCTCGGTGGCCGGGCGCTGGGCGGCGCCATGTCGTGGACGGAACCGGCGCGGCTGGCCGCGTTCCCCGCCGAGTCCCCGTTCGCGGGCCTGCCCGTGCCCAAGGATGTCGTCGTGTCTCGCCAGGTGCTGGCCCAGCCGGCGCTTGACCTGCCCAACCGCACCTGGGCCCGGCTGGCCGACGGCACGCCCCTGGTGACGGCCGTGGGCAAGGGACAGGGACGCCTCGTCCTGGTCCATACCACCGCCAACACGGACTGGTCCAATCTCGCCCTATCGGGCCTTTTCGTCGAGATGCTGCGCCGCGTCGTCAGCCTGAGCCAGGGCGTCTCGGGCGCCCGCAGCGGCGCCCTGCCGCCGGTGACCAGCCTCGACGGGTTCGGACGGTTTTCCGACCCCCCCGCCGCCGCTCAACCGCTCGCCGATGAAGACGACGGCGCCGCCGATGGCCAGGCCGCCGCCCCGCCCAAACCCATCCCCTTGGGCCCGACCCGGCCCCCCGGCTTCTACGGCAACGACGCCGCGCGCATCGCCGTCAATTTGGCCGAGGGCATGACCGCGCTCACGCCTCTCGGCAACATGCCGGCGGGCGTCAAGGCCCTCGAAATCGCCGCCCCGGTGGAAACCGACCTCAAGGCAATTCTGCTCGCCATCGCCCTTGCCCTGCTGATCCTGGATCTCTGGGTCGGGCTCATCCTGAGGGGCCTGGCGCCGGAATTCTGGCCGTTCCTCAGGGCCAGCGGGGAAGGCGGCGCACCACCGCCGGAGCGACCGGGTGCGGCAACCGCGGCCCTGGCGCTTGCCGTCGGCCTTACTCTAGCCTTGGCAGCCGCGCCCCTACGGGCGCAGGACGCCAGCCCCAGGGTCAGCGACACACGCGCCATGGAGAGCACCTTCGAGACCCGTCTCGCCTACGTGATCACCGGCGATTCGCGTATCGATGAGATATCCCGTGCCGGCCTCAGCGGGCTTTCGCGGGTCCTCAGGATGCGCACTTCGGTGGAGCCACAGGCGCCCCTTGCGGTCGACATCGAGCGCGACGAGCTGGCCTTCTTCCCGCTTCTCTACTGGCCCATCACCGGCGCCCAGCCGCTTCCGAGCACGGCCGCGCGCACCCGTCTCGCGCGGTACCTCAAGACCGGCGGCATGATCATGTTCGACACCCGCGACCAGGGTTCCGGCGCCCTCGGAACGCCCGGCGGCATCGCGCCGTCGGGCCCCGGTGCCGGGAAGCTCCGCAGCATCGTCCGGGGCCTGCCCGTGCCCGCCCTGATCCCGGTGCCCAAGGACCACATCCTGACCAAGGCCTTCTACCTGTTGAAGGAATTTCCCGGGCGCTGGACCGGCGGCCTGCTGTGGGTGGAAAAGGAGGCCGGCCAGGACAATGACGGGGTGTCGTCGGTGATCATCGGTGCCAACGATTTTGCCGCCGCCTGGGCGGTGGACACGGCGGGGCAGACGCTTTACCCGGTGGTGCCGGGCGGGTCCCGCCAGCGCGAAATGGCCTATCGATTCGGCGTCAACCTGGTGATGTACGCGCTGACCGGCAATTACAAGTCCGATCAGGTGCACGTGCCGGCGATCCTCGAGAGGCTGGGGCAATGACGCCGCTCCCCGCCCCTCTGCGCAGACGGAGCCTTGGCTGATGGATAGCAGCACCGAGATCATTTTCGCGCCGCTTTTGGCGTGGGAGCTGATCGCCGCCCTCGGCGGGGCGGGTGCGATCGCCCTCCTCTATGCCACCTGGCGCCGGGCGCGGGGTACCGGCTTCCGGGCGCTGGCGATCGCCGTGCTCCTTGCCCTTCTCGCCAATCCGTCGCTCAAGCAGGAGCGCCGCGATCCCTTGCCCGACATCGCCGTGGTGGTGGTCGACGAGAGCCCCAGCCAGAACATCGACGCGCGCCGGGACCGGACGGAAAAGGCGCTCGCCCACATCCAGGACAGGCTCGCCAAGGACAAGAATATCGAGCTGCGGATCATCCGGGCGGGTAAGCCGCAACCGGTCACCCAGGCCGCGGCCGGGGCCGAGACGCGGGTGCCCCGCGACCGCGGCACGCGCCTGTTTGCGCCCCTTGGCCGCATCATGGGCGACATCCCGCCGCAGCGCTTCGCCGGCGCCGTGATGATCACCGACGGGCAGATCCACGATGCCCCCAAGCAGGCCAAGGGGCTGCCGTTCCAAGGGCCGCTCCACGGTGTCCTGACCGGCACCCGCAACCTGCGGGACCGGCGGCTGGTGGTGGAAAAGGCGGCCGGCTTCGGCATCGTCGGCGAGCAGGCGGTGATGACGCTGCGGATCGTCGAATCGGGAGGCGGCAGCGGCCGGGCCATGGTCACCATCACCCGCGACGGCAGCGAGAAACGGGAGCTCGAGCTCGCCACCGGCTTCAGCCACACCCTCGAGCTTTCCGTCGCCCATGCCGGGCCGAATGTCTATGAGGTCGCGGTGGCCCCGGCCGAGGGAGAATTGACGCTGGCCAACAACCGCGCCGCGGTGGTGGTCAATGGGGTCCGCGACCGGCTCCGGGTGCTTCTGGTCTCGGGGCTGCCCCACGCCGGAGAGCGGGTCTGGCGCAACCTGCTGAAGGCCGACCCCTCGGTCGATCTGGTCCATTTCACGATTCTGCGGCCGCCCGACAAACAGGACGGCACGCCGGTCAACGAGCTCTCCCTGATCGCCTTCCCGACGCGGGAGCTGTTCGAGGAGAAGCTCGAGGAATTCCACCTCATCATCTTCGACCGCTATCACCGCCGTGGCGTCTTGCCGGTCAACTACCTGCGCAACATCGTCAAATACGTGCGCGACGGCGGCGCCATCCTGGAAGCCGGGGGCCCGGCCCTGGCCACGCCGCTCGGCCTGTTCCGCACGCCGCTGCGCGAGATCCTGCCCCTGGCGCCGACCAATACGGTGCTGAGGGGCGGGTTCCGCGCGCAAATCACCGACGTCGGCCGGCGCCATCCGGTCACCGCAAACCTGCCCGGCGCCCAGGGCAAAGGCAAAACCGCCGGCCGGCCGGCCTGGGGACGCTGGTTCCGGCTGGTCGACGCCGAGGCGCGGCGCGGCGTCGTCGTCATGAAGGGCAAGGACGAAAAACCGGTGCTGGCGCTCGATCGCGTCGGCAAGGGCCGCATCGCCCAGCTTTTGACCGACCAGATCTGGCTCTGGGCGCGGGGTTTCGAGGGCGGCGGCCCCCAGGCGGAGCTGCTGCGGCGCACCGCCCATTGGCTGATGAAGGAGCCGGACCTGGAAGAGGACGACCTCAGGGCGGTCATCCAGGGAACGCGCCTGACGGTGACCCGCCGCAGCCTCAAGAAGGACGAGACCCCGGTGACGCTGAGGACGCCCGGGGGCGAGACGCGCCAGCTGCAACTGATCGACCGCGGCGACGGCCGGGCCACGGCCGTGCTCGGCATATCCGAGCCGGGCCTCTACCGGATCACCGATGAGGCGCGCAAACGGACCGTCTATGCCGCGGCGGGCACCCTGAACCCGCTGGAATTTTCCGATGTCACCACCTCCGACAAGACCCTCGCTCCGCTGGCCAAGGCGACCAAGGGCGGCGTTTTCTGGGCGGTGGACGGCCTGCCGGACATTCGCCGGCCGGGCCCGGACCGGGCGCTGGCCGGGCGCGGTTGGCTGGGGCTGCGGGCCAACGGCGATTACGTGGTCCGGGGAATCGACGAGATTCCGCTCCTGCCCGTGCTCGTGGCGCTGGCGCTGGCGCTGGCGACCATGATCGCGGCCTGGCGCCGGGAGGGCACTTAAGCCGCGATCAGGCGGACGGCAACGCAGTTTGCGAGGAGGCAGATGATGTCCCAATCCGATTCCGAGCCGACCGCGCTCATCCCCTTTTTCGCCCGCATTTACCGGCCACTGGACGGCTTCGCCTGGGCGGCGGTGCGGTTCTTCGCCGGCGCCCTCTTGGTGCCCCACGGCGCCCAGAAGCTGTTCGGCTGGTTCGGCGGCCGCGGCCTCGAGGCCACCACCGCCGGCTTTTCGAGGATGGGGTTCGAACCGGCGTGGTTGACGGCGCCGCTGGTGGCCGGGACCGAGTTCTTCGGCGGCATCCTCATCGCCCTCGGGTTCCTGACCCGGCCGGCGGCGCTGGCGGCCGCCATCCTGCTGGCGGTCGCGGTGACCGTGCATCTGCCCAATGGTTTCTTCTGGGGCGCCAAGGGTTACGAATATCCGATGCTGTGGGCGGTCGTCTGCGCCGCCATCGCGGTCCGGGGCGGCGGCGCGTTTTCCATCGATCGCGCGGTGGGTAAGGAGTTCTGAACCCGCCTAGAGGTCGAACAGCGCCACCACCGGCGCGTGGTAGGACACCGGCGAGGCCTCGACCGCGGCATAGCCCACCAATTCGTCGGCCAGCGCCTCATTGTGGATTTCCGATCCGCGGTAATGACCGAGAAGCGCGCGCGAGACCAGGATATGGTCGAGCATCTGGCGCCGGCCCTGATGGATCACCGTGAACCGCCGATCGGCGGCAAGGGAATGCTCGACCGGCACCATGACGCGCGCGGCCAAGGCGCCGTTGGCGGTGTTCTCCTCCTCGCCGCGGATGATCTCCACCGGGGTGTGATGTTCCTCGCAATTGAAGTCTCCCGCCACCGCGATCAAGGGGTCGTCCTCGGCGTCGAAGAGCGCATCGAGGGCGGCGCGCAACTCCAGCGCCTGGCCCGCGCGCTTGATCTCCGACATGTAGAACCCCTCGGCCCAGGCGGCAACCGATCTCCACGCGAACTGGTCGGCCTTGGCGCCCGGCACCGGGCAGGCCAGCGGAGCGCGCAGATGCAGGTTGAAGAGGTGAAGCGCGCGCTCGCCCTCGAGCCCGATGCGGGTATAGAGCACCGGCCGGTCCCAGGCGAGCATCACATCCTCGCCGGCCTTGTCGCCGCTGAGATATTCATGGCGCGGCTCGACCATCAAATCGTGCCACAGCTGCTCGGTCGCGCCGATGGGAAAGCGCGAGAGCGTCACCAGGTTGTGGATATCCCGCGGGCCGGTGCCGTCCCGGTTCTGGCTGACGGCGAGGTGGTAGCCGCTGAGCCCGGTCGCCGAGATCAGCGCCTCCAGCGCCTTGAGCTGGCGCTTGCGGCCGATCCGCGGTTTCTGGGCGTTAACCTCCTGCAGGCACAGGATATCGGCATCGACGCGGGCGAGCTGCGGTGCGAGCGCGGCGATGCGATCGTCCAGCGACGACCCCGTCCCCTTGGTCTCGTCGAGGCTTTCGAGATTGAAGGTCGCGATGCGCAAGCTCGGCCCCCGGTGTCAGGGTTGGGCGGCCGCCGCCTTAGCCGCCGTAGCCCTTCAGCAGTTGGGGATTGTCCTTGTAAAGATCGTCGACGAAGCCCGAATCGACGATGTCGCGCAGAAAATGGAAGTCCCACAGCGCCAGGGGATGGATGTTCGCGGCATCGCCGTTCTTCTCGTCCTGCTTGAGCGCCTCCTGGTAGACGTTGGAGATGGCCAGCATCGACGGATAGAGGTAGGGCTCCAGCTTCGGCGCAAGATCGTCATAGAGCGTCTCCGCCAGTTCGCGGTCCAGCACGCCGTCATTGTCGTAGCGCGCCATCAGGATGCCGATGACATCCTCCCGGTTCTGCTTGAAATAGGCGACCCCGTCGATGGTGGCCTTGAGCACCCGTTCGATGATGTCCGGGCGCTCGTCGATCAGCTTCATCGAGGTCGACATGGTCATGTAGAAGATCATGTGCTGGGGATCGAGGTCGACGACCTTGAGCCCACGGCGGCGGGCGAAATCGGCGCTCGGCTTGGACAGGAAGCAGGCATCGACATCGCCGTCCGCGACCATGTCGGCGAGGCTCTTGCGGTTGGGTTTGCCCGGTTCGCTGGCGTCCTCAGGGGCGCGGCGCACCAGTTCGACCTCGTCCTTGTCGGTATCGAGCCCGTGCTGTTTCAGATACAGCCACGCGTTGAGATAGGGATGATTGCCCCTGGCACCGACCTTCCGGTGCCGGAGATCGGCGATTCCGCCGATACCGATATCGGGACGGGTGACCAGGGCGACGGTGTTGTTGGACATGGTCTGGCCGACATAGGCCCAGGTCTCGCCCCGGGCCTGGGCGGCGTAGGTGGACACGTGGTTCCCCGACACGAACTCGACCTCGGCCTTGGGCACCAGCTCGTGCGCGTCCTCGCGGCTGATCTGGCGCTCGTAGTCGACATCGAGATCCTGGCGCGCCCAGGCGCCGCATTCCTTGATGACATGCATCAAGACGAGGTGGGAATGAGCCCGATAGGGAAAACTGATCCGATCCATGCAACGCGTCCTTTCCTTCGTCCTGTTTGCTTGAAATGTCTCCACCACACGCCGGATGATCGGCCCCGGCCCCGATCCGGGACCGGGACCCTTTGCCGTCACCGCGATTTGTTGCGCACTTCGAGGACCGCCACGGCGCCGCCCTCGACCTCCTTGATGGCCCGCTTGAGCGCCGCCCCGAGGGCATCGCCGTCGCTGATCCCGCCCTCGGCCCAGGCGCCCCAACCCTTGGCCACGGTGGCGAGATCGGCATCGGGCTCGCGCGTGGTGGTGGCGATCCAGGCGTTCTCGACCGGGCGTTTGCGCATCTTCGCGACCTCGATCTGGTGCTGCTCGTCGTTGTACCAGGAGGTGTTGTTGTTGATCACGCACAACAGCGGGATGTTCATGTGGACCGCCGTCCACAGGGCGCCGGACTGCATCTGGAAATCGCCGTCGCCCAGGATGCCGACGGCGAACCGCCCCTGGTCGCGCGCCGCCAGCGCGCCGCCGACCATGGCGCCCGGCCCGTAGCCGACGCCGCCGCCGCCCGAATGGCCGAGGTAGTCGCCGCAGCCCTTGAACTGCCAGATGCCCTGGGGCCAGGCCCGGTGCCCGCGGTTGGTGAGCAGCCAGGGCTTGCGGCGCACCGCCTGATAGACCTCGTGGGCGAAGCGATGGGGCGAGATCGGGCTCTCGTTCCAGCGCTTCTTCAGCGTCGCCTGCTGCGCCTTGATGAAGGCGTCATGGGCGCGGCCATGACGCTTGCGCCGGGCCTCGGCCGCGGTCTGGGCGCGCTTGTTGCGGCGCTGCTTGGCGCGGACCGCGGCGATCAGCTGTTCCATGCCGACCACGGGATCGGCCACCAGCTGCAGGGTCGTCGGCGCGACCTTGCCGCCGACCCGCGACCAGGAGCGCGTCAACATGTCGTTGAGGGACAGGTCGATGACCTTGAGCCCGCCGGCGCCGGCGCCGACCTGCCCGCGCACCCGGGTGGAGTAGCCGTCGACCAGCATGGTGACGTCCGTCGAATCGATCGCCAGCAGCACGTCGGCCTTGCCCCGCACCCCGGTGATGCCGGTCAGGTTCTGGGGATGGTTGGTGGCGAGGCAGGTCGAGTTGCTGTCTTCGACATAGGCGGCGCCGGTCAGCTCCACCAAGCGCCTGAGCGGCCGGCTGGCCTCGGGCCGGTGCATGATGCGGCCGCCGGAAATCACCGGATTGCGGGCGCGGACCAGCATCTCGGCGGCCTCCTCCACGGCGTCCGGATTGGCGCCCGGCGGCGGCGGCGCCTGGTTGCAGGCAAGGCTGGCGTCGGGGATCTGGATGGCGCCGTTGAGCTTTTGCTCCTGGACCCCGGCGTCGACCGAGATATAGACCGGGCCCTTGGGGCGGGTGTCGGCGATCTTGAAGCCGCGGGCGATGGATTCGCACACCGCCTCGGGCGTGACCGCCTCGTCGTCCCACTTGACGAAGGGCCGCACCAGCTCGCCCTGAACGTTGGCCGAATGGAGGTAATCGATGCCGCGGCGCAGCTTCGGATCCTGCGGGCCCGAACCGCCCAGGATCACCACCGGCTGGCGGTCGCAAAAGGCGTTGTAGACACCCATGGTGCCGTGCATCAGGCCGACCAGATCGTGAAGGATGGCAAGGCCGGGCTGGCCGCTCGCCTTGGCGTAGCCCTGGGCGGCGTGGACGCAGATATCCTCGTGGGAACACAGCACCGCCTGGGGGTTGCGATTGCCGAGATAATTGACCAGCGAATCGTGGAGCCCGCGGTAGCTCGAGCCCGGGTTGAGGAAGGCATAGCGGAAACCGAGCCCGCGCAACGTCTCAGCCATGGCGTCGGACGCGTATTCGGGCCGGTTGCGCTGGCGCAGCTTGACCGGCTTGTCGACCTCGGCGGCCGCGGGTTTGGTGGCTCTCCGTGCTGGCTTTCTCATGGTGCGTTTCTCCTCATGGTGGGGCGCCGCGCGGGGGCGGCACCGGATTTCCGTTTGACCCGGCGGCGCTGGACGGGTGTCGCCTTCGGTGGGTGCGCGCGCCGGCGACCCTCGGCCGGTCCTAAGCGACGGCCTCGAGCGGGGCGCCGGCGGCCTTGAGCGCGTCGCGCCCGATTTGGTCGAAATGATACGAGCGGACCTGCATGGTTTCCGCCAGAACCTCGAGGATGCGCTGCTGTTGGGCCTCGGTGGTGCAATGTTCGGAAAGGATCTTGAGGGTCATGTCGCCATGTCCGCCCGATGAGTAATCGGCGGCCTCCGCCGCCGACCAATGGGCCAGCGCCTCCTCGGGCAGCCCCAGGGGGCGCCAGACCGCGCGGTTGTTGGGGATGCAGTTCCCGCGCTTGAGCACCAGCGGCCCGCGTGCCGCTTCCAGGCCGGCGACGGCGGCAAAGGCCTCGGTCCAGGGCCAGGCGCGGGTGGCGCGCTCCCAATAGGCGAGCGCCAGGCGGGTGTAGATCGCCCCCTTGTAGGCGTAGAGAAAGTCGCGCTGATAGCCCAGCGCCACGCCGAAATCGATCAGGCTCTCGTAATGGCCGTTCTCGACCTCGGGATCGGTGACCTCCTCCACGTACATGTTCTCGATCATGTAGGCGCGGGCGGAAAGCGACGGGCAATTGGCGACCATGGAGCCGAACCAGCGCGGGAAATGATTGGCGAAGACCGCGTGCTCGCGGGCATAGACCTTGGCCCCTTCGATGCACATGTGGTGCTGGATGAAGGTCTCGTAGGCGGTGTGGGTCTTCCAGCGATTCTCCCAGATGGTCTCGGCCATCTTGTCTTCGAATTCGTCGGGTCCGTACATCTCTCTCTCCCTTTGCTTGCCTTATTGCAGCGTCCCGCGCGCCCTAGCCTGCGGCCTCCAGGGCGATGCCCGAGGCCTTCAGCGCATCGCGTCCGATGCAATCGAAATGGTACCAGCGCACCTGGGTGGTTTCCTCGATGA
>JAWWBR010000032.1:0-27201 GCA_033720855.1 Alphaproteobacteria bacterium
CCTGACGAACCGCCGCCCACAGCGTCAAAGGATCGACGCCGGCCTTGACCCCGAGGGTAAAAACTTCCGCGAGCGCGCATTGCACGGCGTAACCGGCGCTGTTGTGCACCAGCTTGGCGACCGAGCCCGCGCCGACGGCACCGATATAGCGCACCTGGTCGCCGAGCGCATCGAGGACGCCCCGGTGCCGGTCGAACACCTCCCGGTCGCCGCCCACCCAGATCGCCAGCCTGCCGCTCACCGCGCCCTTGGGCCCGCCGCTGACCGGGGCGTCGAGCAGGTGCAGCCCCTTGGCCGCGAAGCGCTCGTGCAGCCGGCGGATCGCGGTCGGCGAATTGGTGGAGAGATCGAAATACACCGCGCCCGGCGACATACCGGCGATTAACCCGTTTTCCGGGTCCAGGGCCACGGCGTCCACTTCCGCCGGCCCGGGTAGGCTCGTCAGCACGACAGGGGCCGCCTCGGCGACGGCGCGGGGAGTGTCGGCCCACTCCGCGCCGGCGGCGATCTGCGGTTCGGCCCGTTTCCGCTCGAGGTCATGGACGACGACCTCGAACCCGGCCTTGCACAGATTGCTGGCGAACGGGCCGCCCATGGTTCCAAGGCCGATGAAGCCGATCTTGCTCATGAGTGCACTCCTTTGGGCTCCCTGAAATCTGCCCCACTATAGATCGATCCGAAGGCCGCGGGCCATCGCGTCATGGCCGGGGGCCTCGATCCCGAAGCGGCATCGATCACGAATAAGATCCCGAGCGCAGCGTGGGCGCGCCTGGTGCCGACCGCACGAGAAGATTCCAAGAAGGTGGTGCCCCCGGGGAGACTCGAACTCCCACTCGGTTGCCCGAAACAGATTTTGAGTCTGCCGCGTCTACCAATTCCGCCACAGGGGCCACGGATTGGCGATCATACCTTGAGCCCCCCTGCGGTCAAGGGATCGACGGGGCCCGCTTGGGGCCCTCGCCGGGCCGCCCGGCCTGGGCTCTTTCGCGGCCTGACTTCCTATGCCGAATGTGTTAAGTTTCGGCGCCGAAACAATAACAATGGCTTCACGAAGAGGGGGTAGCAATGATTAGTGCAAAAGTCATCTGGCTTTTTGCCTTCGTCTTGCTGTACTGGGCCTATTGCATTTTCTGGGGCATCAAATGCGCCCGCATGGCCCGCACGGCGGGGGATTATTTCATCGCCGGCCGTCAAATCTCGATGTGGGTGTTCGTGCTCGCGGCGACGGCCACGTCGTTCTCCGGTTGGACCTTCATGGGGCATCCCGGGCTCGTCTATCGCGACGGGTTCCAATACGCCTATGCCTCGTTCTACACCATCACCATCCCGTTCACCGGCGTGCTGTTCCTCAAGCGCCAGTGGATGCTGGGCAAGCGCTTCGGCTACGTCACGCCGGGCGAGATGTTCTCGGACTATTTCCAGGGCGATGCCATCCGCATCCTGACGGTGATCGTGGCGCTCCTGTTCTCGATCCCCTATCTCGGGGTTCAGCTGGGGGCGTCGGGCTTCCTGTTCAACGTGCTGACCGACGGTCTGTTCTCGGTCGAGGTCGGCATGTGGATCCTGTCGCTGGTGGTGTTGATCTACGTCGCCTCGGGCGGGCTTCGGGCGGTGGCCTATGTCGATACCGTGCAATGCGTGCTGCTGGCGCTCGGCATCGTCATCACCGGCCTGATCGCCCTCAACCTGGCGGGCGGCTGGGATGCGCTCAACGCCGGCTTCGCCAAGCTGGCCGCCAGCGATGTCGGTAAATGGGGCACCACAAAGGGCCTCGGAGGGGGCGATTACAACGCCTATTTCGCCATCCCCGGCGTCATCCAGTTCACCGCCGGCCTCGGTAAGGAGGTGCCGGTGGGCGGCCTGTGGACGGGCATCATGGTGCTCACCTACATGTTCGCGCTGATGGGCATCCAATCGGCCCCGGCGTTCTCCATGTGGGCGTTCTCCAACAACAACCCGCGTCCGTTCGCGCCGCAGCAGGTGTGGGCGTCGTCCTTCTGCATCGGGCTGATCCTGTTCTTCTTCACCGCCTTCCAGGGCATGGGGGCGCACCTGCTCGGTGCCAACCCGCTGGTGAACGAGGCCGGGCTCGGCATCTCCACGGTGCTGGACGCGGCCATCGCCAAGAAGCCGGATTCGCTGGTCCCGTATTACTTCAACCAGATCGCCGACGCCGCACCCTGGCTGGTCGGCCTGCTGGCAGTCTGCGCCCTTGCGGCGATGCAGTCGACGGGGGCGGCCTACATGTCCACCGCCGGCGGCATGCTGACCCGGGACCTCTATAAGCGCTACCTCAATCCGACCGCGTCGCACGAGACCCAGAAGCTGTGGGGCCGCGTCGGCGTCGCCTTCATCGTCATCGCGGCGCTGTTGGTGGCAACCTTCTCGCGTGACGCCCTGGTGCTGCTGGGCGGCCTGGCGGTCGCCTTCGGCTTCCAGATGTGGCCGTCGCTGGCGGCCGTCTGCTGGTGCCCCTGGATCACCCGGCAAGGGGCGACCTGGGGCCTCGGCGTCGGCCTGTTGGCGGTGATCTTCACCGAGACCTTCGGACAGACCATCGCCGGCTGGCTCGGCATGACCCTGCCCTGGGGCCGTTGGCCCTGGACCATCCACTCGGCCGGCTGGGGCATGATCTTCAACCTGTCGGTCTGCATCGTCGTCTCGGCGATGACCCAGAGTGACGCGGCCCGTGCCCATCGCCAGACCTATCACGACTTCCTGCGTGAGCACGCGTCGCTGTCGGCCGACAAGAAGGGCCTGATCCCGGTTGCTTGGGCCATCACCATCGCCTGGCTGATTTTCGGCATCGGCCCCGGCGCGGTGATCGGCAACGACATCTTCGGCGCCCCCAATGCGGGCGTCGGGGGCTGGACCTTCGGCATCCCGTCGATCTGGGCCTGGCAGATCCTGTTCTGGCTGCTCGGCGTGGGGATGATGTGGTTCCTCGCCTACAAGATGGAAATGTCGACCGTGCCGGATCGGGAGATCGAGGCGCTGACCGAAGACATCGGCGACCTCGGCGCCCAACCGGCGGCCCAGATGGGATCGACCACGGGCCCTGCCGAATAGGGCATGAGAGTAAAACGCTTCTCGGGGGGAAGGCCTTGGTCCTTCCCCCCGTGTCTTTCGATACTGGCCCCAACCTCGCGGAATCCGATGACACGACGCCGAGGCCGCGAGGCCGCGGGCGGTGGAGGCGGCGCCTATGGAACGCTTTTTCTCTGCTGAATACACCTTGCTCTGGGCCGTGGTGCTGGCGGCTCTGCTGTTCTATCCGCTGCGCCAGTTGATCTGGGTGCTTGCGGTGCGCCGCGCCGAGCGCGACGGCGAGCTGGCCGAAGACCGGCGCCAGGCGTTGAAGCGCCGGGCGGCGGTGACGGCGGCGTTGCTGGGCTTCGTGTTTTCCTATTTCTACACGCTGCAGCTGTTCAAGGGATCGTGATGGACCCCCGGGTTCTCCGCCGTTTCATCATCATCGGCGCGATCGCCACCTTCGTCGCCTTTTCCGGCTGGACGGTCGCCAAGCTGTTCCTCTACGAGGAGCCCGGCGACTACTACACGCGGGAGGGCGATATTCGCCTTGGCGATGGCCGCTACGACGAGGCGATTGAGAGCTTCAACAAGGCCTTGGCGGAAATGCCCAACCATCGCGGCGCCCTGATGGGCCGGGCGCTGGTCTTCATGCGGACCGGCAAGGCGCGGGAGGCTGAGGCCGAGCTCAGCCAACTGATCGATTTCCTCACCAAGACCCTGAAACCCGACGACCGCACCGGCATCGGCGTGCTCGCCGCCGCCTACGCCAACCGGGGGATCCTGAATGACCGCGCCGGGCGCTACCATGCGGCCCTGGCCGATTACATCGCGGCGCTCAAGACCGACGCCGGGGTGCTCGACGGACCCGGCCTGTTCGACAAGATCCTCTACGGGACGCCACGCCCGTCGACGGTGCGCGACCGCGCGATCTATCTCAAGGAGCAGCTCGCCCTGCCGCCGGAGAAGCGCCTTTTGCGCGTGCCCGAGATCGATGCCCAGCAGCGCATGCATAAGCCCTGATTGGGGGGCGCGGCTCAGAACTTGACGACGCCGAGTACGTCCTGGAGCAGCACCAGGAAGAAGAAGACGGCGGCGATGCACCCGAACAACAGATGGACAAAATCCGAAGACCCGTCGGGATTGCGCGCGCGAATGCCGCGCCAGGCGATCACCGCGGTGACCAGCAGGAAGAGATAATTGAAAGGGGTTTCCCAGGCGCCGGCGAATTCGAACATGGCGTCGAGTATAGCCGCTCCCGCAAAACCTTTGAATCGGGCTTTGGCGAAACCGGGTCAGCGCTGCTGGCGCAATTCCTCTTCCGAGAAATAGGGCGGCAGGAACGAGGTGCTCTTGCCGGCCAGTTCGTGACTGACCCAGAGGCCGCCGATGACGCAGATCAGAACCACCGAGGCCGCGAAGCCGAAGCGGACCAGGCCGGTATGGGCGGGCTTGAGGAAGGCGGGATCGTAGCGGTGATAGGCCGGGTCGCGGTCGTCGAGGGTACCGGCGACGTCGCGGGCGATGATTCCGCGGGCATAGTGGCGGAGCCAATGGGGGACCCGATTGTCGACCATATAGGAATGGAACATTCGGTGGCCCACGGCCTCTGGCATGTCCTCGCCGAACCACTGGAAATAGGCGAGCTGAATGAGTTGAAACTCGCCAACCTGGATCAGGTTGGCGGCGCGCGCGGCTTCGGCCCGTTCGGGATGTTCGTCGTGATCGGGCCTGAGCAGCGTCCGCAGGAGTGACATTACCGCCTCGGTTTCTGGTAGCCTGGGCCGGGACCGCCGCCGCGCCGTTGGCGGGCCCGATTTTGTATATATGGGTAGACCGATGGCGATTTTCGAGGAAATCACAAAAGCGTGGAGCATCCGGCGCCTCGCCGCCCTCGCCCTCCTGCTTGCGGGCGCCGTGGCCCTAGCGACCCTGGCCGCGATCGGCTGGACGGCGCTGGCCGAGGCGCCCTCACGGCAAGCCGCGATGGACCTGGCGGTGCACCTCAGCGCCGGGGCCGCGGTCGTCATCGTCCTGTTCGCGGCCATCGCCTACGTGCTCGACCGGGCGCTTGCGGCCCGGGCCTTCGACACCCGCGATTTGCCCGCCCGCCCCGAGTTTTACGATTACGACATCGCCGAGGCACCGGCCCATATCGAGGAGCTGGCGGGCCGGTCCCTCGCGTCGCTCACCTTCACCGTGTTCGACACCGAAACCACGGGCCTTAGCCCTTCCCAGGGCGACGAGATCATCTCCATCGCCGGGGTGCGCGTCAGCGCCGGCCGGATCGATCGCGAGAATGCCTTTGCGGCGCTGGTCGATCCCGGCTTTCCCGTGCCCAAGCCGTCGATCCGTTTTCACGGCATCACCGACGAAATGTTGGCCGGCAAGCCGGCGATCGCCGAGGTGCTGCCCGATTTCCGCGCCTTCGTCGGCGACAGCATCCTGGTTGCCCACAACGCCGCCTTCGACATGCGCTTCCTCAAACTCAAGGAAGATGCCAGCGGCGTCAGCTTCCACCAGGTGGTGCTCGATACGCTGCTGCTTTCGGTGTTCCTCGACCGCGACGCCGAATCCCATACGCTGGATGCCATCGCCGAGCGTACCGGCATCGCCATCGAAGGCCGCCATACGGCGCTGGGCGATGCGCTGGCCACCGCCGCGATCCTGCTCGACCAGCTCCGGCGGCTGGAGGATCGCGGCATCACCACCCTGGGCCAGGCGATCAGCGCCAGCAACGAGATGACGGCGGTGCGGAAACTGCAGACCCGGTTCTGAGGGCGGCCGCACCGGAATCAGAAGATGGCGCCGGTCAGTTCGGCGCGCACCCGGTCGCGAAGCCGCCTGATCGCCTTGAGCCCATCGACCAGCATGTCCTTTTCCCGCCTGGTCAGCGCATCGGGCGGCACGTAGTAGGAGACCTCGGCGCCGCGTGCCGCCGCCTTGACCTGATGGCGCAGGATCAGGGTAGAGAGGTGATGATAGGCGCCGGTGAGATAGTCGTGCTCGTCGCGGTCGAGGTAGCCCGCCTCCTTCAATTCGTCCATGCGGCCCAGGGTGGACAACGCCGGCAGCCCCTCGCGCAGCGCCACCAGCCGCACCGCCTCGATCAGCGGCAGGATGCCCGACTGCTTGAGATTGATGGTCCCTTGGTGGAGCTCGTCGCCGCGCACCAGGATGAAGCGGTCGAAGAACCCGAGCGCCACCCCGGCCGATTCCGATTCGGCAACGAGCTGGCGCAGGAAGGCGGGATTGGCGGCCGCCTGCGTGAGGATATGGCGGCGCAGGTCCTGGGCCAGGTCGGGCTCGCCCCAGACCGCGCGGAAATCGAAGAGAATGTCGCAAAGGCGCAGCGACACCGCCGTCCGCCGGGCGATCCAGTTGCCGACCTGGCGCTTCCACTGGCCGATGGACTTGCGCCAGACCGGATTGGTCGCCATCACATGGCCCCGGCACAGCGGGAAGCCGATGCGGTCCAGGGCCAGGGTGAGGCGCTCGGAGAAGTCGATGAACCAACGGTCGACGTCGTCGTGCTCCGCATCCGGGTAATCGGCGAGGATCAACCCGTTGTCCTGGTCAGGTCGGATGAAGTTCTCGCCCCGCCCGCCGGAGCCCATGACGATCACGGCAAACGCCACCGGCGGGCCGCCCAGGCCGGCTTCGGCCATCTCTTCGGCGATCAGGTCGGCGGTGCGGCGATAGACGTCGTTGTGGGCCTCGGTCACGAGCGCCTGGATCTCCGGCACCGGCACGCCGTCCGCCAACAGCCGGGCGGCTATGGTCCAGATGCGATCCTTGACGCGGATCAGCCCGTCGACCCCGATTGCGCCCGAAAGCGCATCGATATCCGCCATCAGGGCGCGATCGGTCTCCAACAGCGCATCCCTGAGCCGCAGGACGCCGGCCAGCACACCGGCGCCGTCGACCACCGGCATGTGACGAATGTTGCCCCGGCGCATCCGGGCGATGGCATGGAACAGGAATTCGTCGGCGTGAATGGTCGTGACCGGGGCGCTCATCACCTCGGCGACCGGGGTCTCGGGCGCGGCCTGGAAGGCGATCCGCCGCGCGATGTCCTGCTCGGTGAGGATGCCGACTGGGCGCCTGTCCGTATCAGTCACGACGATGCAGGTGCCCTCGCCCTCGCGCAAGCGCAGGACGGCATCGCGGCAGGCGGCGTCGGCCGTCAGCGCGGCGCAGTCGGTCTGCATCGCGTCGCGCACAAAGGCACGGTAAAGCTCGGTTTCCGACGTCACCGGCTGACCTCCTTCCCGTCTTTCCGGCGGGGCCGCTCCGCCCCCTGTTATACCCCAACCCGGGCGCGCGCGAAGCACGACTCCGCTGACGCCGAGGAGCGGCTGTGCTATGAACATCCCATGACCACGCCCGATTCCGCCGCCATCCCGGCCTGGCACGCGCATATCTATTACGACCCGGAGACCACCAAGGACCGGGCCCAAGCGCTGCGCGAGAAGATCGCCGCGCAGTTTCCCGATGCGATCATCGGCCGCTGGCATGACGAGCTCGTCGGCCCCCATACCCGATCGATGTACCAGGTCGCCTTCGGCCACGCTTTGTTCGACCGCCTGGTCCCTTTTCTCGCCGTCAACCGCGCGGGGCTCGCCATCCTTGTCCACGCCGACAGCACCGGCGACCATGCCGCCGATCACACCGATCACGCCATCTGGATGGGCGAGGTGCTCGACGTCAACACCACCCAGTGGAGGTAAGCCGGCGGCGGCCGGGCGGCGCGTTTTTTGTTGCCGTCCGGCCTTGCGGGGTCCTGACCGAGGTGCCATTTCAGTTGTATCCCAGCCCTAGGCATACGAAATGAGCGACAGGCGGTTCTTCGACGAAATGACCGGTGCCGACGGCGCCGATGCCGAGGCCTATGCGGAAGCGCCGGTGCGCGATGCCTACGCCGCCGTGCGCCACTGGTTGGACGCGATGTCGCAGCGGCAGATCGCCGCCAAGCGCAGAGAGGCGGAAACCCTGTTCCGGCGCATGGGAATCACCTTCCTGGTCTATGGCACCGGCGAGAGCACCGAACGGCTGATTCCCTTCGACATCATTCCCCGGGTGATCACCGCCGACGAATGGGCGCTGATCGAACGCGGTTGCCTACAGCGGGTCCGCGCCATCAACGCGTTTCTTGCCGACATCTACCACGATCAGGAGATCATCGCCGCCGGCCGAATCCCCGGTCCCTCGGTCTTCGCCAATCAGCGCTACCGCCCGGAGATGATCGGGGTCGACATTCCCGGCGACACCTATGTCCACATCACCGGCATCGACTTGGTGCGCACAGGGGAGCGCGAGTTCTACGTGCTTGAGGACAATTTGCGCAATCCGTCGGGCGTCAGCTACATGCTGGAGAACCGGGAGGTGATGATGCGCCTCTTCCCGAGCCTGTTCGCAGACAACCGCATCGCCCCGGTGATCGACTATCCTTCCAATCTTTTGCGCAACCTGCAGGCGGTGGCGCCGGCCGGCGTCAGCCGCCCCACGGTGGCGCTGCTGACGCCGGGCATCTACAACTCGGCCTATTTCGAGCACGTCTTCCTGGCCGACGAGATGGGCATCGAGCTGGTCGAGGGTCAGGACCTGTTCGTGCGCGACGATCAGGTCTTCATGCGCACCACCCACGGTCCGGTGCGGGTCGACGTGATCTACCGCCGCATCGACGACGACTTTGTCGATCCCCTGGCCTTCAACGCCGATTCCCTGCTCGGCGTTCCCGGACTGCTTTCCGCTTACCGCGCCGGCGGCGTGACCCTCGCCAATGCCATCGGCACCGGCGTCGCCGATGACAAGGCCATGTATATCCACGTCCCGGAAATGATCCGCTTCTACCTGGGCGAGGAACCGATCCTCGCCAACGTCCCGACCTACGACCTGCGCAAGGACGATGATCGCGCCTACGTGCTCGATCATCTCGACGAGCTGGTGGTCAAGGAAGTGGGCGGGGCCGGAGGTTACGGCATGCTGGTGGGCCCCGCCGCCAGCGCCGACGAGATCGAGGCCTACCGCGCCCGCGTTCTGGCCGATCCGGCCAATTTCATCGCCCAGCCGACGCTGGCGCTGTCCACGTGCCCGACCTTCGCCGATGCCGGCATCGCGCCGCGGCATGTCGACCTCAGGCCCTTCGTGCTGTCCGGCACCGCCCAGACCGTGGTGCCCGGGGGGCTCACCCGGGTCGCCCTGCGCGAGGGATCGCTGGTGGTCAATTCGTCCCAGGGTGGCGGCACCAAGGACACCTGGGTGCTGCGCGACGGAGGAGCGGCGCCGTGACCCTGGTTCTGAGCCGCAGCGCCGACCACCTCTACTGGATGGCGCGCCAGGTCGAGCGGGCGGAGAACACCGCCCGCATCCTCGATGTGTCCGAGCGCCTGGCGCTGATTCCGCTGGAGCAGGGCAAGGCCGGGGGGAAGGGCGGAGAGTGGGACGCCGTCCTGCAGATCACCGGCGGCGCCGAGGAGTTTCATCAGCGATTCGGGGATCCCAGCGCAGAGGCCGTGATCAGCTATCTGACCCTCGATCCGGAGAACCCGTCGAGCATCTATTCCACCATCCGCGCGGCGCGCGAGAACGCCCGCGCCGAGCGCGTGGCGCTGACCACCGAGATGTGGGAGGCCCTCAATTCCACCTGGCTCGAGATCAGCACCCTGACCCCGGCGCGGCTGGCGTCGCGTGGGCACCGCAATTTCTTCGACTGGATCAAGGAGCGCTCGCACCTGTTCAGGGGCGTCGCCGTCTCGACTATGCTGCGCGACGAGCGCTATCACTTCCTGCGCCTCGGCACCTTCATCGAGCGCGCCGACAACACCGCGCGCATTCTCGACGTCAAGTACCACATCCTGCTGCCCCACGGCGTCGAGGTCGGCAGCGCCGTCGACTACATGCAGTGGGGCGCGCTGCTGCGTTCGGTCAGCGCCTACCGCACCTATCATCACGCCTACAAGGAAACCATCGCCCCGGCCCATGTGGCGGAATTGCTGATCTTCGACATCAGCTTCCCGCGTTCCCTCCATGCCTGCGTCAATGAGGTCCTCGAACTGCTCAACGCCATCGGCGGACCGCGGGGTAACGAGGCCCAGCGGCTCGCCGGCGAGCTTCATGCCCGCCTTCATTATGGTAAGATCGAGTCCGTGTTCGCCCAAGGGCTGCATGAATTCATCACCGATTTCATCGCCCGCAACAACGCACTGAGTAATGAGATCCAAGCCGCCTATCTGATCGCCGAGTAGACCCCGAACCGCATGCTGCTCTCCATCCTTCACGCGACCCATTACCGGTTCACCCATCCGGCGCGCTACACCATCCAGTGCCTGCGCCTCACCCCGCGCTCGGACACCAAGCAGCAGGTCCGCAACTGGTCGATCGACGCGCCGGGACGCATGACCCAGCAGGTGGACGGGTTCGGCAATATCCAGAACATCCTGGTGCGCGACGACCTCCACCAGGAGATCACCATCAGCGTCGAGGGCCTTGTCGAGTCGGCGGACACCTCGGGCGTGGTCGCCCATCATCCCACCGAGGACCGGCTGCCGCGCGAGATCTATTTGCGGCCGACGCCGCTGACGGCGCCGGCGGAACCGGTGCAGGACTTCGCCGCGCCTTTGGCCCAGGCCTTCGCCGCCGATCCGCTGGACGGCCTGCACCAGCTGTCGCGCGCCGTCGCCCAGGCGGTGACCTACCGCAAGGGAATGACCCACGTAACCTCGACTGCGGCGGAAGTGCTGGCGGCCGGCCACGGCGTCTGCCAGGACCAGGCCCATGTCTTCACCGCCGCCGCGCGCCATCTCCGCATCGCCACCCGCTACGTCTCCGGCTACGTGCATGTCGCCGGCGAGGATGCCGACGAGACCGCCTCCCATGCCTGGACCGAATCCTGGGTCGAGGGTGTCGGCTGGGTCGCCTTCGACGTGACCAATGAGATCTGCCCCGCCGATGCCCATGTGCGTTTGGCGGTCGGCCCCGATTACAGCTATTGCGCGCCGGTTCGGGGCGTGCGCCGCGGCGGCGGCGAGGAAAGCATGGAGGTGCAGGTATCTGTCGCGGCCATACAGCAATAGGGTAGAATGGGACCCAGCGTCCCGGGGCCGCTTGGTTTGTCCCGTCCACTTGGTTAAGGTTTCATGCCGTCGACAATGACCCCCGGCGGGCGCATCCCGCCCACCGGCCCCGCGAAGATCCAGACACGTTCGATGACTTACGCCGTAGGGTTTCTGCTAGAGCAAGGGCTCGTCCTGGCCTCCGATTCGCGCACCAACGCCGGAGTCGATCACGTTTCGGTCGCGCGCAAGATGAAACTGTTCGAAAAGCCCGGCGAACGCTTCATGGGATTGCTGTCGTCGGGCAATCTGGCCATCACCCAGGCGGTGATCCGGCAATTGGACGAGAACCTGGAGACCGGCGAGGATAAGGACCTTTATGCCGCGCCGTCGATGTTCGCGGCCGCCCGCATCGTCGGCAGCGCCCTGCGCGAGGTATACGAGGTCGATGCCCCGCACTTGGAGGAACAGGGATTGGAATTCAACGCCGCCTTCCTGTTCGGCGGCCAGGTCGACGGCGGCGAGACGCGACTGTTCATGATCTATTCGGCGGGCAATTTCATCGAGGCCTCGCCCGAAACCCCGTTCCTGCAAATCGGCGAAACCAAATACGGCAGGCCCATCATCGACCGCGCCATCACCTATTCTTCCTCCATCGATGACGCGGTCAAATGCGCGCTGCTGTCTTTCGATTCCACCATGCGCTCGAACATCTCGGTGGGCCCGCCCATCGACATCGCCACCTACGAGCGCGGCAGCCTGGAAGCCGGCCTCAAGGTGCAACTCGGCGAGGACGACGCCTATCTCGCCTTCATCCGCGAATACTGGGGCGGGGCGCTGCGCCAGGCCTTTCACGACATGCCCGACCCCGACTGGCTGAAGCGCACCTGACCGCATGCTGCAAGGCCTCTATGACTGGACCATGCGCATGGCGGCGCACCGCCGGGCGCAGGCGGCCCTGTTCGGCGTCAGTTTCATCGAGTCCTCGGTCTTCCCGATCCCGCCCGACGTCATGGTCGTGCCCATGGTGCTCGCGGACAAGGCCAAGGCGTTCCGCATCGCCTTCGTCTGCACCGCCGGATCGGTCCTCGGCGCGCTTCTCGGCTACGCCATCGGGGCGCTGCTGTTCGAGACCGTCGCCCGGCCGCTGATCGATCTTTACGGCTACGACCAGGCCTTCGCCGAATTCACCCGCCGCTACAACGAATGGGGGGCCTGGATCGTCGCCGGCGCCGCGCTGACGCCGTTCCCCTACAAGGTGATTACCATCGCCTCGGGCGCCGTGGGGCTCGATCTGGTGGTCTTCATCGTCGCCTCGATCCTCGCCCGGGGCCTGCGCTTCTACCTCGAGGCGGCGCTGCTGTGGCGCTTCGGCCCGCCCATCCGCGACTTCATCGAGGGCAACCTCAAGCTCGTCACCACCGCGTTTTTCTGCCTTCTTATCGGCGGATTCGTGGCCATAAAATACCTGTTCTGAGGGTGCGCCTTATGCCCGCGCCCGGCCACGGAACGTCCAGGGACCCGCGCCAGTCATGACCTTGAGCGACCTCCTCGATCGCCCGGCCCTCGTTTTCGCCCTGCTTGCGGCGGCTTCGGCGGCGATTCTGGCGGCCGCCTTCGCCTTCCAATACATCGGCGGGCTCGACCCCTGCGTGCTCTGCATCTACCAGCGCTACCCCTATGGCGCGGTCATCGGTTTGGGCCTCCTCGGCGTCCTGGCGGCAAACCGGCCCGGGGCCGGAAGGGGGCTGCTCGCCGCCCTGATGGGACTCGCCGCGGCGGCGCTCGTCACCGATGCCGCCATCGCCGGCTTTCATGTCGGCGTCGAGCAGAAATGGTGGGAGGGCACCCAGGCCTGCGTCGGCGTCACCGGCGCCGGCACCATCGAGGAATTGCGGGCCCAGCTTCTGGGCCAGAAGGTGGTGCGCTGCGACGAGGTGGCCTGGTCGCTGGCCGGCATTTCCATGGCCGGATACAATATGCTGATCGCGCTCGGGCTTGGCGCGCTCGCCGCCGCCGCGACGCTGCGCCTGGTCCGCACAGACAGACCCGAAGGAGGCCGCCATGGATGAGACCCGCCGCCCCGGCGACGGGGGCGAGGAGGCGCTGAAAGCGCGCATGATCCGCGTCGATCAGGCCGGCGAGTATGGCGCCCAGCGCATCTACGCCGGTCAGCTCGCGGTGCTCAAGGGCCGGCCCCAGGCCCAGGCGATCCAGGAGATGGCCGAGGCCGAGCGCGACCACCTCACCCGCTTCGATAAGCTGATGACGGCGCGCGGCGTGCGCCCCACCCTGCTTTCGCCGATCTGGCACGTCGCCGGCTTCGCCCTCGGCGCGGCGACGGCGTTGGCCGGGCCCAAGACGGCCATGGCCTGCACCGAGGCCGTGGAAGAGGTGATCGAGGAGCACTACGCCGCCCAGAAGGCGGCCCTGGCCGGAGGGGACCGCGAGCTCGAGGCGTTGATCGAAGAGGCGCAAGCCGATGAGGTCGACCACAAGCGGCGGGCCATCGCCGAAGGGGCGCGCGATGCGCCGGTCCACGGCCCGCTCACCGCCGCCATCCGCGCCGGCACGCGCATGGCCATCTGGCTCTCGGAGCGGGTCTAGGGTCGGGCGGAGCGGGCGCCGCGATCAGCGCGCTTCGAGCTCGGAATCCCAGTAGAGGAAGTCGCGCCAGCTTTCGTGGAGGAAGTTCGGTGGATAGGCGCGGCCGTTGGCCTGCAGCTGACGCACCGTGGGCTGACGCGGGGCGATGCGGGGCTCCATCCTGGCCTCCTTGGGCATCAGGCCCCCCTTCCTCAGGTTGCAGGGCTCGCAGGCGGCGACCACGTTGGTCCAGCAGGTCAGGCCGCCACGCGACTTGGGCACGACGTGGTCGAAGGTGAGGTGCTCGGCCGGCGACTTGGTGCCGCAATACTGGCAGCTGAAGCGGTCGCGCAGGAACACGTTGAACCGGGTGAAGGCGGGGCGCCTCGCCGTCGGCACGTATTCCTTCAAGGACACCACCGAGGGCAGCGCCATGTCCATGGACGGGCTGCGCACCACGCGGTCGTATTCGGAGACGATGTTGACGCGATCCAGGAACACCGCCTTCACCGCTTCCTGCCACGGCCAGACCGACAGCGGGAAATAGCTCAACGGCCGGAAATCGGCATTGAGCACGAGGGCGGGGCAACTGTCGAGCGACGCCAGCACCGGGTTCTCCTCAAACCTTTTGGCCGCAAACTCTCGGTCCGCGGGCCCTTGGGGCCCCAACTGCCTACACCGAAACCATGACGGGCGCAAGGCAGCAGCGGAAATCTAGGCCTTGGCGGCGGCCCCGCCGCTAGATCTTGGGATGGCGCCGGGGCCGCCTCAAGAAGGCTGCAGGCGCCACCAAACCGGCCTCATCGGGGGGCCGGCGGCGGGCCTACCAGGAAATCGTCTGCCGCGGCTGGTCGGTCGCCGTCACCAAGAGGGCCATGCCCCGCCCCTTCCGCGCCGCGGCTTGGTCGACATTGACCATCTGCAAGCCCAGCACGCGCCAGCCCGCGGGCGTCTCGACCAGGATCGGGAACCCGGTTTCGGTGCGCCCGCCGCCGCAGTCATGGAAGAGGACGGCGTGGTTGTACTGTCCCACCGCCTTGCATCGCGCCGATTCGATGGCGTGAGGCCGGCGCGGCCCATAGCCGGCGCGCAGCAACGGCCCCAGTCCGTCCACCCGGGTCCGGCCTCCGACCCGCGCCAAGCCGACGGGGCGGACGCCGCTTTCGGCGCCGATGGGCCGGTCTAGGGTCAGGATCGCCCAGTTGTTGGCGATCCTGAGGGGGACGCCGCGCGCGGTCATCCGGATGCCGGCCGGCAGCGCAAACGCCGTCGCCTTGCGGTGGGCGAGGAATTCGCCGAGGTGATAGCCGGCCAGGAAATGCAGATCGGCGGTCGACGTCCAGCGGCGCAGCCTGACATCCCAAAGGCACCGCGCCGTCGTCAGCACCTTCTCGGGGGCGACCAGTATGCCGCTGCAGAAGCCGCCGCCCTGACGGTTGACGCGGCCGATGGCGCTTAACGGCCAGGAGATTCGCGGACGCGCCACCGGGGGCGGTGGCGGCGCCGGGACGAAGGCGACCGAGGGGCCGGGCTTCTCGGTTTTCTTGGTGGCGGGCTGCTCGGCGCAGGAGGCGCCAAACGCGGCAAAAGCCAATACCAGGAACGGGGTCATGCGGCGCATCGAACATCCTCCCTTGGCTTGCGGTGCCGCATCCTCATGCGCCCAGGACCCGCCTGAGGAAGGCGGCCGCCAGCACCAGGGCGGCATCGTCGATGCCGTGGCCGAGCCCTTCGACCAAGTGGCTTTCGACCGGGACGCCGGCCGCAGTCAACACCCCTTCGGCGACCGTCGCCGACATCGCCGGCACCAGCGGATCGGCCTGGCCGTGGATGATGCAGACCGGCGGGCGGCAGCGGATCTCGGCGGCCAGCGCCTCGGGCGCCACAAGTGCGCCGGAGAAGCTCAGGATCGCGGCGGGCGGGAACTTGCGCCGCAGGCCGAGATGGAGCGCCGTCATGGCGCCCTGGGAAAAGCCGATCAGGATCAGGCGTTCGGGTCCCAGGCCCAAGCCTCCCAGCATCTCGTCGATATAGGCATCGGCATCGGCGGCCGCGCGCCGAACCCCGGCCTCCAGCACGTCGGCCGCCGGGTCGAGGAGGCTGAACCACTGATGGCCCATCGGCGCCATGTCGCAGGGCTCGGGTGCATTGGGCGCGATGAAGCGCGCATTGGGCAACACCTCGGCCATCAGCGGCGCCAGTGCGATCAGGTCGTTGCCGTCGGCGCCAAGGCCGTGCAGCAGGATGCAGAGCTCTTCGGGCTCGGCCCCGCTGGGCGGGCCGAAGCCGGGCCCGGTGAGCGGCCGGGGGGCGATCTCTTCTGGCGCGTCGGACACAAGCGTCTCCCTTGACGAAGATCGGGGCGAAGGTCACATTCTAACCGCGCGCAGCGCCAACCGTAACCCATGCATGGCGCCCCGGCCGGCGCCGGCGCATGGGCGGGAGAGAGCATGGCTTCGGCCGAAGAGATCAGCACCAAGGACGGCTTCACCGTCGCCGGCGGCAGAGGGGCACTGGCGGCCGGGCTGGAGGCCGCCGAAACGGTGCTGGACGCCGCGAAACGGCGCGTCGGCACAGCGGTGAGCAAGGCCGGCAGCGACGGCCTCGACGCCCACCAATATGCCGTCCATGGGCTTGCCTGGCTCGCCACCTATGTCGAGGCCCTGCGGCAGGTCGCGGGCTGGCTCGACCGGCTGGCCGAGATCGGGCGTTTGACCGAGCTCGAGGCGCTGATCGCGCAGGCGGTCTACGGCGAATACCTGGCCCAGATCTCAGGCGGCATCGCCCTCAGCCAGGGCGAGGTGGTGCGGCCCGCCGACCTCGGCCTCACCGCCGCCGACCTCGCCCCCTTGAATGAGGCCGGTCCGCGCGCCCTGATCGGCGAGGGCAGCGCCATCGGCGTGCGCCGGCGCATCGCCGAGCTAGTGGCCGACGGCGGCTTCGGTGATTGGGCGCTTGCGGACGAGGGCCACCAGCTTGCCCGCGAGCAGTTCCGCCGCTTTGCCGATGAACGCATCGTCCCTTTCGCCAATGACTGGCACCGCGCCAACGCGCTGGTCCCCGACGAGCTGATGGCGGAAATGGCGGGACTCGGCGTGTTCGGCCTGACCGTGCCGGAGGCCTATGGCGGCCTCGACATGGGCCGCGGGGCGCTCTGCATCGTCACCGAGGAGCTCTCGCGCGGCTACCTCGGGGCCGGCTCGCTGCAGACCCGGACCGAGATCGCCGCCGAGTTGATCCGTACGTCGGGCACCGACGACCAGAAGTCCCGCTTCCTTCCCGGCATCGCTGCCGGCGAGATAATCCCCACCGCCTCCTTCACCGAGCCCAATACCGGCTCGGACCTGGGCGCGCTCACCACCCGCGCGGTCCGGGACGGCGCCGTCTATCGCATCACCGGCCAGAAGACCTGGGTGACCCATGGGGCGCGCTCCGACCTGATGACGCTGTTGGTGCGCACCGACCCCGACACCCCCGGCTGGCGCGGCCTTTCCATGATGCTCGCGGAGAAGCCCCGGGGCGGCGAGGCCGACCCGTTCCCGGCGCCGGGCATGAGCGGCACCGAGATCGAAGTTCTGGGGTATCGCGGCATGCGCGAATACGAGATCAGCTTCGACGGGTTCGAGGTCGAGGCCCGAAACCTCCTGGGCGGCGCCGAGGGCGAGGGCTTCAAGCAGCTGATGCAGACTTTCGAGGCGGCGCGCATCCAGACCGCGGCACGGTCCAACGGGGTCGCCCAGAACGCGCTGGAGCTGGCCCTGGCCTACGCCCGGGAGCGCAATCAGTTCGGCAAGCCGATCGCCGCCTTCGACCGCATTGCCGGGCGCATCGGGTGGATGACGGCCGAAATCATGGCCTCGCGCCAGCTTACCTTCTTCGCCGCCCGGCAGAAGGACGCGGGCCGGCGCTGCGACGCCGAAGCCGGCATGGCCAAGCTGCTCGCCGCCCGCGTCGCCTGGTCGTCGGCCGATGCCGCGGTGCAGGTCCATGGCGGCAACGGCTACGCGCTCGAGTTCCCGGTGAGCCGGCTGCTGGTGGATGCCCGCATCCTCAACATCTTCGAGGGCGCCGCCGAGATCCAGGCCCAGGTCATCGCCCGCGCGCTGCTGTCCGGGCGCAACTGAGGGCGCGCCCGTGGAAACCGCCTTCCCCTGGTTGATCGCCGCCGCCGCCTTTGCCACCCTGGGCGTGCTGGTGGCCGGCGTCGTCAACATGTTCCGAAAAAACCAGAACCCGCGCCGGGCCAACCGGCTGATGCGCTGGCGTGTCGGCCTGCAGGCCGCCGCCGTGGCCCTGGCAATCCTGTTTCTGCTGATGATGGGGCGCTGAGGGAGGGAAGATGGTCAAACTCACCAAAATCTATACCCGCGGCGGCGATGCCGGCGAGACCTCGCTCGGCAACGGCCGGCGGGTGGCCAAGGACGAGCTGCGGGTCGCCGCCTACGGCACCGTGGACGAGGCCAATGCGGCGATCGGCGTCGCCCGGCTTTATCTCACCGGCAATGCCGACGACATGCTGGGCCGCATCCAGGACGACCTTTTCGACATGGGCGCCGATCTCTGCGTGCCGGAAGGCGGCGGCAAGGGCGAGGCGGCGGGCGGCGCACCGCTGCGGATCACCGCCGCCCAGGTTGCGCGGCTCGAGGCCGAGATCGACCACATGAACGAGAGCCTCCAGCCGCTCAACTCCTTCATCCTGCCCGGCGGCACCCCGGGAGCGGCGCACCTCCATGTCGCCCGCACCGTGGTGCGCCGGGCCGAACGCCAGATGGTGCGCCTTGCGCGCATGCCGGGCGAGGCGGTGAATGCGGAGGCGCTCAAATACATCAACCGCCTCTCCGATCACCTGTTCGTCCTCGCCCGCCACGTTAACGATGAGGATGGCTCCGACGTGCTGTGGCGGCCGGGCGCCAACCGCTAGGGGGGACCGTGGCGCGGGTCTGCTTCACCGGCCATCTGCAGCGCCACATCGCCTGCGCCGACGCCGACGTGCCCGGCGCCACCGTCGGCGAAGTACTCGACGCCGTGTTCGCCGCCAACCCCGGCCTCAGGAGCTATCTGCTCGACGACCAGGGGCGGGTTCGCAAACACGTCAATATTTTCGTCAATAATGACGCGGTGGCCGATCGCGACCGGCTGAGCGACCCGGTCGCCGAGGGGGATGAGGTCTTCGTCTTCCAGGCGCTCAGCGGGGGGTAGGGAACATGCAGCAATTTCACGTCGCCAGCCGCAAGGGGCTGTTCACCGTCACGCCGGAGGGCCGCGACTGGCGCCTCGGCGAACCCGCCTTCCCCGGCGACCCGGTCTCCGCCGTATTGGTGGACGGGCGCGACGGCGCCGTCTATGCCGCCCTCAACCTGGGGCATTTCGGGGTCAAGCTGCACCGCTCGGACGACGGCGGGGCGAATTGGACCGAGATCGCCGCCCCCGCCTTCGATGAGGAAAAGGACCAGCCCCCGCCGGACCCGATGAGCGGCGACTGGCCGCCCAAGAGGGAGGGCCCGAGCGTCGAGCTGATCTGGGCGCTCGCGGCGGGCGGCAATGATCAGCCCGGTACGCTGTGGGCCGGCACCATCCCCGGCGGCCTGTTCGTGAGCCGCGACAGGGGCGAAAGCTGGGCGCTCAACGAAGTACTGTGGAACGATCCCAGCCGCGAGGGCTGGTTCGGCGGCGGCTACGACCGTCCCGGCATCCATTCCATCCTGGTCGACCCGCGCGCGAGCGCCAGGATCACCGTCGGCATTTCCTCGGGCGGCGTCTGGACCACCGAGGACAACGGCACCGCCTGGTCCGTCGGCAGCGGCCTGCGCAACGCCTATATGCCGCCCGACCGCGCCTTCGATCCCATCGTCCAGGACCCCCACCGCCTGGCCCAGTGCCTGGCCGCCCCCGACATCGTCTGGTGCCAGCACCACAACGGCATCTTCCGCTCCACCGACGGCGGGGGCACCTTCGCCGAAATCACGGCCGAGGCGCCGTCCCGTTTCGGTTTCGCCGTCGCCGCCCACCCCGAGGACCCGGACACCGCCTGGTTCGTCCCCGCCGTCAAGGACGAGTTCCGCTACCCGGTCGACCGGCGTATGGTGGTGATGCGGACCTCCGATGGCGGCGCCTCCTTCGAGGTCTTTGCCGACGGCCTGCCTCAGGAGGATTGCTTCGACCTGGTCTATCGGCAGGGGCTCGACGTCGATGAAACCGGCGACCGGCTGGTGATGGGCTCGACCACCGGCCACCTGTGGCTCGGCGAGGCGGGCGGCACCCGCTGGCGTCAACTCGCCGCCCATTTGCCGCCGATCTATCAGGTCGCCTGGGGCGCGGCACCCTGAGCGCACGGCCGGCCGCCGCCGGTGCCGTTGACCCGCCCCCGCGCCCGCTATACCTTGCCCCCGCATTTCTAAGCATCGCGAAGGGAGCCCGATGAAAGTCCTCGTCGCCGTCAAACGCGTCATCGACGCCAACATCAAGGTCAGGGTCCGCCAGGACGGGAGCGGTGTCGAGACCGCCAACGTCAAGATGGCCATGAACCCCTTCTGTGAAATCGCCGTCGAGGAGGCGGTGCGGCTGGGCGAAGCCGGTATTGCCGACGAGGTGGTCCTGGTCTCGGCCGGTCCGCAGCAGGTTCAGGAGACCCTGCGCACGGGGCTTGCCATGGGCGCCGACAGGGCGCTCCACATCGTCACCGACCAGCGCCTCGAGCCGCTCGCCGTGGCCAAGCTTCTGAAGGCGGTCTGCGAGCGCGAGCAGCCCGGCCTCGTGCTCCTCGGCAAGCAGGCCATCGACGACGACTGCAACCAGACCGGCCAGATGCTGGCGGCGCTGCTCGGCTGGGCCCAGGGCACCTTTGCCTCGAAGATCGAGATCGAAGGCGACACCGCCCGGGTCACCCGCGAGGTCGACGGCGGGCTCGAGACGGTGGCGCTCAGGATGCCGGCGGTGGTGACCACCGACCTACGGCTGAATGAGCCGCGCTATGCGACGTTGCCCAACATCATGAAAGCCAAGAAGAAGCCCATCGATCAGCTTACCGCCGATGAGCTCGGGGTCGATATTTCGCCCCGTCTGGAGGTGCTCTCGGTCGCCGAACCGCCCGCCCGCGAGGCCGGGATCAAGCTCGAGACCGCCGAGGAGCTGGTCGATAAGCTGGTCAACGAAGCGGGGGTGATCTGATGGCGGTCCTGGTTGTCGCGGAACACGACGGCACGGCGCTGGCCCCGGCCAGCCTTTCGACCATCACCGCGGCGGGCGCGCTTTCCGCCGCCGGTGCCGGTGACGTCAGCGTTCTGGTGGCGGGGTCGGGCTGCCGCGGGGCGGCCGAGGACGCCGCCCGCCTGGACGGCGTCGCCAAAGTCTTGATCTCGGACGATGCCGCCTACGAAAACCCGTCGGCGGAGGCGCTTTCAGCACTGCTGGCGCCGCTCGCCGACACCTTCGGCCATATCCTCTTTCCCGCCAGCACCTTCGGCAAGAACGCCGCCCCGCGCCTGGCGGCAATGATCGACAGCCAGCAGATCTCCGACATCCAGGAGGTGGTGGACGCCGAGACCTTCGTGCGCCCGATCTATGCCGGCAATGCGCTGGAGACGGTGCGCTCGAAGGACACGGTCAAAGTCGTCACCGTACGCGCCACCGCCTTCGAGAAGGCCGCCCCGGGCGGCGCCGAGGCGCCGATCGAAGACCTGGCGGCGGCCACCGACGACGGCTTGTCGCGCTTCGTCGGTGCGGAGCTTTCCGCCTCCGAGCGGCCCGAGCTGACCTCCGCCCGGGTGGTGATCTCCGGCGGCCGCGGCATGCAGTCGGGTGAAAACTTCGCCCTTCTCGAGGAGATCGCGGACCAGTTGGGCGCCGCCGTCGGCGCCTCGCGGGCGGCGGTGGACGCCGGCTTCGTGCCCAACGACTTCCAGGTCGGCCAGACCGGCAAGATCGTCGCGCCCGAGCTCTACATCGCCGTCGGCATCTCCGGCGCCATCCAGCACCTGGCGGGCATGAAGGACAGCAAGGTCATCGTCGCCATCAACAAGGACGAGGACGCGCCCATCTTCCAGGTGGCCGATTACGGCATCGTCGGCGACCTGTTCACGGTCCTGCCCGAACTCAAGGCGGCGCTCACCGCCGCCAAGAAGGGCTGATTTCGGGTCCGCCATGGCCGCCGACCGCGCCCCGCTGCTGGAGCCGGTGGCCGACCTCGGTCCGGTCGACGGGCCGCTGATCGTCTTCGGCGGGCCGCTCGGCAACCTCGATGCGCTCGATGCCCTGATGGAGTCCGCGAAACGGGAGGGCATCGCGCCTCGGCAAATGCTCTCGACCGGCGACACCGTCGCCTATTGCGCCGATCCCGCGGCCTGCGCCGCCCGCTTGCGCGATGCCGGCATCCATGTGGTCATGGGCAATTGCGAGGAAGCGGTGGCCGCCGGCGCCGAGGATTGCGGCTGCGATTTCGTTACCGGTAGCGCCTGCGATCTGCTGGCCGCAGAGTGGTACGGATTCGCCCGCAGCCAAATCGGGGCGGACCTGCGCGCCTGGATGGAGACGCTGCCGCGCCGCCTTGTCTTCACCATGGGCGGTACCCGCTTCGCCGTCATCCATGGCGGCGCACGGCGCATCAACCGCTACCTGTTCGCGAGCGACCGCGTAGGCCTGACGGAGGAGACGGCGGCCCTCGGTGCAGACGTGGTGATCGCCGGCCATGCCGGCCTGCCCTTCACCACCGATATCGGTGATCGCCTGTGGCACAACCCCGGTGCCTTGGGCCTGCCCGCCAACGATGGCACGCCCCGGGTCTGGTACGGGCACATCTCCTGTGCCGCGGGCGTCATCGCCATCGCCCATCGGGCGCTCGACTACGACCACCGGGCCCAGGCGGAGAAGATGCGCGCCGCCGGCCTGCCCGAGGCCTATGCCCGGGCGCTCGAGACGGGCCTCTGGCCCGATACCGCGATCCTGCCCGAAGCCGAAACCGAGGCCACCGGGACGGCGCTCGGCCCGCTCGCGATCACCTGGAAGGCGCCCGTGGCTGCGGAGCGGGTGAACCCCTAACGCCGCTTGCGAAGGTAGTGGCGGATCAGCGCCCGGGCCTCCGGCGCCATCCATTCCGCCGGCCCTTCGAGCCGCCCCACCACGCGCCCGCGCGCATCGATCAGCACGCTGGTAGGGAAGAGGGAAATGCCAAAGGCGCGCTGGGCGCGGCCGCCGGGGTCGAAATACATGTCCAGGCTGTTGAGCCCAATCTCCCGGTAGAACGGCTCGACCGCCCGGCGCCCGGTACGGTCGAGGGACAGCGCGAGAACCACGAAACCGCGGCCGCCGTAGGCCCTCTGCAGGCGGTCGAGGGCCGGCATCTCCCGGCGGCAGGGGGCGCACCAGGTGGCCCAGAAATTGACCAAAACCACCTTTCCCCTGAATTCGGCGATGGTCCGCCACCGGCCGCCCGCGTCCTGGAACGGGGCGTTGGGGGCCCGGCGGGGGTTTCGCAACAGGCGGAAGTGTTGTATTTCCCCTCTGATCGACGGCCCGGCTGTCGGCGGCGGCGCCGGCGGCGGGTATAGGATTCCGGCACAGACGGCGGCGCCGATAACCAGGAGGACGGCCCAGCGGCCTGCGCCCGCCGAAATTCTCGCGTTTGGGAAAATCACTCTCACCCCAGGGGTCATGCGATGGCAAAGGACAACAATAGCAAGCCGCGGCGCCCTGCCAACAGGCTTTGGGGCGGACGTTTCGGCGCCGGTCCGGCGGAAGCCATGGAGCGCATCAACGCCTCGATCGGCTTCGACCGCCGTTTGGCGCGCCAGGACATCGCCGCCTCGGAGGCCCATTGCCGCATGCTGATGGCGCAGAAGATCATCCCGGCCAAGGACGGCCGCGCCATCCTCAGGGGTCTTAAGGCCGTCGCCAAGGAGATCGAGAACGGGCACTTCCGCTTCCGCGCGGCGCTCGAAGACATCCATATGAACGTCGAGGCGCGGCTGACCGAGCTTGTCGGCGAGGCCGGCGGGCGGCTGCACACCGCGCGCTCGCGCAACGATCAGGTGGCGACCGATTTCCGCCTCTGGGTGCGCGACGCCATCGACGGGATCGATGCCGCGCTGATGGACCTCCAAGCGGCGCTGATCGCGCGCGCCGAGGAACACGCGGCCACCCTGATGCCCGGCTTCACCCACCTGCAGACCGCGCAACCGGTGACCTTGGGCCACCATCTGCTGGCCTATGTGGAGATGTTCGGGCGCGACCGCGGCAGGTTCTCCGATGCCCGGGCGCGGGCCAACGAATGCCCGCTCGGGGCCGCCGCACTTGCCGGCACGTCGTTTCCCATCGACCGGCGGGCGACGGCCAAGGCGCTCGGTTTCGACCGGCCGATGGCCAATTCGCTGGACGCCGTCTCGGACCGGGATTTCGCCCTCGAGTTCCTGGCCGCGGCGGCGATCTCCGCCTCTCACCTTTCGCGCCTGGCCGAAGAGCTGGTGGTCTGGAGTTCCGAGCGCTTCGCCTTCATCCGCCTGTCCGACGCGTTTTCCACCGGCTCCTCGATCATGCCGCAGAAGCGCAACCCCGACGGCGCCGAACTGGTGCGCGCCAAGGCGGGCCGGGTGATCGGTGCGCTGACCGCGCTTTCGGTGGTGATGAAAGGGTTGCCGCTGGCCTATTCCAAGGACATGCAGGAAGACAAGGAACCGGTGTTCGAGGCCGCCGACACCCTGGCCCTCTCGGTCGAGGTCATGACCGGGATGATCGGCGACATGACGGTCGACACCGCGGCCATGAAGGCGGCTGCCGACGGCGCCTACGCGACGGCAACGGACCTCGCCGACTGGTTGGTGCGCGAGGCCGGGCTCACCTTTCGTGCCGCCCATGGCGTCTCGGGGCGCATCGTCGGGCTCGCCGAGAAGAAGGGGCTGCCTTTGGACGCAGTCAGCCTCGAAGAGATGCAGGCGATCGAGCCGCGGATCACCGCCGAGGTGTTCGGGGTCCTTGGGGCCGAGCGTTCGGCGGCCAGCCGCGTGAGCCTCGGCGGCACTGCGCCAAAACGGGTGCGGGCGGCGGTCAAGGCCGCGCGCAAGCGCTTCCTCAAACCGGCGAATTCCGCGCCACGGCGTCGCTGACGCGCTATAGTGCGGGAGATGGAGCCCGAGACGGAACGGATCATGGTGGCACGAGACGATGTCCAGCACCTGAGGAAACGGGCGGCGCGCGGGGCCGTTGCCGTACTGGTGGCGCTCGGCCTCGGCCTGGGCATTGCCGCCTGCGGCAAGAAGGGCGATCCGGAGCCGCCTCCGGGGGCGAAGGAAAGCGACTTCCCGCGACCCTATCCCGATCCCAAGAGTTACTAACCCGCCAGCGCCCCGCCTCGACTCCGGGGCGGCCCCCGAGACGGCCAGCCATGGACCATTTCAGCTATATCGACGGGCAATTGCATGCCGAAGACGTGCCGCTCACCCGCATCGCCGAGGCCGCGGGAACGCCCGCCTACGTCTATTCGACGGCGACCCTGGTCCACCACTACAGGACCTTCGCCGAGGCCTTTGCCGGCCAGAACGCGACCATCTGCTATGCCGTCAAGGCCAATTCCAACCAGGCCGTGATCACCACCCTTGCGCGCCAGGGGGCGGGGGCCGACGTGCTGTCCGAAGGTGAGTTGCGCCGCGCCCTTGCGGCCGGGGTGCCGGCGCCCAAGATCGTTTTTTCCGGGGTCGGGAAGTCGGGAGCCGAGATCGCCTTGGCGCTGGAGGCCGGGGTCGGACAGATCAACGTCGAATCAGAACCCGAACTGGAACTGATCTCGGAGATCGGGGCGGCGCGCGGCATCACCGCGCCCATCGCGGTGCGCGTCAACCCCGACGTCGACGCCAAGACCCACGAGAAGATCACCACCGGGCGCAAGGAGAACAAGTTCGGCATCGACCTGAGCCGGGCACCCGAGATCTACGCCCGGGCGGCGGCGCTGCCCGGCATCGACGTGGTCGGGGTGGCGGTTCATATCGGCTCGCAGTTGACCGATCTTGCGCCCTTCGGCGACGCCTTTTCCCTGGTCGCCGAACTGGTGGAGAGGCTGCGCACCGAGGGTCACGACATCCGGCGGATCGACCTCGGCGGCGGGCTCGGCATTCCCTATCGGGACGAAGTGCCGCCGACGCCCGCCGCCTACGCGGCCCTGGTCAAGGAGACCACGGGTCACCTCGGCGTCGAGGTGGTGCTGGAGCCCGGTCGCCTGATCGCCGGCAATGCCGGCATCCTTCTCACCCGCGTGCTCTACGTCAAGAAGGGCACGGGCAAAAGCTTCGTCGTGGTGGACGCCGGCATGAACGACCTCATGCGCCCGGCCATTTACGACGCCTGGCATGGCATCGTGCCGGTCACCGAACCCGCGGAAGGCGGGCCGACCGCGGTTGTCGACGTTGTTGGGCCGGTTTGCGAGACGGCCGATATTTTTGGACGTGATCGGCGCCTTCCCGTGCTATCATGCGGCGATCTTCTGGCGATTCGCTCGGCCGGAGCTTATGGTGCAGCCATGGCTTCGACTTACAATACGCGGCCGCTGGTCGCCGAAGTGATGGTCAAGGATGACGCCCTTTCGGTCATCCGGTCCCGCCAGGACTTGGCGGATTTGTTGGGGATGGACCGGATTCCCGACTGGTTGGGCGACCAGTCCCAATAACCGGGCGCCGGCACCCGGACTCTGAGGGAGGGGAAGGAGAAGCCGGTAACGCCGCGGTCCCTGTGGGCCGCGTTGATAAGGCTCGGCATGCCATGACCGACGTTGGACACGAATCAACCGACCCCATCGGGCCGGACGCCATATCCGAAGAGACCACCCGCGAGCTCAAGCACCTCGGCTGGAAGCTGGCGGTCGCCCGCGCGGCGTTGGCGTGGGAACGCCTGTGGCCGGCATTGTGGCCAGCGGTGGGCATCGGCGGCGCTTTTTTGACCCTCGCCCTGTTCGACATCCTGCCTTGGCTGCCTCAATGGCTGCACAGCGGCGTCCTGGCGCTGTTCGGCGGCGCACTCATCTATGCCCTGTGGCGCGCCGCCCGGGCCTTGGCGGTTCCCGGCGCCAATGCCGGCCGGCGGCGGATCGAAAGCGCCACCGGACTCCTCCACCGGCCGCTTTCCCTGCTGCGTGACCGCCTGGCTAGCGGCGGCGACGATCCGGCAACGCGAATCCTGTGGCGGATGCATCGCTTACAGATGATCGAGAAGATCCGCGGCCTGCGCGTGGGCTTCCCCTCTCCCGGGCTGGCACGGCGCGACCCCTGGGCGTTGCGCGGTCTGCTGGTCGTGATCCTGGCCATCGCCATTACCGTGGCTTGGGGCGATGGCGTCAACCGCATCGCCAGGGCATTGGCGCCGGGAATCGGCGGCGCCGTCAAGGGGCCCGCGGTGGTCGACATCTGGATCACGCCACCGGCCTATACCGGCGCGGCGCCGATCTTTCTGACCGCCGGCAAGGACCGGCGCGAGCAGGGCCAGCCCGCGCCGCTGCTCGCCTCGGCGGGCAGGCTGCCCGCGACCGGCACCATCAGCGGGCCTATCGCCATTCCCG
>JAWWBR010000033.1:0-27181 GCA_033720855.1 Alphaproteobacteria bacterium
AGCCGAGCCCTGAGACGGTGGCGAAAAAGACGGTCAAGGAGACGGAAAGCGTTCCGTTGCCGTTATCGCCATCGTCCGCTGTTCCCACCGAATCCTGCAAGCCTTCCCCCTGACGTGCTGGAGTGGCACCCCATCGATGGGATCAACGGGTAGTCGGATGCCTATCGCTTGTCAAACCGAACCTGCGCGATGGTTGCCGACATGGCCGGTCGGGTACAGCGATCGGGATGAGAAAAGCCGCCCCTCCGCCATCGGCGGAAGGACGGCCTTTCCATCAAGAATTGGGCTTCTACGCGGCCTAGAACGACTTGGAGACCGAGGCGATCAGAGCGTCGCAGCTGTCTCTGAAGCAGGTCGAGGAGCCGCTGGAACCGCTGTCGTCGAGGTCGGTGCCGACCCAGGCGACCTGGAAGTCGAGACCGATCAGCGAGAACGAGACACCGACCAGATAGTCGAAGTAGTCGTCGGCGCCGAACTGGGTGTTATCGTCGATCCACTGATAGCCGCCATGCAGGTTGAGGGTGAAATACTTGCCCACGGGAACGTCGACGCTGACGTCGACATAGGTGGCGTCACCGGATTCGTTGAAGTAGTCCGGGCTATAGCTCAGTTTGGCGCTGGCGCTGGCGAAACCGAAATCCTTGCTCAGTCCGGCATAGACTTCCCAAAATTCGTAGTCGGTGGCAGGCGGGCCGCTGGGCCCGTTGGATCCGGGGTACCAGTAATAGATCGCGCCGACATCCAACGTGACCTTGGAGCTTCCCAACTCGCCGGACCATCCGCCATAGAGATCGACCTCAATGGTTTCCTCGGTGCCGGCGTCGAAATCGACATTGGATCCCCAGGTGCCGATATAGATCCCCGAGTTATGGGCGAAATCCAGTCCGCCCTGGACGGCGGGCTTCTTGTCGGTCTGGGTAATGCCGCGGAAGAAGTATTCCGTCACCATGCCGACATTGGCACTGATCTTGCCGTTGACGTCCTTCTCCGAAATCAGCTCTGCTGCCTTGGCGCTAAAGCTAAAAGCGATCGCCACCGCGGCGAGAGCTGCCATCATTGTTCGTTTCATCGGTTCGTTCCTTCGTGTTGCAACAAAAAATTTACGGGCCTTCGCAAGCCACGGTTCGGAATATCGACGCACTGGGCCCCGCGTCAAAAACCCACCACAGGCTTGCCATAAATCTTTCTTAGCAATCCTTGGGCCAATTGTACCCGTCCAAACTCTTATTTAATTATCACCAGAAATCAATGGCTTGGGAAGTGCATTGCTGGCACATCCTTGGAAAAAACATGGCTCCGCCAGCAATTTATGGCTAAATTTTAGGCATAAATTCTCAGTTGAACACTTTTTAAGCGTCAGGTCTCCCGGGATTGGAGCCGTGGCGGGGCGGCGCCCCTATCCGTCTACCCGGCGTGCCAGGCCTTCTGTTTGCGGTAGATGGTCGAGGGATTGACGTCCAGCAGCCGCGCCGCCAGGGTGACGTTGCCTTGGCAGAGGGCGAGGGCATCCTCGATGGCCATCCGTTCGACCTCGCGCAGGGGACGAACGCTGCCGCCCTTGTCCCCCACGGGCGCCAACCGGCAGTGCGCTTCAGCCGGGGCGTTCGCGCGCGGTGCCTCCGGTGGGGCCTCGGGGCCGAGGTCGATCATTTCGGCGGTCATGGTTGCGCCGGCGTTGAGAACGACGGCCTTGCGCAGGGCGTTCTGCAATTCGCGCACGTTGCCGGGCCAGGCATAGGCGGCGATGGCGGCCTCCGCCTCGGGAGTAAAGTCCTGAAACTTCTTGCCTTCCTCGGCGGAGAACGTCCTCAGAAAGTGGCGGGCGAGCATCAAGACGTCGTCGCCCCGCCGCGTGAGCGCCGGCATCTCTATGGGAATCACGTGGAGGCGGTAATACAGGTCCTCGCGGAAGAGGCCGCGGGCGACCATTTCGGCCGGGTCCCTGTTGGTCGCGCAGACAAAGCGGATGTCGGCCCGGCGTTCGGTGCTTTCGCCGACCCGGCGGAAATGCCCCGAATGGACGAAACGCAAAAGTTTAGCCTGCAGGACGAGGTCCGTCTCGCACACCTCGTCCAGGAACAAGGTCCCGCCCTCGGCCGCTTCTGCGGCACCCTTGCGGTTCCGGCCGGCGCCGGTGAAGGCGCCTTTGACATGGCCGAAGATCTCCGCCTCCATGATGTCCTTGCTGATAGCGGCGCAGTTGAGGGTCACGAACGGGCCCTGGCGCCGTGGGCTGGCCAAGTGGATGGCGCGGGCGCAAAGCTCCTTGCCGGTGCCGCTTTGGCCGGTGATGAACACCGTCGCCGAGGACACGGCAGCGGCCTCGACGGTGCGGTAGACCGCCTGGATCGCCGGGGAATTGCCGACCATGCCGAAGAAGCCGCCCTCATAGGGGGCGCGATAGCTTTGCACCAGGTTGCTCAGGCGGTGGTGGTCGAGAGCGTTGCGCAGGGTGATGCGTAACCGCTCGGCGCCGTACGGTTTGACCAGGTAATCAAAAGCGCCGAGACGCATGGCGGCGATCACGGTATCGATCCCGGCCTCGGCGGTGATCACGATCACCAGCGGCATCGGCTTGCAATCGCCCAGCCGTTCCAGCACCTCGAGGCCGCCGATATCGGGCAGGCCGAGGTCGAGGAGCACCGCCGCCGGCCGCTCGCGGGCGAGGCATCGCAGTCCGGCTGCGCCGCTGGCAGCGTGGACAATCCGGCAGTTCTCGCCTTCGAGGTAGGATAGCGCCAGCCGCGCCTCGGTCGGGCTGTCCTCGATCATCACCACCGTATCGGGCGCCGTCTGCATCGCTGGGGCTCCTTAAAAAACGCAAAGGGGCGCCAGATTTAGGCGCCCCAGATGAGAGCAGTGTCACAGCAATTGGCAAATGTTTGGTTAACCCAGGCCTCGAGAGGCGCGAGGCCCCTGCCGAAGGCGGGCGGTGGCGCCGCGTCTCCGTGCCTGCAAGGATATCAGTGGCTCACCACGCGGAGATGCGTTTCGAGGCCGCCGCCCGGCCCGGCGACGTGCAGGACATAGAGGGGCGCGTCTTCGATCGCCGCGTCGACCCCCTTGCGCAAGTCGACGGCGACGCTAGGCATGGTGGTCGCACTGGTCCCGCCCCAAACTTCGCGGTGTAAGCAGTGGACATGGCCGCACAACAACCGCACGACCTGGGGATGGCGGCTGACCACCGCGGCCAGGTCCGCGGCGTCCTGTTGGCACCGGTAGCCGCCGACGTAATGGGGGACGATATCAAACGGCGGGTGATGCATGAAAAGGACCGTCGGCCGGTTGGGTTCCCGGGCCAGGGTATCGTCCAGCCAGGCGAGCCGCTCGGCGCAGAACACGCCCTTCCGTTCTCCGGCGCCGACCGAATCGAGGGCGAGAAGGCGGATCGGATGGTCTTCGATCGCATAGTGGAAGAAATCGCCGGTCCGCGGCATATAGGCGTGGTGGTCGAACGCGGCACGAAGCGCCTCGTGCCGGTCGCGATTTCCCGGAACCAGGAACACCGGCGCGTCCAGGCCATCCAAGATCTGGCGCAGGTGGGTATATTCCTCGGCCATCCCGTGGTGCACGCTGTCTCCGGTATGGACCACCACATCGGCCGCCTGGCGGTTGATATCGGCAATGCAGCGCCGCAGGGCCTCGGCGCGCAGGGCGCCCTCGGCCTGGTCCGAGGACGGCGCCAGGATGTGGGTATCGCTGATCTGGGCGATGATCATGCAGCTGGTCTCCGCTGGGGCCACGAGATAAGCGCCGGAACGCGGGCTTCAAGGGCGGGAGTGGGCAAAGTAGCCGCAGGCCGCGGCCCTGTCGAGAGGTTCTCCGCGTGCTCGCGCTCAGGCGCCAATGTCAATCCAGGCTGGCATAATAGGCGCGCAGCACCTCGAGCACCTCGGGGCGGCTGAAGGCGGCGGGGATGGGCTCGTTCTTGGCGAACATCTCCCGGAGCCGGGTGCCTGAGATCGCCAGGCGATGGGATTCGTCGTGGGGACAGGTGCGACCGGTGGCGGTGCCCTGGCAGATGTCGCAGTAGAAGGTGATGTCGATCTTCAACGCTTCGGTCTCGAGGCTTCCCGGGTCCAGGGTGTCGAAGATATGGTGGGCATCGAAGGGCCCGTAATAATCTCCGACCCCGGCGTGGTCGCGGCCGACCACCAGGTGGGAGCAGCCGAAGTTCTGGCGGAAGAGCGCATGGAGCAGGGCCTCCCGCGGTCCCGCGTAGCGCATCTCGATGGGATAGCCGGCCTGGATCACCGTATCGGGCCGGAAGTAGTTCTGGACCAAAGCATCGATCGCCTGGGTGCGGACATGGGCAGGAATGTCGCCGGGCTTCAGCTTGCCCAACACCTGATGGATCAAGAGACCGTCGCAGATCTCGATGGCGATCTTGGCGAGGTACTCGTGGCTGCGGTGCATGGGGTTTCGGGTCTGGAAGGCGGCCACCCGCGACCAGCCGCGTTCGGCGAAGAGCGCGCGGGTCTCCGCCGGGCGTAGGTACAAGCCCGCGTAGTCCTGCGGGTAGGGACCCTCGCTCAAGACCCGCACCGGTCCGGCCAGGTTGACCTCGCCCTGGGCCATGACCTTGGTGACCCCGGGATGCGCCGGGTCGGTGGTGCGAAAAACCTCGGCGCATTCCAGCTCGCGGTCGATGGTGTAGCGATCGATGACATCCATCACTGCCATGATCTGGCCCGTTTCTTCGTCGACCAAAGCCACCTCCTCGCCCGCGGCGATAGCGTCCGCCCGGTCCCGGTCACAGGACAGGGTGATCGGAATCGGCCAAAAGGTGCCGTCCGCGAGCCGCATGTCGAGGCAGCTTCCGCGCCAGTCGTCATGCCCCATGAATCCGGCAAGCGGCGTATAGGCGCCGATCCCCAGCATCACCAGGTCCGACGTCTCGCGGCTGGTCATGGGCACCGCCCGCAGGCCGGCGGCGCGTTTCAACTCCTCTGCGCGTTGCCCCTCGGCCTCGGGGCCGGTCCCGATAAGCCGAGGCTCAAGTGCGCCGCCCCCATGAGGCGGGACCAGTTTCGACATAAAAAACCCTACCTTCCTTTTTTCTTCATTCGTTCCCTCGACATTCACGTTGGAACGACCTATTCATATGGACTGTCTTATATAGGATAGTCTGTCTTAAATGGGGCTGATCGAGAAAAAAGCCGTCATGGGAGCGCCGGACCACGGCCGGCTGAATTAGGGGAAGTTCATGTTCACCAGCAATCCCTTCGCCGAGCTTTCGGCGTCGATCCCGCCCGCCGTCATGCAGACTTATGTCATCGTGATGGTGATCCTGGTGGCGGGTGGCACGCTGTTCGATATGTTTCACAAGAAGAGCGCCAGGTACTTCTTCGAGAATTGGCAGAAGGCAAGGGACAAAGGGACGCGGCATGTCGGCGCCGGGGAACTGGCGTCGCTGGCGATCCAGACCGCCGTGGTGGACGTCGCGGCGTCGGGTGAATTTTGCAACATGCGGCGGAGGATCGCCCATTTGCTCACCATGTACGGCTTTATCGCCTACGCGGTCACCACTGCAATCATGGTGTTCTGGTATCCGACTCCGGCGACGCCGACCCCGGCTATCGTCGCCGGCCTGTGGTACGTGGGCGCGCTGATGGTGTGCCTCGGCGGTTACTGGTTCTGGTTCTTCATCCGGGTCGACGTGGCGGCAGAAGGGAATTCACCTCTGCGCGTCGTCCGTGCCGACCTGTTCATCCTGTCGTTGCTTGCCAGCGTGACCTTTGGCCTGATCTGGGCGATCGTGCAGGCGACCGGAAGCGCGTGGTCCAGCCTGTTCCTCGGGCTTTACCTGATCGCCACGACGGTGCTTTTCGGCTCGGTCCCGTGGTCCAAATTCTCGCACATGTTCTATAAGCCCGCGGCGGCGTTCCAGCATCGGGTGGAAGACGCGAACGGTTCGCGCAGCAACCTGCCGGCCCCGGCCGACAAGCCGGAAACCTTCGGCAGCGCCCGCGAATTGCCCCGTAATTACTGATTGATCTCCGTCATGAACGCGCGGTTTACGAGATAAGGAACATCGATGCCCACATTCGTTTACATGACCCGTTGCGACGGCTGCGGCCATTGCGTGGATATCTGTCCCTCGGACATCATGCATATCGACAGCACCTACCGCCGTGCCCTCAACATCGAGCCCAACATGTGTTGGGAATGCTATTCCTGCGTCAAGGCCTGTCCGCAACACGCCATCGATGCCCGCGGTTACGCGGACTTCGCGCCGCTCGGCCACAGCGTGCGGGCGCTCCGCGAAGAGGAGAAAGGGACCATCTCCTGGAAGATCAAGTTCCGCGACGGGCGCGAGAAGAATTTCGAATCGCCGATCCGCACAACCCCATGGGGGTCGATCAAACCGCCGCAAGAATACGACACCCCGAGTGCGGACGATTTCAAGAGCCAGGAGCTCGCCCACGAGCCCGACGCGCTCAACATCGATGGCGGCCTGCCGGCGATCACCGCGGATAAGTTCCGCCAAGGAACCGACTGATGGGGCTGTTCGGCGGCAGGAAGACCATTCGCGTGGAGGCGGACGTCCTCGTCATCGGCGGCGGCATGGCGGGCTGCGGGGCGACCTACGAATCCCGGTTCTGGGGGCGCGACCTCAAGGTCGTCTGCGTCGAGAAGGCCAATATCGAGCGCTCCGGCGCGGTCGCGCAAGGCCTATACGCCATCAATTGCTACATGGGCATGCAGTGGGGCGAGAACCAGCCGGAAGATTTCGTGCGCTACGCCAGCAACGACCTCATGGGGCTGGTGCGCGAGGACCTCGCCTACGATATCGGACGCCACGTCGATTCCACCGTCCACAAATTCGAGGAATGGGGCCTGCCGATCATGCGCGACCCCGAAACCGGGCGCTATCAGCGCGAAGGCAAATGGCAGATCATGATCCACGGCGAGAGCTACAAGCCGATCGTCGCCGAGGCTGCGCGCAAGGCCGCCACCGAGGTCTACAATCGGATCATGGTGACCCATCTGTTGATGGACAAGCAGAACCGCAACCGGGTCGCCGGGGCCGTCGGCTTCAATGTCCGCACGGGCGATTTCTACGTGTTCAAGGCGAAGGCGGTGATCGTCGCGGCCGGCGGCGCCTCGCACATCTTCAAGCCGCGCGCGGTCGGCGAGGGCATGGGGCGGACTTGGTATGCGCCGTGGTCGAGCGCGTCGGCCTACGGCCTGCCGATCCAGGTCGGCGCCAAAATGACGCAGATGGAGAACCGCATCGTCCTCACCCGGTTCAAGGACGGCTACGGGCCGGTCGGCGCCTACTTCCTGCATCTGCATACCTACACCCAGAACGCCTACGGCGAAGAGTACGAGTCCAAGTGGTACGACGACACCAAGGACCTGGTGGGCGACTACGTCGACCGCACGCCGGTGCCGACCTGCCTGCGCAACCACGCCCTTCTGCGCGAGGTTGCCAATGGGGGCGCGCCGATCCGCATGGTGACCAAGGAGGCCTTCCAGGACCCGCATAAGGAGACCGTGGGCTGGGAGAACTTCCTCGGCATGACCATCGGCCAGGCCGTGGTCTGGGCGTCGCAGAACATCGACCCCAAGGAGATCAATCCCGAACTGACGACGTCCGAGCCCTACGTCATGGGGTCCCATGCCACCTGCTCCGGCGCCTGGGCGAGCGGTCCGGAAGATTACGCGCCGCCGGAATACCGCTGGGGCTACAACCGGATGATGACCGTCGACGGGCTGTTCGGGGGCGGTGATGCCAGCGGCGGCACCCCGCATAAGTTCTCCTCCGGTTCCTTCACCGAGGGTCGCATCGCCGGTAAGGCGGCGGTCAATTACATGAACGACATGGGCGACGAACCGCAAGTCGACGAGGCCGAGATCAAGCTTCTCGAGGAAGAGATCTTCCGGCCGCTGGAAAATTATACGGTCGGCCGCAACGAGATCGTCGCCGGGACGGTATCGCCCAGCTACATCCTGCCGCTCCATGCTCTGCAGCGCCTCGAGAAACTGATGGACGAGTACTGCGGTGGCATTTCCGTCAACTACATGACCAACGAGCCACTGCTCACCCGCGGTCTCGAACTGATGGAGATGCTGAAGGAGGATTCCGATCACATCGGCGCCGAGGACCTGCACCAGCTGCAACGGACCTGGGAGTTCAAGCACCGGCTGCTGGCATCGGAAAGCGTCATGCAGCACACGCTTTTCCGCAAGGAGACGCGCTGGCCGGGCTATTACTACCGGGGCGACCACATGAAGCTGGACGACGATAACTGGCACTGCTTCACCCTGTCCCGCTACGACGCCGAGACCGGCACGTGGACGATGGAGAAGGCCCCGGTCTATCACATCGTCGAGTGAGCGGAGTTCGCTAGTTGGTCCGGGGTGCCGCGGAAAGGGCGTCCCCCGGCAGACGGTGCGCCGATGTCGTTTTGGAACGAGGCCTTCTATTTCGAGAAGCGCGGTGATCGTTATGTCTACCGGCCGACCGCCTTCAGCGCCGGCTACGACATATCGGCAGACCAGAAGGATCGGCTGTTTGCCGGTCTCAAGCGGCTGCAATGGCGCACCCTGGTCGAAGGTTTCCTTGCCATCGCCGTGATTGCCGCGGCGTTCATGAGTGGCGTGATCGAGACCCAGACGCCGATCCCCTGGTTCATGGTGGCCGCGGTTTTGGCGGTGGCGGTCCTCGCCTTGTCCGTGCTTCGCCGCCGGGACAGGTTGATCGAGGAGGTGCTGGGCCACCGCACCCCTGACGTGCCGCGCCCTCCGTTGCGTCAGGCCCTGACCACGCCGCGGCCGATGGTCGGCAAGCGCTTTGCGATCCCAGTGCTGCGCAGCGTGGTTGTCCTCTTTGCCTTGGCGCTGGCGGCGGTTGACGTCGCTGTGGCTTATCTGGTGGTCACCGCCTATCGCGCCCGCGGATCGGCGGAAGGGGCCGAGGCGATCGCCGCGGCCGAGCGAATCTTCGCCCTGACGGTCGAAAACTGGCAGTTCTGGGCGGCGGTTGTCGGCATCAATGCGGTGCTGATCGTCCTCATGGCGACGCTGATCGTGCAATTGCGCAGCTGGCGGTCGATGGCCGAGCCGGAGTGAAGTTGGTCCGCAGCCGCCTGATCCCGGCGTCTCCGCCGCGTTCCGGTGCGGCGCGGCGATCGCCTTACCGGTCCGCTTGAGGATGCGTTTTGACGAGGCCCCCTCGCGGTGGTATGGAGGGCCGAGATAAAAACCATTCCGCAGGGAGGACGGAACCATGGCCAAGCACTACGAGTTGATCAGCGCCTATACCTGTCCCTGGGTGCAGCGCGCGGCGATCACGCTGCGGGCGAAGAACGTGCCCTATGAGGCCACCTTCATCAATCTTCGCGAGAAGCCCGATTGGTTCCTCGAGATCTCGCCCCACGGCAAGGTGCCGGTGCTGAAGGTCGATGGCGAGATCCTGTTCGAATCCAACGCCATCGCCGAATACCTCGACGAAACCGTCGAGCCCAGGCTGCATCCGGCCGACCCGATCAAGCGGGCGCGTAACCGGGCGTGGACGGATTTCGTTCCCACCTTCGCGGGCGCGCTCAGCGCGATCAACTACGCCACCACCAAGGAGGCCGCGGAAGAGGGGCTTGATCGTGCGCGTAAGCCCGTGTCCCGGCTGGAGAACGCCCTTGCCAGCGAACGCGGCAACGACGGCCCCTATTTCAACGGCGAGGCGCTGTCCCTGGTGGATGCAGCCTATGCGCCGTTCCTGTTCCGCTTCGGCCTCGTCGAGGAAGTGCTCGCAACCGGGCTGCTCGCGGATTTCCCGCTGGTCCAGGCGTGGTCCGATACCCTCACCGCCAACGAGCACGTGACCGGTTCGCTCGCCCCCAATTTCTCGGAAGAGTTCGAGGGCAACATGCGGCGCCGGGAGACCTACTACTGGTCGCAGCTCGAGGCGGGACGCGCCGCCGCCCAGTAGCCGCCCGTTCCGGCGGCGCGGCTCAGCGCTGGGCAGGCTCGGTCTCGAGGCTGCGTTTGAGCGCCGCACGGTTGCGCCAGGCCAGCCCCCAGACGGCGATGCAGATCACGCCGCCGACGAAGACCGGAAGGCGCAGGCCGATATGCTCGGCGATGGCGCCGAGGGTCAGCGCGCCGAGGGCGGGGACGCCCTGCAGGATCATGCCGTAGACGCTGATCACCCGGCCGCGCAAGCCGGGGTCGACCGCCGACTGGATCAGCGTCTGATTGGACACGTTGAGGATGATGAAGCTGGTCCCCAGAGCCGCCGAGAACACCAGCGCGACGGCGAAGATGTCGGTGGCGACGAAGGCCATCAGGACCGCGCCCAGGAAAAACATGCTGAGGATGCTGAGCCGCGTCATCCCCTCGATTCCCGAGGGCCGGGCGGCAAGCCATACCGCGCCCAGCATCGCTCCCATGCCGTGGAGGCTGAGCAGCATGGCCAGGCCGTCGGCGCCCTTGGCGAACACCTGTCCAGCGAAGCCCGGCAACAGATCGACCACCGGTCTGGCCAGCATCCCGACCACCACCAGGAGGGCGAGCTGCAGGCGAATGCCCGGATGGGCCATGATATAGGTGACGCCCTCGATGGTTTCCTTGAGCATCGAGCGTTCCTCGCGCTTCTGCGGCTCGATGGTGATGCGCATCATCGCCAGTACCAGGGTGTAGATGCACAGCAGCCCGGCGGTCGCCGCGAAGGCCCAGCCGACCCCGGCGGCGACGACGATCAGGCCACCCAGGGCCGGTCCCAGGAAGCGGGCGCCGTTGAAGATGATCGATCCGATGGCCAGCGCCGGGCCGACCAGGTCGCGGCCCACCAGGGGGTAGATCAAGGCCATGCGCGAGGGTCGGTTGAAGGCCATGAGGCAGCCGCGGAACAGGGTCAGGGAGAACAGCAGCCAGATGTTCATCAGCCCCGCCAGGGTCAGGACGGCGAGGGTGGCCGCGAACAGCATCGACAGCGCCTGGGCGATCCTGAGCATCTTGAAATAGTCGACGCGGTCGACGATGGTCCCGGCGATCAATGCGAGTATCAGGGTCGGCGCCGTTTCCGCCAGGGCAATGCCGCCGAGCCAAGCGGTCGATTCGGTGAGTTCCCAGGCGAGCCAGCCCATCGACATGCGCAGCACCCAGACGCCGATTCCGTGGGCGATGTTGCCGATGATGTAGAGCCTGAAATCCCGGATCCTGAGGCAGCGGCGAAGGGAGTCGAAACCGCCGGGAATTTTCATGGCAAAACCCTTCTATAAATCAGGCACAGTGATCGGTCGCAAAGCGCCGGCGGGCCGGCGGCTCCGGCGCCTGGGCCCCGCGCGGTGCCGAGCCACACCGAAGAGGGCGAATGGGATGCCCGATCGATCGTGATCGGGCGGTTCAATCGATGCCGTAAAGCGCCCGAGGGTTGGCGTCGGTGATCTTGGCGACCTGTTCGGCGGTGAGGTCGGGACGCTGGCGGATCAGGGTGAAGGCGTTGATCTCGGTCGACGGGTCGTGATGGCCGTAATCGGTGCCCAGCATGATTTGCCCCTCGCCGGCATAGGACAGGATATAGGGGATGTCATCGGTCACCTCGCAGGCGACGAACATCCGGTTCTCCTCCAAGAGCCTGTCGGGAGGGCACCGCCCCAGCCTGAGGAGCCGGTAGCGCAGGTCGTGGCAGACATAGGGCACCCACTGGGCGCTGACCTCGACGAATCCCCAGCGCAGGTCGGGAAACTTGCCGGGGATGTCCTTTTCGATCAAAGAGTGAAAAGCGCCGACGACGGCCAGTTTGAAGGTGGTGAACGAGGTGTCCTCGAGGAACAGGTCGTGATGCACGGCCGAATTGTTGCCCGAATGGAAGCAGACCGCGAGATCGAGCTCGCCGGCGATTTCATAGAGCGGGAAGAAGGTCGGGTCGCCCACCGGCTTGTCCCATTCGAGGCCGCGCATGAAGATGCCGCAGGCGCCATGGTCCTTGGCGCGGGCAAGCTCGGCGCGGATCACCTCCGGCGGGGACAGGAGCGGCGGCAGGGCGACCCAGCGCAGGCGTTCGGGTGCATGGGCGTTGACATCGGCGAGCCAGCGGTTATAGGCCTTGACCAGGGCCAGTTCGGCGGCGGCGGTGCGGACCGCCGGGCGCAGGAAGACGCTCGGATAGAGCACCTGGATGTCGATGCCGAGGGAGTCCATGTGATCGATCCGCGCCTGAATGTCCTGCAGCTCGCGGGATTCGACGCTGGTGTCCAAGCCGACATTGCTGTCTTTCTTGCGCACCCGGTTGTCCATCAGCCAGTACTGGGTGGCACGGCCCCCGGCGTTACCCTTGAGGTTGGGTCCCCAGGTCTGGTCGAGGATCAGCGGCGTGTGGCGCGCATCCTCCTCGGCGATGTGCGCCCAAGTGAGCGGGGATTCGATGACATGCGCATCCGCGTCGACACTGCCCATGGCGGTCGTCCTTCTTCGGTTGGCCGGGAGCCATCTTAGGCCAAGCCCACCGCCGCTGTCATCGGTCTGAGGCAGTGCAGATCAGCAAGTCAATGATCGCTTTATTTTCAGTCTGGGCTCAAGGGACGGCTATCTGCGCCAACGTTTGCACCGATACGAAAGTTGATGTGAGTCCCTCATCGGCTTCGGAAGAAAGATGCGGGCTGACCAACAATATTGGCGCGGATGGCGGGATCTCGTTCAGCGAAGCCTCTCGAACCTGGGAATTGCTAATGCAATTCGCCGAGGCGCGATCAAAAAAGACGCGGTCGATCTCCACATACGGATTGAGAACGGCAGATAAGCGAGCTGTTTCGCTTTCATCGATTTGCCGGCCCATTTGGAATTTATGATAGGCGAGAAAGGGTATGTTGTAGTCCGCCAAAATGGATCCAATCACCGAATCAAAATCCTCGACACGGCCCTTGTATCTCATGGACGCAAAATTTTTCAGTGCCAAGTCAATGTTCGCCGCGTCCAGAGGTTTATCGCCGGTAATCTCGCCACTGAGTTGGCGTACCATGGCGTCGGCGACCAACAGCCCCTGCTTGAACAAATCCTCGATCGGTGTCTTGGGCCCCCAGTATTGTCTTTGCAGACCCATGCGGTAATGGGAAATCAGCCGGGCGAGAGGATCTCGAATCAGGGTGACTTCGTTTGCTGTACCTCGATAAGGGGGGAAACAGCCAAAGGGAATATGTCCCGAAACGAAAAGCCAATCTTTAGGATATTGAAAGCCCTTCGCCGCTATCCACGCATCGGGTAACCCTCTCTCCCCTAACCCTTGACGATAGATTGGCCCCCTGAGACGGACGCCTGGACGGCCTGCCCCCCGCGCCACGCCGATCATTATATGATCCAGCGTGGTGCCCGCACATTTGGGAATGTGAACGTGGACCAATGGCAGGAGTTGGCCAAAGTCCACCTGGCCCTCAGGAGGCGCACCAGTGCTTAGGATTTTTAGGGGAGAGCTGTCGGTCATGAGGAGCGAGTGCGCAAAGTGTAATCGTTCAAAAAGTATTTTCTTTCACGGCATGCTGCACTTTCGGGCTTTAGCCCAAAGGCGATCATCGGAAATGGGAATATGTAATCGTTTTATCACCGCGGCGAAAAAAATGGTCTGAGCCTTCCCTCATTCAAGGATGGGACGTTTCTATCTTCCGCAAAAGGTTGACGCGGAAGACGCGGTCGAAGACGAGCTTGCCGTGCTCCTCGCGGGCGCCGGCGATGAAGGCGGCACGGATGCCGTCGCGATCGGCCGCGAGCAGCGCCTTGCGCTTCTCGCTGCGTTCGCTTTGCTCGGCCTCGAATTCCTCGAACGATGAATAGGCGCGGGGCGAGCAGAAAAAGACCTCGGTCACCGGCGCAAATTGGGCGGCCCCCGCGGCGTCGACCGCCGCCTTGGCCTGGTGGCGGACGGCGCGCTCGTCGTTAACCCGGCGGGTGGCCTCGACATACCTGCCCTCGGCCAGCGGTTCCATGACGTAAAGCTGGCCGCCGGGTTTGAGCACGCGTGCGGCCTCGGTAAGCGCGGTACCCATCTTTTCCGGTGCCACATGATGGAGCGAGTTGGAGAACACCACGATATCGAAGCTGGCGTCGTCGAAGGGCATATCCTCGGCCCGGGCGTTGAGCCAGGTGATCGGCGCCGCCCCGGCCGGGGATGCGGCGGCGGCCCGGTCGAGGGCGACCTGGTTGACGTCGATACCGGTCACGGTAGCGGCGCGCTCGGCCAGGATTCGGGTGAAGCGGCCCTCGCCGCAGCCCACATCCAGCGCCGCCCTGCCCGCGAGGTCGAGAAGTTCGCCGGCGATTTCGGCGTTGGAGGCATGGCGCACTTGCTGCGTCTCGGTCATTCCTCTAGCTTCTCCCCGGTCTCGGCGAACGCGGCCCCGGCGGCGATCGCCCGGTTTGCCCGCGACCTCCCGTCGCCCCCGAAGCTCCGAGTGTTTAGACCATACCGGTCCCGAGGTCATGGAAAATATCCCCAGCCCCGCCGCACCCAGCACCCGCGCCATGATGGCGCCGCTCGTCACCATGACCGCGGTCCAGACCATGGTGACGACGGCCGGCTTCTCGGTGCCGGTGTTCGCAGTGCCGCTGGCGCGCGATCTCGGCATCGCGCCGGGCACCGTCGGCTTTTACATGTCGGCGGTGTTCTCCGCGGCCATGGTCGGCGCCATCCTCGGCGGTCATGGGGTCCGGCGGTTCGGTGCCATCCGCATGGCGCAACTCGCCCTGATCTTCGCCGCATCGGCGCTGCTCACCCTGTCGGCGGGACTGCTCGCCCTGGTGGTGCCGGCGGCGCTGATCATGGGGTTGGCCTACGGGCCCCCGACGCCGGCCTCGTCGCACATCCTGGCGCGCACGACCCCGCCGCGGCTGATGCCGTTGGTGTTCTCCATCAAGCAGACAGGGGTCCCGGCCGGCGGCGCCCTGGCCGGGATCCTGGTGCCGCCCATGGTGCTGGCCTGGGGCTGGCGCGGCGCCGCGATCGCCATCGCCCTGGTGTGTCTCGCGGCGATCCCGCTGCTGCAGCCGCTGCGCCGCCGCCTCGATCACGACCGCGAGCCGGGGCTGCGCTTCCAAGGGGGCTTCTTCGGGCCGATCCGCCTGGTGCTGGGCGAACCGACCCTAAGGCGCCTCTCCTTCCTGTCGTTTTCCTATTCGGCGGTGCAGATGTCGATGATTGCCTACCTCGTGACCTACCTGATCGAGATCGTCAAACTCGACCTGGTGGCGGCGGGACTGGTGCTGGCCTCGGCCCAGCTCGCCGGGGTGACGGGGCGCATCGTCTGGGGTGCGGTGGCGGGCACCGTCTTGGATACGCGGCGGCTCCTGATCGCCCTCGGCATCGCCATGTCGGGCGCCTCGCTGGTGACCGCCTTGTTCGAGCCCGGTTGGCCGTTCCTCGCCCTTCACGCCACGGCGATCCTGTTCGGCGCCACGGCGATCGGCTGGAACGGGGTGTTGCTGGCCGAGTTCGCGCGGGCGGCGCCGGAGGGCCAGGCGGGGCTGGCGACCGGCGGCGTGGTATTCGTGACCTTCGGCGGGATCGTCTTCGCGCCGGCGCTGTTCGGCCTGATCCTGGCCGCCGGTCTCGGCTATACCGGCGGTTTCGTGATGCTGGCGCTGATGGCGCTGCTCGGCGCCGGGTTGGCGCTCGGGCGCCGCTAGGACGGCAGGCCCCGCGGCTTAATAGCGGCGGCGCTGGCGCGCCAGCATCGAGGCCCGGCGCCGGGCCTGGGCGGCGAGGCGCTTCTGCCGGCGCTCCTCGTACTCGGCGATGATACGACGGCGCCGCTCCTTGGCGGCGCGGCGGCGCTCTTTGTTCCACAGCTGCATCACCCGGCGCCAATAGGGAAGATGCTTGGCACGGGTGGCGGAATGGTAATGGGCCACGGCCTGGGACCACGATCGCTTGTCGCGCTGCAGGTTGGCGAGGAAGCGGGCGGCGTAGTCGACGTTGCGGGCGGGCGTGAAGGCGGCGGCGAGGTTGGGGAAGGCTTTGGGATGATACCCCAAATTTACCTGCATGCAGCCGACGTCGATGTTGCGGATGCCGCGCGCCTGCAGCGCCCGTACGGTGGCGATGGCCGCGGCGCGGGTCGGCAGGAAGCGGCTGAAATTGCCCGACCTGACCGTCCACGGCCAGGCAAATGTTGCCCGCCGGGCCTGGGAAAAACGCCCCGATTCGGCCAGCGAAATGGCCGCCAGCAGTTGCCGGGGAATGCGGTATTGGCGTTCGGCCCGGGCCACCGCGCGGGCGCAGAGTTGTCCCTGCGCGGCGATGGAATCGGTGCTGCGCAACGGCGTGGCGAGGGACGAGCGCTCCGGCAGGCAAAGGCCCAGAACCAGACCTGAAAGGGTCAGAAGGGTGGCCCGCAGGCCGCGACCGGCGGCTCCGGCGATTGAGGGGCAGAGTGGCGTCATGCGTTGCATCCTGCAGCTTTCGCGCCAAACCCTGTCAGCCAATCGGTAAAAAACCCTTAACTCTTATATAAAACATTTGACATTGCTATTTGGCCGTGGGACAGTGCCCTCGCGATGACGGTTCGTAACCCGAGCGGTTGTCGTACACCCTTCTTGGGCGTTTCCTCCCTATACTCAAAGGCCACGCTTCGGCGTGGCCTTTTTTCTTGCCCAAGGCGGGCCGGCGGGGGAAACGCGGCGGCGGGTCAGCCGGTTTTTGCGATGGGATCGTTGAGGCCGGAAAGCGAGCCCGCGAGCTCCTTCATGCACCCGGCCAGCGCCTTGAGACCAGGGCCCCGCGTGAACGCGGTTTCGTCCATATACAGGCTGCGGTTGATTTCGATCTGCAGGGCGTGGACGCCGCTGGCGGGGCGGCCGTAATGGACCGTGGTGAAGCCGCCGGAATAGGGGATGTTTCGGGTGACCGTGTAGCCGGCGGCGCCGAGCACCGCTTCGACATGGCGGGTTATGGCGCCGTCGCAGGCCGCACCGAAGCAGTCGCCGAGGACGAAATCGACCCGCGACATGCCGGGATCCTGGTCCATCGGCCCGCCGATCGAAGGCATCGAATGACAGTCGATCAGGAGGCACCAGCCGAAGCGGGCGCGGGTCTCCTCGATCAGCCCCTGCAACGCCTGGTGGTAAGGGCGATAGAGGCGATCGATGCGGGCCTCGGCCTCTTCGAAGGTGAGCTTGTCGCGGTAGATCTCCTCGCCGCTAGCGACCACACGGGCGATGGTGCCGAGCCCGGCGGCGATCCGCGGCGAATGGGTATTGACGAAGGACGGCAGCGGGTCGGCGAACATCTCGGCGTCGAGCTCGAAAGGCTCGCGGTTTGGGTCGACATAGGCGCGGGGGAACAGCGCCTTGATCAGCGGCGCCCCCATCTCCGGCGCGGCGGCGAAGATCTCGTCGACGAAACTGTCTTCGGACCTGCGCAATGTGAGGGGATCGAGGCGCGAGGCGGCCTTGAAGTCGGCGCTGTAATCGGTGCCGCTGTGGGGCGAGGCGAAGACCACCGGCAAGGTTGCCGCCGCCGGCCGCTCGATGGCATAGACCCCGTCCATCAGCGCGGGCGGCGAAACGCCGGAAAATGTGGTCTCCGTCAGGCTTGCCATAACCTTCGAGGTTTAGCCCATACGCGGGCGCGAGTCACGGTGCAACCGCATGTTCCGGCCCCAGGGGCGGAAATTTGTCCGAAAACCACCCCATTTTTTGACCAAATTTGGCGCGAGGTTTATCCTTTGGCAAGGAAATGGCGCCATGTTTGGGGCCGCGCCGACCGCCAGGGGCGGCGCATTCGGGGGTATTTCGCGAGAGTCGAGGACATGGCGCGGATATTGTTGGCCGAGGACGACACGACGCTCAGGACCTTTCTGGCCAAGGCGCTGGAGCGCGCGGGGCACGAGGTCTTTGCCGTCGGCGATGGGTTGGAGGCGCTGGCCGCGGCCAAGGCGGTGCAGTTCGACCTGCTGGTCGCCGACGTGGTGATGCCCTCCTTGGACGGCTTCCAGCTGGCGGCCCGGGCCCGGGTCACCCATCCCGAGCTCCAGGTCATGTTCATCACCGGCTTCGCCGCCGTGACGCTCCGCGCCCAGGACCAGGAACTGCGCGGCTCCAAGGTGCTGTCCAAGCCCTTTCACCTGCGCGAGCTGGTCGACCAGGTGAACGACGTCCTCAAGCAGCGCGCCGGCGCCATCTAGGCGCCGCCCTCGGCCCTTGGCCGGCCCAGCCGAATAGGCTATAACCGCGACCCGGCCCCCGGCGGGCCGGCAGAACGGTGGACGGGCGCGTAGCTCAGCGGGAGAGCACTACGTTGACATCGTAGGGGTCGCTGGTTCAATCCCAGCCGCGCCCACCATTTTTTCAGAACATGAAATTTTGCCGCCGGCGGCCGGGACTGCGGCTTGCACTTTTGCGGGCATCCGCCCGCGGGCCCGGCCGCGCAGGCCATTTTTCAGCGGCGGTCGTTGCCCCGATCCCGCCGATCCCGCCCTTGATCCGGAACGGATGGATGCCCAGAAATCTCAGGCCGCACCCGTTCCCGCGCCCAAACCGCAAACCTAGATCAGGGGGTCGTAGGCCCATTGCAAAAGGGCCTGGCGCTGGCGCCGGCGGCAGTCGAGGTCTTGGGACTCGCAATTCTTGCGGATGGCGCCGATGTGACGCGGGCCGAAGGCCCTCCAACGGTCGATCTGGATGCGATCGACCTCGGGCAGGCGGCGCCCCATGGTGTAGCGGCAATACCACTGAAACCAGCCGAGCGGGTCCTCGGGCGTGATCCAGCCCTTGCGTTCCCATTCCGCGCGGCTTTGGCCGGCGGCGACGCCGAAATAATTGAGCGACTCGTCGAAGCCGTCATCGCTGAGCTTGGCGTCGGCGAACCATTCGGCAGGGTATTCAGAGACGTCGCCCTCGAAATACCAGCCCCCGAAGACGCCCATCTCGAGCATCTTTTTCGGGCTCAACTGCGGTCTGAATGTGTCTGCCATCGGTTCAAGGGGCTCGGCCCATGTCCGCTCACGCCGCCAGCATGTCCATGACCCGGCGCTCCAGCGCGGGATCGTCCCGGAAGGCGCCCGAAACATGGCGCGTCACCATGGCGACGCCGGGCTTGTTAACGCCCCGGGTCGTCATGCACTGGTGCTGCGCCTTGACGATCGCCATCACGCCGAGCGGGCGCAACGCCGTCTCGATGGCGGTGCCGATCTGCGCGGTCATCGTCTCCTGGGTCTGCAGCCGCCGTGCATAGGCGTCGAGCACCCTGGCCAGCTTGCTGATGCCGACGACCCGGCGGTCCGGGAGGTAGGCGATATGAGCGGTCCCGACAATGGGCACCACGTGGTGTTCGCAATGGGACTGGAAGGCGATATCGCGCAGCAAAACGATGTCGTCGTAGCCTTCGACCTCCTCGAAGGTCTGGGACAGCATCGCCGCCGGATCCTCGTCGTAACCTTTGAAGAATTCCGCATAGGCACGCGCGACGCGGGCGGGGGTATCCCTGAGACCCTCCCGCTCGGGGTCGTCCCCGGCCCACATCAGAAGCGTGCGCACGGCGTCTTCCGCCTCGGCGAGGGTTACGCCGACCCGCAGCCCGCTTTCGATTAGGGTGTCTTTGTCGCTGTCGTCCAGGTTGAGATCAAAAGGTGCCATCGGCCTCCCCTTCGGCCGGACACGCCCGGCGGTGCGCCCTCCCAAGCGCGGGAGGAATTCGAAATCGTCTGCAGTACGCCGCGGCCCCGCAGTTGGATCACTCGCCACCGACGACCGGCGCTCCTGCAGGTCCCAAGAGGGTACGTACGAACATTTTTTCGGTTTTCGTCGACTGGCGGTGATCCAACTCGGGGGCGGGGCCGTAGACCGAAACGATCGCCGCGAGCGAACGCCCATGTTCTTCGCCCGGTCGAAGAGTTTTGACACGGCACCCCAACCCCACGGAGATTTACATGACCCTCGCCAAGAAAGCCCTTGCCACCGCAGTCGTCGCCCTGCCGCTCGCGTTCAGCGCCAGCATCGCCAAGGCGAAGGATATCGTCGACGTTGCCGTATCCGCCGGTTCCTTCAACACCCTGGTGACCGCCGTCAAGGCCGCCGGTCTTGTCGAGACCCTGAAGAGCAAGGGGCCGTTCACCGTTTTCGCCCCGACCGACGAAGCTTTCGCGAAGCTGCCGGCCGGTACGGTCGAGTCGCTCCTGAAACCCGAGAACAAGGCCAAGCTGAAGGCGATCCTCACCTATCACGTGCTGTCGGGGAAGGTCATGTCGTCGGACATCGCCGGCAAGGCGCTTTCGGTTCCGACCGTTCAGGGCACCACGGTCAAGGTCGATGCGACCAAGAGCGTGATGGTCGATAACGCCAAGGTTATCAAGGCCGACATCGAAGCCTCCAACGGCGTCATCCACGTCATTGACACCGTGATCCTCCCCACGGACTGAGCCCCGTCCTCGAGGGCGCGTCAATGACGCGAAAAGCCCCGCCGCATGGCGGGGCTTTTTTCGTCCGGGTGTGATCCAAACCACAGGAATTTCCGTATCTCTGGTGTTCAAGCGCCCTCTTGGGCGCGGTCAAGCAGTTGCAGGGGCCGAGCATGTTTCTTAATCTGACCGTTCCGGATCAAGCCGAGAAATGGCTTGGTTTCACATTTGGGAAGAATATGGTACCTGCCGGCAGCACGTCCCAATCCGACGATACCCTCGACCTTGACCGCTGCATCGAGGCGATCGCCGACGAAAAGAGCCGCGAGGCGTTCGCCAGGCTGTTCGATTACATGGCGCCCCGCATCAAGGGCTATTGCCTGAAGCGAGGCGCGAATCCGTCCGAAGCGGAAGAGACCGCGCAGGAAACCATGATTCAGGTCTGGCGCCGGGCCGGCCAGTTCGACCCCGCCCGCGCTTCGGCCACGACCTGGATCTTTACGATTGCCCGAAACAAAAGAATTGACCTGTTCCGCAAGGAACAGCACCCGGAAGTCACTGCGGACGACCTGATCCAAACGATGTCCGATCCTGTGGATGCCGAAAGCCGCCTCGAACACGCGGAAATGGGGGAAACGCTTGCGGATAAGATCCGCGACTTGTCCCCTGACCAGGCCGAAGTGATTCACAAAGCCTTTTTCGAGGACAAGACGCATCAAGCGATATCGGAGGAATTGAATGTGCCCCTCGGCACCGTGAAATCCCGCATTCGCCTGGCGCTGGCCAAGCTGCGGTCATCTATGTCGGAGTACGAAGGATGATCTGTTACCACCCCGAACACGAAATGCTTCTGGACTATGCGTCCGGAAGTCTTGAGGAAGAGCCGTCCCTCGTGGTCGCGAGCCACCTCGCATTCTGTGATCTGTGCCGTGACGAGGTCCGCTCCCTGGAAGCGTTAGGCGGAACCCTGCTTGAAGAGGCCGGTGATGCCGAGATGGAGAGCGGCGCCCTCGACGCCGTCTTGGATCGGCTGGAGGCGCCCGACCTGGCGGACGAGGATGCCGCGCCGCAGATCGCCGATCCGGTACTGCCTGGTCCCCTCGTGCGCTATGTCGGCACCGGCCTCGACGGGTTGACGTGGAAGCGCGTCGGGCCGCGGGTCGAGGAGGCGCGTCTCGCCACCACCAATGCCAAGTTCAAGACCAGCCTCTTGCGCATCAGGCCGGGCACGGCCATTCCCAGCCACACCCACGGGGGACGTGAATACACCCTTGTGCTCAAGGGCGGAATCCTCGATGACGACCGCCATTTCCGGCGTGGCGACCTGATGCTCGCCGATTCCGATCACGAGCATCGCCCCGTGGCCGCCGAGGACGAGGAATGCATCTGCCTTGCCGTTCTCGACGCCCCGGTGCGCTTCACGGGCTTCTTCACGCGATTGCTCAACCCGTTCCTCGGCGGCGCGTCCCCGCGATGAGTGCGGATCTCCGCACCGCCTGGGTTATCGGTGCGAGTTCGGGGATCGGCCGCTGCCTGGTAGAGACCCTGGCTGCTAACGGCATCACCGTCAGCGCGAGCGCGCGAAGCGAAGACGCGCTTCGGGACCTGGAGGGGTCATGTTCACCCGGCCGGGTCCGTGCCGTGCCTCTCGATGTGACCGACCCCAAAGCCGTCGCGGCCGCCGTTTCCGAGATGTCGGATGCGGCGGGCCTGCCGGATGTGATCGTGCTGACCGCCGCGGCCTACGAGCCGGCGGCTGCCGACGACCTCGACCCCGAGATGTTCCGGGACATGGTCACGGTCAACTACCTCGGCGCGGTCAACGTGCTGTCCGCTGCGCTTCCCCCTTTGCTCGCCCGCGGCAACGGGCATATCGCGATAACCGCCTCGGTTGCGGGCTATCGGGGCCTACCGCTCGCCTCCGCCTATGGACCGACCAAGGCGGCGCTGATCAATCTCTGTGAGAGCCTTCAGCCGGAGCTTGCCGTCCGCGGCGTGCATTTGCAGCTGATCAACCCGGGCTTCGTCAAGACGCCGCTGACGGACAAGAACGAGTTTGCCATGCCCTTCATGATTTCGCCGGAAGAAGCGGCAAGCAGGATCTACCGAGGGCTCAAGAGCGGGCGTTTCGAGATCACCTTCCCCAAGCGCTTCACCTGGATCATGAAGGTCATGCGGATGCTGCCCTACGGGCTCTATTTCCCGCTGATACGTGCCGCGACGGGAGTCAGGAAACGGGCCGCTGAAAAGCGATCGTGATCCGGCCCAACGTGATGCCCCATTTTCGCATCTCGGCGATATTGATCATTGTTCCCCGGTCACAGAGAAACATTCGGTCGTCGAAATCGATCGCCCAGGTCCGCTTTCCGATCGGCAAGCGCAGTCGATAGGCCCAGTGCAGCTCGCGGCCTTCGGCCCTGCCCTTCGCCGTTCCGATCACGTCATCGGCGCGGCCTTCGTAGCCGCCGTCGGCGGTTCGCGTCACGTGCCAGGTCCGTTCCGAACGTTCGCCATCGTCGAACGCGAAATGCTCTTCCAGGATGCAGCCGTCGTTTGTGCGCCGCCCCGCGATCACCACGGAAAACTTCCGCCTGACATTGCCGAACCGGTCTTCCACAAGCCCCTCTGCATGCACCGGACCATCGAAGTACTCTTCGATCCGGAAGCTATCGGGGGCAGACATCACCCGCCCTCCGGCGCGCCGGGGGACAAGGCCGACTTCTCGAAAACCCACTGCCCGACATCGATACGCCCGGCGCGGAAGCCTCCCTCGCAATAGGCGAGGAAGTACGTCCAAAGCCGGCGGAAACTCTCGTCCATGCCCTGCTCGGACAATTCCGCACGGGCGGCCGCGAAGTTCCGGCGCCAGATCTTCAACGTGCGGGCGTAGTGCGGACCGAACAGGAATTCATCGCGCAGCTTCAATCCTGCGTCCGCGGCCGTGCCTCCGATGATCTGCACGGTCGGAAGCATCCCGCCCGGGAAGATCGCCGCACGGATGAAATCGCTGCCGCGCCGGTAGCGACCGAAGGCCACGGGGTCGATGACGATGCTTTGGATTGCGGCGCGCCCGCCCGGCGCCAGGCACCGGCTCACCGCATCGAAATAGGTTGGCCAATATTGCTCACCGACTGCTTCCAGCATCTCGATCGACACCACGTGATCGAAGGTACCTTCCACCTTGCGGTAGTCCATCAGATGGAAGTCCAATTGGTCGGAACAGCCGGCCTTGGCGGCCCGCTCCCGCGCCAACGTCAGTTGCGCCTTCGACAGGGTGATGCCGGTGACCCGCGCGCCGTATTCGCGCGCGGCGAACAACGCAAACCCGCCCCAGCCGCAGCCGATCTCGAGCACGTGGTCCCCCCGGCCAAGACCGATACCCTCGGCGATCTTCCGGTATTTGGCCATTTGGGCCTGTTCGAGTGTCATATCCGGGCTCTCGAACAAGGCCGCTGAATACGTCCAGCTCGAATCGAGCCAGGTGCGGTAAAAATCGTTCCCGATATCGTAGTGATAGGCGATGTTGCGCCGGCTTCCCTTCAAGGTATTGGCGGAGAACAGGGTTGCCGCGTGGCGGAGCGGACGCAGGACCCGTACGCCGAAGGTCTCTTTCGCGCCGTGATCGATATTCCGCGCGAGAAACGAAACCAACCCCGGCAGATCGGGGCTATCCCAGTCGCCACGCAAGTATGACCGGCCGAGACCGATATCGCCGTTTATCGCCATCGCCAGAAGCGCGCGCCAGCGATGCAGGATGATCCTGGCGCTCGGTCCGGGGGCGGCGCCGGTAAAGGTGATCTGCGCGCCGCCCGGCGTCACCACGGAAAGCCGGCCTGCGCGAATGCGCCGTCCGGCACGGCTGAGCGCCAGCGTCAAAGCATCGGCATCCCTGATGGAGACTTCCGCGGGTTCGGCAGCGGGCTTGGCGATGGTGAACTGGCTCATGGCGGTTCGAATATCGTCGTTGGCGAATTGCTATCAGTTTACGGGGAAAGTCCCGACACGGATCACCCGGTGGGATTGCCGGCGGCGGTTTGCCGCCCCTCCTGTGGGCCGGCCTCCAACGTGACGTCATCAGCGGGGCGCCGGGGCTTGGCATGGAGCGGTGCGCCTTTGAGCCACAGCCGCAGCGCATGCCAGTGGATGGCGGCGATCACCTTGACGGTCATCAACGGCATAGACAGAACCGCCGCGAGCAGTTCCCTATCGGTCAAGGGACGTCGAGTGCCGCGCATAAGCGCCTTGAGGCCGGCGCCGGCGGCGGATCGTTCGCATACACGGAAATCGAGACGTTCGTCGGGCACCATGAGGCGAAACTGGTACAGCGCGGCCATGTCGATGAAGGGCGATACATGGAACCGCTTGTCGGTCGATTGCCGCACGATGCCGTCGTCTCCCACATGGGCCGGCAACAGGTAGCCGTGCAATTCGCCGAAGGTGTTGCGCACCTCATGCAGGACGGCGATGAGCGCGCCGTTCCGGTCGAAGCAGTAATAGACGCTAAGCGGATTGAAGACATAGCCGAGCAGCCGCGGCAGGGTCAGAAGACAAATGCGTCCCTCGGGGTCGAAAAGTCCGGCGCGTTTGAGTTGGTCTTCGACCCAGGCCTTGACGGGCGTGCCGTCGCGCGCACCGTGGTCGCGGTCGAAAAAGCTCAAGAGATTAAATCTGTTAACGGAAAAAAGGCGCGTTTTGACGGCGGCCTCATCCAGCTTGCCGAGGTCGAGGTAGAGATAAAACACGGAATGGCGCAAACGGTGGCGGACATCGCCTGTGCGCGCGTGAATAACCTCGGTCCTGTAGATCGCGGAACTAGGCACGTGCCTCGATCCTCCTTCCCGGCGGTTCCTCGCTGGCCTCGAGAGCAGCGGCGGCCGCGAGGCCCGAGGCGAAAGCGTCTTCGTGGAACCCATAGCCGAAATAGCTGCCGCAGAACCAGGTGCGATGCCGGCCCTGGATCGATTGCAGGGCCGGCTGGGCCGAAATGGCGTCGCGGCCCAGGATAGGATGGTCGTAGGCGTAAGTGCCGAACACGAGCGCGGGATCGGGCTCCCGTGGCGGATTGAGCGTCACCAGGATGGGGGTCGTCGTCTCGAGGTTCTGCAGACGGTTCATCCAGTAGGTGACGCCCTGGCGGCGGTCGGCGGTCTCGATGAAGTTCCAGCTCGCCCAGGCCGAACGGCGCTTCGGCATCAGCCCCGCATCGGTGTGAAGGACGACCCGGTTGGCGGAATATTTGAAAGCGGACAGGACCTCAGCCTCCCGCGGCGTCGGATCGGTGAGGAGCTTGAGCGCCTGGTCGCCATGGGTCGCAAGCACAGCGTGATCGAACCTTCTCGGATCCTGGCCCGCCACCGTGACCTCGACCCCGCCCGGAATGCGCCGCAATCCGGTAACGGGCCGACCCTTGGAGACAGCGACGCCGCTCTGAGCAATGATTCGCGCCACATAGTTGCGGCTGCCGCCACTGACCGTGCGCCATTGCGGGCGGTTTCTGAGCTTCAGCAGTCCGTGGGCGCGAAAGAAGCGGATGACCGGAGCCGCCGGCATCTCCGCCGCGGCGGTGGTCGGCAGTGACCAGATCGCCGCCACCATGGGAAGCAGATGCCGGTCCCGGAAGGATGCGGAAAAGCCGCGCTCGGCGATGTAGGCGCCGAGGCTGAGGTCGCCCTCGGCGACCCGTGGTAGGTCACTCTCCGCACCTGTATAGAAGGCTCGGATATCGCGCAGCATCGCCCAATACGCCGGCGATATCAGATTGCGCTTTTGGGACATCAGGCCCCCCGGCCATCGTCCGGAATACTCAAAGCGCCCATCACCGATGCTGAGCGAAAACGACATATCGCTTGCCTCGGTCGCTACACCGAGCCGATCGAACGCCTTGGTCAAGTGAGGATAATTGGCCTCGTTATAGACGATGAAACCGGTATCCACCGACACCACATCGTCGTCGATGGGAATATCGACCGTTTGGGCATGGCCGCCCAGGCGGTCGTCCGCTTCAAACAGGTGAACGTGATGCGCCTTCGCAAGCTCCCAAGCCGCGCCCAGGCCCGCCGCGCCCGACCCTATGACGGCGATGCCAAGGGCGTTTTCCCGAATTCTATTCCGGCCAGGTGTGCTGAAAGCCTCGACCATCCGCGGGCCTTATCGTTGGGCGGCGCTCCACTCGCGGAGCGCCGCGCTTGTGTTCAGCGATCCGAGCCGTTCTTCTCATCACGGAGGCGTCTCTCCGGATGCGGTTCGCGCAGGGGCGCACCAAAAATCGGGCTCTCGCGCCAAACGTCACCATACAGGGTGACGATAACTTGGTCGAAGGGGGAAAGATCTTTGAAATTCATGCTTACCTCTCTCGTGACGGGGGGTTGCACTTGTCGGGCGAAAAGATCGCGGTCTTTAAGCCAGGGCGCTGACGGTAAGGCCGAGGGCCAGGAGGAGAGACAACCCGGCCGTCCCGCGCATGTTGACGCGCGCCAGGGCAAGCTTCCGTTGCATTTCGCGATTGATGTCCATTTCCGGCTCCGTAAGTTAGGTTTCGCTAGTGTTACGCACGGCTCGCCGGCTTGGATCACCACGGGTTCCGGCCATTGGTCGCTGCCGGTACTGGCACGCCAAAGGTGTGTCGGAGATTTACAGGGGAGGGGCCGTTCGCTTCGCCCGCTGCGCGTTTCCGCTTCGTAACGACCGGGCCCGGCAGCGGGCCGAGAAACGCTTTTTCGGGGCCGTCAACTCCGCATTCGTCGTCTCGATGGCGGCAGTCCCGCAGTCAGGTCGATATCGGGACTGTCGCAGGGTATCTCCGGCCGGTGTCGGGATCTCACATGCACCCTAAACCATGAATTGGCGTTCCCTTG
>JAWWBR010000034.1:0-26759 GCA_033720855.1 Alphaproteobacteria bacterium
CGGCATCCTGCATGCCGAGATCGCCGATGCCCTTTACGGGGCCGAGGGGGCACCGCCCATATTGGCGTCCTTCATCGGCGGGCTCGGCGGCCGGGACATCGCCGCCGAGGAGTTCTACGAGATCGTCAAGCTGGCGGGCGACGCCGCGGCCACGGGCAAGACGCCGCCGCCCCGTCTCCTCTACACGGCGACGGAGCTGAGGGAGATGCGCAAGATGCAGGCGATGGCGGAGGCCGAGCATCACATGGCACGGCAGGCGGGCGAGGAATGAGCGAGGGCCATTACCACAGCATCAAGGACCTGCCGACCACCCACCTGCTGGGCACCGGTACGGCGATGTGCGCGGGCTGCGGCGGATTGCAGGCGCTCCGGGAAATCTACGACGTGCTCGGGCGCGATACGGTGATCGTCAACGCCGCGGGATGCATGACGCTGTTGTCGGTCTATCCCTTCTCGCCGTTCCGCGGCAGCTGGCTCTATACCGCCATGGCCTCGGCGCCCGCGGGCGCCCAGGGGGTGCGCGACGCGCTCGACATCCTGATCGAGAAGGACCGGCTGCCCGCCGACCAGGACCTCGAGGTGGCGGTGCTGACCGGCGACGGCGCCGCCTACGGCATGGGGCTGTCGGCGACTTCCGGCGCCATAGAGCGTGGCCTCGATTTCCTCTACCTCTGCTACGACAACGAAGGCTACGCCAATACCGGCCACCAGACCTCGGCGGCGACGCCCCACGGCGCCCATACGGCGACCGCCGTCGGACCGCACGGCGTCCCCGGCTACAAGAAGGACCTGTTCGCGATCTGGGCGGCGCACCGGCCCGCCTATGTGGCGACGGTGACCGGCGCCGAGCCGGTCGACCTGGCGCGCAAGATCGAAAAGGCGGCCAGCCTGAAGGGGCCCCGGCTGATCATCGCCCATGCCCCCTGTCCGCCGGGCTGGGGGTTCGATCCCGCCAAGACCGTGGAAGTGGGGCGCCTTGCCGTCGATTCCGGCGTGTGGGCGCTCAAGGAATACGAGGACGGCCGCGTCACCCATACCAAGGTGCCGCGTCCGCGGGCCCCGGTGGAGGCCTATCTCGAGCTCCAGGGCAGGTTCCGCCACCTGTTCGAGCCCGAGCGCGACGAAACAACCTTGGCCGAGATCCAGGCCCGGGTCGACGCCTATTGGGCCGAGGCCGCGTGAGGGGCCATGGAGCGCCGCCCCAAACTGCGCGAGAGCTATTGCCACCGCGGCGGGGACGAACCCCTTCTGGGGGCGACCATCCCCGGCCATTTCGCCGAAATCGTCGCCCGGTTCGGCGACCGCGAGGCGGTGGTGTCACTGCCCCAGGGCCGGCGCCTGACCTATGGCGAGCTCTCCCGTGAGGTGGATCGCGTGGCGCGCGGCCTGATCGGGCTCGGTTTCGCCGCCGGCGACCGCATCGGCGTGTGGTCGACCGACAACATCGAATGGCTGCTGGTGCAGATGGCGACGGCCAGGGTCGGCGCCGTTCTGGTCAACATCAACCCCGCCTATCGGCCGCGCGAGCTCGCCTATGTGCTGGAGCGGGCCGAGATCGACGGACTGTTCCTGATCCCCGCCTTCCGCAGCAGCGACTATGTGGCGATGGTCACCGAGGTCGTGCCTGAGCTGGCGCGCGCCGAAGCCGGGGACGGCGCCCTGGCGGCCGAGGGCTTTCCCCATCTCAAGCGGGTCGTCGTCTACGATCCCGCCGCACCGGCGGAGACGGTGCGTCCCGAGGGATCGCCCGGGGTCATGACCTGGGTGGAGGTTTTGGCCGCGGGCGACGGCGTCGACACCGAGGCCCTCGAGGCGGCGACCCGGGCGCTCGACCGTGACGAGGCGATCAATATCCAGTTTACCTCGGGCACCACCGGGTTTCCCAAGGCGGTGGTGCTGACCCATCACAATATCCTCAACAACGCCTATTTCTCGGCCCAGGCCCTCGGCTTCACCGAGGCCGACCGGCTGTGCGTGCCGGTGCCCTTCTACCACTGCTTCGGCATGGTGCTGGCCAACCTGCTGTGCCTGTCCGTGGGCGCGGCCCTGGTGATCCCGTCGGAGCATTTCGATGCGCCCGCCGTCCTGCACGCCATCGAGGCCGAACGCTGCACCGCCGTGCACGGCGTTCCCACCATGTTCATCGCCGAGCTCGAGCATCCGGATTTCGCCGGTTTCGACCTGACCAGCCTGCGCACCGGAATCATGGCCGGGGCGCCCTGCCCGGAGCCGCTCATGCGCCGGGTGATGGAGGATATGCATTGCCCCGAAATCCTCATCGGCTACGGCGAAACCGAGGCCTCGCCGCTGACCCATCTCACCGACCGCGGCGACAGCATCGAACGCCGCACCCAGACCGTCGGGCGCAACCTTCCGCACCAGGAGGTCAAGGTGGTCGAGGTCGAGAGCCGCCGCACCCTCGCCTGCGGCGAGATCGGCGAGATCTGCTTCCGCGGGCACCACATCATGCGCGGCTACTACAACGATGCGGAGGCCACGGCCAAGGCGGTGGATGCCGCGGGGTGGCTGGCCTCGGGCGACCTCGGCACCATGGACGAGGACGGCTACGTGCGCATCACCGGGCGGCTCAAGGAAATGATCATCCGCGGCGGCGAGAACATCTACCCGCGGGAGATCGAGGACTGGCTGTTCGCCCATCCCAAGATCTCGCAGGCGGCCGTCTTCGGCGTGCCCGATGAATTCTACGGCGAAGAGATCTGCGCCTGGGTCGAACTTCATCCCGGCGAAACCATGAGCGAAGACGAGCTGCGCGAGTACTGCGGCGAGGGCCTTGCCCATTTCATGGTGCCGAAATACCTGCGCTTCGTGACCGAGTTTCCGATGACGGTGACCGGCAAGCTGCAGAAATTCCGCATGCGCGAGAGCGAAATCGAAACCCTCGGCCTGCACGCCGACGCCGGCTGAGCGCGGCGATGACCGAAGACGCGCCCGGCGCCGCCCAAGACGATGTCCTCGAGTTCCTGGGCAGCCCCGAGGCCTACGGGCCCGAGGCGGCGGAGGTCGGCCACGTTCAGACCCACATCTCCGAGGTCTTCTTCGCCGGCGACCTGGTCTACAAGGTCAAACGCGCCGTGCGCTACAGCTTCGTCGATTTCACCACCCTGGAAAGCCGCCGTGGCGCCTGCGAGGCGGAAGTGGCGCTCAACCGCCGCACGGCGCCGGATATCTACCTCGGCCTCGCCGCCATCCGCCGCGATCCCGACGGTCGCCTCGCCCTCGATCGTCTGGACGCGCCCGCCGCCGGTGAGCCCGTGGAATGGGCCGTCGTCATGCGCCGCTTCGATCCGGATCTCACCTTCGACCGGCTTGCCGAACGGGATGCATTGAAACCGGAGTGGATCCTCCAGTTGGTCGACGCCGCCGTCGCGCTTCACCAATCGGCCGAGGTCCATGGCGCGCCCTTCGGTGGCGCCGCGGCCCTGGCACGGATCATCGCCGAGAACCGGACCGACATGGCCGCCTGTCCCGAGGTCTTTGCCGCCGACCGCGCCGGCGCCCTCGGCGACGCCATGGAGGCGGTCTGCGCGCGCCACGGGGCGCTGTTGGACGCGCGGCGCGAGGCCGGTTTCGTGCGGCGCTGCCACGGCGACCTGCATCTCGGCAACGTCGTCCTATGGCAGGGCCGCCCGACCCTGTTCGACTGCATCGAGTTCTCGGACACCATCGCCGTCATCGACGTCTTCTACGACTTCGCCTTTCTCGTCATGGACTTAGAGGTCCGCGGGCTGCGTGATCTGGCCAATCAGGCGCTCAACCGCTTCGTCGGCCGCACCGGCGACGTCGCGGCACTGGCGGTGATGCCCCTGATGCTGGGCCTGCGCGCGGCTGTGCGCGCCAAGGTCAACGCGCTGGCCCTGGCCGGCCGGCCAGCCGATGGGGAAGCGCGGTCAATCGCTGCCGCGGCCGAACGCTACCTCAGCGCCGCGGAGGTTTTCATCGCACCGGCACCGGCGCCGCCGCGGCTGATCGCCATCGGCGGGCTGTCGGGCAGCGGCAAGACCACGGTCGCCCGGGCGCTGGCCCCGGGCCTCGGCCGTGCGCCCGGGGCCCTGCATCTGCGCACCGATTACATTCGAAAGCGCATTGCCGGGGTCCTGCCCGAGCACCGCCTTCCCGCCGCAGCCTATACGCCCGAGGCCGACCGCGAAGTCTACGAGACGATGATGGAAGAGGCCGGAGAGGCGCTTCGCGCCGGGCAATCGGTGATAGCCGATGCGGTGTTCGCCCGGCCCCGCTCGCGCCAGGCGATCGAGGATGTGGCCGCCCGGGAGGGCATGCCGTTCCATGGCATTTGGCTGGAGCCGCCGGGCGCGGTCATGACCGCCCGCATCGAGGGCCGCACGAGCGACGCGTCCGATGCGACGGTCGAGGTTCTGGCCAGGCAGCTTGATTACGAGACCGGCGAAATCGGCTGGAACCGCCTCAAGAACGACGCCGGGCCGGAGGCCGCGGTGCACCGGGTGCAGGAATTGCTGGAACAGTGAGGCCGCCACGGTACCTCGGTCTCGGAGGGTGGAATATCCATAAAACTTGTGGGACATTAAGCCGTGGATCATTTTCGGGAGGACAGGTGATGCAGGCGCGGTTGGCGATTGCGGGTCTCTTGGCGCTGTTGACGGCACTGCCCGCCGGAGCCGAGGACAAGGGGCCGGCCGCGGGGCAAGGCAAATTGCCGGCGATACCGTTCCTGGAGGCCTGGATGGCCTCGCCCCACGCCAACGTCAAGTCGGAATCCTTCACCCATTGGGACAAGGACGGCAGCGTCCCGGTGCGCTGCGCCAAGTGCCATTCGGGTCCCGGCTTCCTCGATTTCCTGGGCGCCGACGGCAGCAGCGCGGGCAAAGTGGACCGCCCCGCGCCGATCCGCTCGGTGATCGATTGCGTCACCTGTCATAATGCCAAGACGGTGCGGTTGGACAGCGTCATGTTCCCCTCCGGCCTGACCCTGGGCAACCTGGGCTCGAGCGCACGCTGCATGGTGTGCCATCAGGGCCGGCAGTCGACCGTGAGCGTCAACAGGTCGACGGCCAATTTGGCTCCGGATACGGTCTCGACAAAACTGAGATTCATCAACGTGCATTACCGCGCGGCGGCGGCGACGCTCTGGGGTGCGGCGGCCAAGGGCGGATACGAATACGCCGGCAAACCCTATCACGGCCGCTTTCGCCATACGCCGACCCTCGGCACCTGCACCCAATGCCACGATCCCCATCGCCTTAGCGTGAATGCCGAGGGCTGCGCCTCATGCCATGCCGGTCAGGATCTGCGAGCGATCAGGATGTCTCCCATCGATTTCGACGGCGACGGCGACGTCACGGAAGGCATCGCCGCAGAGATCGCGGGCCTGCATCAGGCGTTGGGCCGGGCCATTGCCGCCTATGGGTCGCAGGTCGCGAAAAGCCCGATCCTCTACGACTCCCACCACCATCCCTATTTCTTCGCCGACACCAACGCCAATGGCCGGGTCGATCCCGGCGAGGCGGTCCGCGCCAAAGCCTACAAGAACTGGACGCCGCGCCTGGTCAAGGCGGCCTACAATTACCAATTCGTCGCCAAGGACCCCGGCGCCTACGCCCATAACCCGCGCTACGCCCTGCAGCTGCTCTACGACAGCCTCGAGAGCCTGGCGGCCAAGGTGCGCGTGGATCTGGCCGGGATCAAGCGGCCGTGAGCGGCGCCCGCCCGCGGTCCTAGCCGCGCCACTGTTCGCTCAGCGCCTTGAGGATGTCGTGGCGGCTGATCATGCCTGCAAGGCGCCCGCCGCGCAGCACGGGAAACACCCTGTGGGTGCCGTCGAGGAACTGCTTCGCCGCGGTAACGATGTCGACCTCCGCGTCGATGGTCTCGACCTCGCCGGTCATGTAGTCCTCCACCCGTCCGCCCCATTCCTGGTGATAGGTCGCGGTGAACGCCACCCGCAGGCAGTCCTTCTTGGAAAGGATGCCGATCAGGCGGCCCTTCTCGTCGATCACCGGCGCCGCCGAGAGCCCCTTGTCGAGCAGGATTCCCATGGCCTTGATCACGTCCATCTCCGGGGTCAGGGTGATCAGGCGCCTGGCCATGTAGTCGGCGACTTTGGGTGCGCCGGTGGCGGATGGGGTCTCCGTCATGGCGGCGGCTCGGGTTTGGGTTGGCCCAGGCACTCGCAGGCCCCGTCGCCGCCCGGGCCAAGCCCGCAACGGCTGCGAAGACGCGGGCGGCCGCAGAGCACGCCAAGGCCGAGCCCGGCGAGGGATGCGAGAATGATCACGAGGCTGAGAAGGAAGGTTGCCATGTTGGGCCCCTACGCCACCAGGTAATCGCCAAACCGCGTGCTGGCGGCCTCCGTCAGGCGGCCCCTTTCGCGCAAGACGAACAGGACGCCGAGGGCGAGCCGCTCGGCAAGCTTCAAACCCCGCTCCGGCCCCATCACCATCAGCCCCGTCGCCAACGCGTCTGCCGTCATCGCCCGCGCCGCGATCACGGAAACGCTGGCGACGCCGTTGGCGACCGGCGCCGTCTTGCCCGGGTCGACGATGTGCGTATAGCGCCGGCCGCCGATGTCGTACCGGTTGGCCAGGTCGCCCGAGGTCGCCATCGTCTCGTCGCCGAGCCGGACGATGCGTTGAAAGCGGATCGGCCCCGGGGCCGGCCGTTCGATCCCGACCTGCCAGGGCCGGCCCGCGGGATGCGCGCCGCGGGCGCATATCTCCCCGCCCAGCTCGATGACGTAATTCCCAAGCCCGAGCCCGCCAAGGCGCTGGGCCATGCGGTCGAGGGCGAAGCCCTTGGCGATGCCGCAGGGATCGAAGGTGAGGCCCGGGCAGTCCTTGCGCGCCGCGGAGCCCTTGACGTCAAGGCCACGGAAGCCGCCGTCCTCGGCTCCCCTGATGGGTCCGAATCCGTAACGCGCGACGATCGGGCCGACGGTGGGATCGAAGGCGCCCCCGGTCAGGGCGGCGATCCTGACGCCCTCGCCCATCACGGCGGCGGCATCCCCGCCCATCTCCATCCAGGTGGCCGGCGGCGCGGCGTTGAAACGGGAAATGTCCGAGCCGGGGCGAAACGGCGAGAGCGAGGCATCGATGGCGGCGATAACGTCTTCGATGGCGGACCTGGCCCGGAGATGATCGGCATCAAGAGGCAGTGTCGCGCGCCAATAGGTGCCGAAGGCGGGGCCGCCCATGACGTGGGCCCGGGCGGCATGGGCGAAGCGGGACAGCGCCGCCGATCCCGCGGCACCGATGGCGCCCATCAGGAACTCTCGCCGGTTTACGCCCATCGCCTAGCTCCCGAAATCGTCGAACAGGATATTGTCCCGGTCGACGCCCAAATTGTCCAACATTGCGAACACCGCCTTGATCATCAAAGGCGGGCCGCACAGGTAGTATTCGCAGTCCTCGGGCGCTGGATGGTCCGCCAAATAGTTTTGCAGGACCACCTCGTGAATGAATCCGGTTGCCCCCTCCCAGCGGTCTTCGGGCTTGGGGTCGGACAACGCCACGGTCCACGCGAAGTTCTCGTGGCGCGCGGCGAGCTCGTCGAATTCCTCGGCGTAAAACAGCTCGATCAGGCTGCGCGCGCCGTACCAGAAGGTGATCTTCCGCTTGCTGCCGAGCCGCTCCAACTGGTCGAAGATGATGGCCCGAAGCGGGGCCATGCCGACACCGCCGCCGATGAAGACCATTTCCTTGTCGCTCGCCCGCGCCCGAAAGCTCCCGTAGGGCCCGGCCACCTCCAGGGTGTCGCCGGGCTTCAGGCCGAACAGATAGGACGACACCACGCCGGGGGGAACGTCGGCGCCGGGAGGGGGCAGCGCAAGGCGGATGTCGAGCACCAGGGTGCCGCGGTCCGCGGGCCGGTTGGCGACCGAATAGGCGCGCGTCACCGGCCGCCCGCTCCGGATCTCCAGCCGCCCGAGACCGAGGTGATCCCAAACCGCCTGGTGTTCCGGCGCGACGTCGAATTCGGAAAAGCTGGCGTGAAACGGCGGCGCGGTGACCTGAATGAAGGCGCCGGCGGGAACCTCCATATCCACCCCTTGGGGAAGGGCGAGCACGATTTCCTTGATCAGGGGCGCGACGGTCCGGGCGGATGCCACGGTAGAGAGCGCGGTTTCGACCTCGAACAGCTCCTCGGGCACATGGATCTCGAGATCTCCGCGCAAAACCACCTGGCAGGCGAGCCGCATCCCGGCGGAGATCTCGGGCCGGCTCAGGTTTGTGACCTCCGTCGGCAGCGGCTCGGTGCCGCCATCGGTGATGGTGACGCGGCATAGCCCGCAGGTCCCCGCTCCGCCGCAGGTCGAGGGCAGATGGATGCCGGCATCATCAAGCACGGCGAGCAGCTTGCGGCCCGTGACGGCGGCGATGTCGCGGCCTTGGTTGACGGTGACCTTGACCTCGGTGGCCGGCAACAACAGCGCGCGGGCGCCCATCACCACCGTCGCCAGGCCGAGGACGATGGCCGTGAACAGGACGGTGCCGAGGACGATTTCGGTCATCGGACGGCGAGCCCTGCGAATGCGGTGAAACCGAGGGACATCAGCCCGGTGACCATGAAGGCGGCGCCCAGGCCCTGCAAAGCGTCGGGCATGTCGGCGTACTTCAAGCGCTCGCGGATGGCCGCCATGGCGATGATGGCAAGCGCCCAGCCGATCCCGCTTCCCAAGCCATAGGCGAAACTCTGGACCAGGTCGTAGCGGCGCTCGACCATGAACAGGCTGCCGCCCAGGATGGCGCAGTTGACCGTCACCAAGGGCAGGAAGATGCCGAGCCCGCGATAGAGTCCGGGGGAGTAGCGGTCGAGCACCATTTCCAGAATCTGCACCATGGCGGCGATGACCCCGATGAAGCTGATCAGCTTGAGATAGCTGAGGTCGACCTCGGGCAGTCCGGCCCAGGCCCAGGCCCCTTGGACGAGAAGGTAGGCGTGAATCAGGTGGTTGAGCGGGACCGTGATGCTCTGCACCACGATCACGGCGATGCCCAGCCCGACCGCCGTTTCCAGCCGGTTGGAGACGGCCAGGAACGTGCACATGCCGAGAAAGAGCGAGAGGATGAGGTTTTCGGCGAAGATCGCGCGCAGGATGATATCGCTCATGGACGGCCTCCCTGGTCCGCGGTGCCGGCCGCGAATTCGGGCTTTTCCACCTGCTCGCGCCGCCATGAGCGGACCGCCCAGACCAGGAAGCCGAGCAGGAAGAACGCGCTGGGGGCGAGCAGCATGAGCTTGAGGGGTTGGAACCATCCGCCGTCGGCGACGGTGGGAAAGACCGGATAGCCCAACAGCGACCCGGCCCCGAGCAGCTCGCGCAGGGTGCCGATGACGATCAGGATCAGGCTGTAGCCGAGGCCGTTGCCCAACCCGTCGAGGACGCTGGGGCCGACCGGGTTGCGCATGGCGAAGGCCTCGGCCCGCGCCAGCACGATGCAGTTGGTGATGATCAGGCCGACGAAGACCGACAGCCGCTTGCTGATCTCGAAGGCGTAGGCCTTGAGCACCTCGTCGACGACGATGACCAGGGAGGCGATGATGGTGATCTGCACGATCAGGCGGATCGAGACCGGGATGCGGTTGCGCAAGCTGCTGATGAGGCCGCTGGAGACGGTCAGGACCGCGGTCAGGGCGGCGCACATGACCAGGGCGGTCTTGAGCGAGGTGGTGACGGCGAGGGCCGAGCAGATTCCCAGGATCTGCACCGTCAGCGGATTGCTGGCGATCAAGGGATCGGTGAGGTGTCGGGTGTTTTCGCTCATGTCTAGATCTCCCCAGCCTTGACGCGATCGAGGAACGGGCCGAAGCCGTAAGCGCCGAGCCAGAATTGAAGCAGGTTGGTGACGCCATTACCGGTGCGGGTGGCGCCGCTGATGCCGTCGACCTCATGGGGCCCGCTGGCCGCGCCCCTGACCACCTTGATGCGGATGGTGCCGCTGTCATCGGCGATGCGCTTGCCCGGCCACAGCCCCTGCCAGGCCGGTTCGGTGATGCGCGATCCCAGGCCCGGCGTCTCGCCCTGTTTGTAGAAGGTCAGCGCCGCCACCGTGACGCCGTCACCGCGAAGCGCGAGGTAGCCATAAAGGGTCGACTGGTAGCCCTGGCCGCGGACCGGAAGGACGATCAGGGTCGGCTTTCCCCCCTCGCGGCGGAGAAAGACGGTGGCATGGGTCTCTCGCCGCCCCAGCCCCGCGATATCCGCCGCCGGGGGAAGGGCGATGCTGGTCTCGGGCTTCTTGGCCGCCGCTTCCTGATCGAAGGTCACGGGGTCGATCTCTGGCGCGATGCGCCCGGTTTTCAGCTCCACCACATGGGCGCTGAGCGGTCCGGCATCGCCGATGGCGCGCGAGACGATGGCGACGATGCGGCCCTGGCGTTCGCGTTCCAGGTTGGCCTTTTGCAAAGGTCTGAGCGTCACCGCGACGAACGACACGAGGACCGCCGCAACCACGGCCACGAGCATGGCGAAGGCGATCGTCTTGGGCGCGCTGTCCTTGGGCAGGGCGGCCAGCCGGCGCCACCACGAACCGGTGTCAGGCGCGGTCATGGCGTCGCCTCCGGTTGCGCAGGTGCGCCCAGATCACGATCTGGTCGATCAGCGGCGCGAAGATACTGCCGATCAGGCAGGCGAAGATGATGCCCTTGAGGGCGCCCGCGCCGAGCATCGCCAAGCCGCCGATGACAAGCCCGTAAATCCACCGCCCGGGGTTGGTGTCTGGCGCCGCCACCGGGTCGCCGGCGAGGAAAACCAAAGCGAAGAGGAAACTGCCCGACAGAATCGTCTCGGCCGGAGCGGACACGCCCAGGGCCAGGGCAGTGGCGAGCGCGGCCAGGAGCCCGGACACGGCGATGCGCCAGGAAAGCAGGCCCAGGGCGGCCAAGAGAACGCCGCCGGCAAGCGGCGCCTCCCAGCCGCGGATGCCCGCCTGGTCGTACCCGGCGTCGGGGAAGGAGAACATCAGGAAGGCCAGGGCCAGGGTGGCGGGACTGACGAAATTGCGCCCGCGACCGCCGAAAATCTGTTCGCCGATGACGATGCCGAAAGACGCCGCGAGGGCGATCTGCCAGAGCGGCGCCGACGGCGGCACCAGGACCGAGATGACGAGGGCGGTGACCACGCCGCTCGGCGTCATCGGCCGCCTGGCCCAGCGGGAAAAGGCGAACTGCCAGAAACAGACCGTGCCGAGCGCGGCGAGGGCCGGCGCCAGAAGCCCGGTTCCGGCGAAAGCGACGGCAAGGACGAAGGACGGGGCGAGGGCGGCGAGCAGCGCGAAGGTGACGCGGTCGAGGGTCCAAAATCCCCGCACATGAGGGGCGCCCGCGGTGACCGGAAAGGCCCGTTCGGGCGTCAGGGGACGGCGTGCCATCAGCCTTGGTCCTCGATCCGGCGCAGCATGCGCCGCAGCAGCGGGCCGTATTCGCCCCGCCCGGGGCAGACATAGGACATCAGGGCGAGGTCCTCCTCGACCAGTTCGAGGCAGCCGAGGCGCACCGCCGCGTCGCGGTCGCCGACGCTGAGGGCGCGCAGCAGCGGCACCGGCAGCAGGCCGAGCGGCATCACCCGCTCGAACGCGTCCAGCGCCAGCAACGGCCCCGGCGCGCCTTTCTGCGCGGTGCTCACCGGTCCGGCGATCGGGCCGAAAACGCCTGCCGGGACGTCCCAGCCCTCGGGCAGGACCGAAACCTGGCGATGATAGCGCCCGAGATAGCGGGCCCGGCGTCCCGACAGCACCGACCCCGATATCACCCGCTGGTCCCCCGCCTTGAGCTGCCCCGCGGTCAGCTCGTCAAGGTTGGCGCCGAGCGGCAGGCTGCAAAGCCGGGGGTCGCGCACACCGGGCCCGGCCAAGGCGACCACCCGTTCCCGCCAGGGCTCGCCCTCGGCGAACAGGCGGCCGATGGCGATGACGTCCTGGCAATCGAGGTGCCAGACCGTGCCGCCGGCATCGACCGGGTGCAGGAAATGGATGTGGGTCCCAGGCAGTCCCGCGGGGTGAGGCCCGTCGAAGACGACGCTGCCCTTGGCTAGGGCGGGCCCCGGGCCCTGGCAGACATGCACCGGCCCGTCGCCGAGGCATCCCAGGACCTCGACACCCTTCTCGAACCGGGCGGCGTGGGCGGCGATGATGGCGGCCGGATCGCCGGCGAGCGGGTCGCTCGCCATGGCGGTGACGAAAATCGCCTCGGGCGTCTCGCCGGGATCGGGTATGCGGTCGAAGGGCCTGGCGCGGAAGGCCGGCCACAGGCCGCTTTCCAGCAGAACCGCCGTGACCGAATCGCGGTCCATTGCCGCGGTTGCGGTCTCGAACCTGCGTGCGTCCTCGCCGTCGCGGACGATCTCGACCGTTTGCGCCTCGAGCGGTTCGCTGCGGTTCGCGACCCGCACAACCGTGCCGGCCACCGGCGCGGTGAAGACGAGATCGGGCCGGCGGCGGTCCGCGAACAGGGCGTCCCCGGCGGCGACGCGATCGCCCTGGGCCACCTTCATGGCGGGGCGCAGGCCGGGATAGTCCGCCACCATCAGGGCCACGGTATCGATTCCTATGCCGTCGTCGATCATCGGTCTTGGCGCACCGGGGAGGGAGAGGTCGAGGCCGCGCCTGATGCGGAACCCCACCCTGGTCCGCCGCGCGCCGGTGGTCAGGAAATCAAGCATGCCCCGCCCCTGACATGCCCCTCAGCCACCGAAATAGGCCTCGATGCGGTCGAAGGCGGTCTCTATGACCGCATCCTCGACGCAATAGGCCATGCGCACGTGGTGTTCGCCGGCGGGTCCGAAGGCGCGCCCCGGGGTGACCGTGACCTTGGCCTCCTCCAGAAGCCTGATGGAAAATTCCAGGGAGTCGGCGTGCGCCGCGACGATCTTGGGAAACACGTAATAGGCGCCTTCCGGATTGCTGTAGGAAAAGACGTGGGAGACGCGATCGAGACGGTCGCAGATCAGCCGCCGGCGGCGCGCCAGGGTCTCGGTGAAGGCCGGCAAATGGACCGGCTCGGCCGTGAGTGCGGTCAGCGCCGCGACCTGCGAGATATGGGGCGGGCAGATGATCGTCGCATCCTGCACCTTGAGCACCTCAGCCTTCAAATGCTCGGGCACGATCATGTAGCCGACGCGCCAGCCGCTCATGGCGAATGCCTTGGAGAAGGTGAACAGATAGGCGGTGTGCCCGGCAAGCTCGGGCACCGCGGCAAGGTTGAAATACCGGGCTTCGTTTTCGTAGAGGAAATGCGAATAGGGGTCGTCGATCAGGATCAGGAGGCCGTGCCGGCGGGCGATCTCGCCGACGCGCCGCAGCGCCTCCTCGCGAAGGATGCGCCCCGTGGGATTGGAGGGGCTAACCAATATGATCGCCTTGGTCCGCTCGGAGACCAGGCCGGCGAGGGCGTCGGGCTCGGCGGCCCAATCCTCGGCCTCGTTCAAGGTCCAATAGACCGGCACCCCGCCGCAAAGCTGAATCTGCTGGATATGGGAGGCGAAGCCGGGGTCGGTGACGATGACCTCGTCGCCCGCGTCAAGGATGGCATGGAGCAGGGCGTTGAGACCCTGGATATTGCCGGCCGTGATCATCACGTTGCGGTCCGCATCGACGCTGATGCCGGTGGCCTTTTGGTGGGCGCGGGCGACCGTTTCGCGCAGCTCCGGCGCGCCGTCGGGAAGGGTGTATTGGCCGATATCCGGATCACGCTCCATTTCCCAGGCGACCGCCTGGCGAATATGGGCCGGGGTTCTGAACGAGGGCACGCCCCAGGTCAGCGACGCCGCGCCCTCGACGCGGGCGCTCAGCATCGCCATCTCCTTGATGGCCGACATGGAGATCGCTGCGACCCGTTGGGAAACCCAGGCCTTGTTCCGCCCCATTTCGATGATGTCCAAATCCGTTACTTCGCCCGACGCTGCCGCCGACCCAGCGCTCGTGCAGACCCAGGGGCTAGGATACCCGGCTTGGAAGGATATGTCTCGGGGGCGAAGGCGCGGGCCGGTGCGCGGCCCTCGGCTGTCAGGACGCGGACGACATGGCGAGGCCGGCGAACCCGGCGCCTATGCCAAGCATCGCGGCCCCGCTCGCGCGCGACAGCCAAACCCCGCCGGGCAGGAGCTTCTCGAGCAGCACCATGAGGGCGATGGCGGCGACCCATAACAGGTTCATGACCCCGCCGGCGAACAGCAGCGCCATCAGCACCCAACAGCAGCCAACGCAGTAAGCACCGTGATGAAGGCCCATGCGGAACGCCCCGAAATCCCCCTTCCGCCAGTACCGGGTGAGGAAGTGGACCGGCGCCCGGCAATGGGCGAGGCAGGCGTGCTTGAGGCGGGTGAACTGGTAGGCTCCCGCCGCGGCGAACAGCGCCGCAGCCAGAAGGGGACTCGTGGCTTTCATCATCGGCGACAGCAGGGTAAGGGCGCTGAGCGCCCATTGCGCGGCCGTCGCCGCGAGGCTGAAGCCCAACCACATCACCAGGTAGCCCAGGGTGAATAGAACGATGCGCCGCCCCGGCGCCTGATCGGCCAGCTTGTGCCGCTGCAGGCGCGCAAAAAGGAGGATCATCGGCGCCGCGCTGGGCAGCATCATGCCGGTCATCATGATCCACCACATGAGCCCCATCAGGACGAAGGTGATCCAGGTCCAGGGCCGCGGCTCGGCGATGATGCGGGGAGCCATGTCCATCATGCCTCCGGCCATGCCCATCAGGCGCATGTCCCCGGCCCGCATGTCGATCGCCAAGACGATGAGATAGGCCCAGGCCAAGAGGGTGATCAGCGCCACGCTGGCCATCACGGCGGCGCCGTCGTGTCTCAGCAGGCGTTCGATGCGGCCGTTTTCAAGTAATGTCATGCCGATCCCCCTGGGGGGCCTCCGGATCGCCGAAGCGGGTCGGACCGGGCCCGGGTCGAGGCGCGCAAGGGGTCAGCCGGCGCCGGCCCTGACCACACCGGTGTTGTTCAGGTGGATGCGGGCGAATTGCGCGTAGGAGTCTTCGAAGGCGATCTCGATCGGGCCCGTCGCGCGCGATGTCGCGCTGCCCATTTCGGCAAGGGCGTATTCGAACCCGTCGGGCAGGTCGATGCGCGCCCGGTGTTCCTCCCCCGTCACCGGATTGCGGATCGGCTCCCCGGCGCTTTCGATCAACCCGTCGACCCTGAGCCTGCCCAGGCGTCCGTCCACGTCGACCTCCAGCTCGATGGCCGTGAAGACCGGATCGAAGACCTCCTCCAAGGTCGTGGCGAAAACGTTCCACATGGTGGCGCCTGGCTCGGTCTCGCCACCGCTGAGGATGGTCAGGAGCGCCTCCCTCTGCGCGTCGTCGGCCCGCTCGTCGATAATGAGAAGGGCCTTGCCGCCGCCTTCGTGAATGGCCCCGGGCCAGGCGAGCACGCCGGCCGCCCGCAGCCCGTCGAGGGTGGTCCCGCCGAAAACGCCGCGGTTGATCTGGAAACCGGCGATCGCTTCGCATTTCCCATGGGTCGGCAGCGCGTTGAACTGGCAGGGACATCCGTAATCGCAATTGCAGCTGACGAACTCGTCCGCCTCTATCTCCCAAGGGATCATTTCATCGTCCTCCGTGATCGTTGACGACAATCCGTGCGCCGGCTGGAAGGCGCCGCACCGGGACAGCCGGGCCGCGACGGGGGGCTCATCCGCCGAGGAAAAGCCGGCCCACCTCTTCGTTTTGCAGCAACGCATCGCCCGGACCGGCGAGGGCGAGGGCGCCCGACACCAGGACGTAGCCGACATCGGCGAATTCGAGGCCCTTCTTCGCGTTCTGCTCGACCATGATGATGGTCTTGCCGTCCTCGTGCTGCAATTGGCCCAGGATTTCGAACACCATATCGATGAACCGCGGCTCCAGCCCGATCGAGGGTTCGTCCACCAGCAACACCTCGGGCTCCATGATCAGCGCCCGGGAAATCTCCAAGAGCCGCCGCTCGCCCCCCGACAGCACCCCGGCGCGCTCATTGCGGCGGGCGGCCAGGCGCGGGTATTTTTCCAGCACCCGCTCCGCCGCTTCATGAGCCGCACGGCCCGAGGGCAGCAGGTAGCCGCCCATCAGCAGGTTCTCGGTCACCGTCATGTCGGGAAACACCGAGTTGTCCTGCAGGATGTAGGCGATCTTTGCGGTCTGGAGCTTCTGGTTCGGGCTCAGCGCGGTGACGTCCTGCCCGTCAACGACGATGGCGCCGCCGAAGATCCGCGTGAACCCGTAGATCGAGTGAAGGACCGTCGACTTGCCGGCGCCGTTGGGACCGATCAGGCACAGCGAACGGCCCTTGGCCAGCGCCAGGGAGAAGCCGTGCAGGATCTCCATCTTGCCGTAGCCCGCGACCAGGCCTTCGATGCTGACGATGGGGGGGCCGCCGGCCAGCTCGGCGATGCGTTCCGGGGGAACCTCGCCGCCGATGGCCTGGGCCTGACGCGCGACCTCGTCGACCGACAAAACGACGTCGGCCTTGCCGGTGCCGTAGCCGGTGGTCCCGGTGCCGCCGTTGCCGCCGTTGCCGTCGTCTTGGCTCATCAATGGGCTCCCAGATAGGCGTCGATGACGCGTTGGTCGTCGCGGATCTGGTCCGGCGTTCCGTCGGCCAACAATTCCCCGTGGGCCAGGCAGTAGATGTGCTCGGCCAGGTTCATGATCACCCGCATGTTGTGCTCGATCACGAAAAGGGTAATGCCGATCTCCTCATTGGCCCGTTTGAGGCGGTCGATCAGTCCGTTGATCAGGGTCGGATTGATGCCCGCGGTGGGTTCGTCCAACAGCAGCAGCTTGGGCCGGTTCATCAGGGCCATGGCGAATTCGAGAAGCTTCTGCTGCCCGAAGGAAAGGTCGCCCGCCATCAGGTAGCGCTTTTCGTAAAGGCCGACGAATTCCAGCAGCCGTTCGGCATCCTCGATCTGTTCCGCGGTATGGCGCGACAGCATGCTGATCAGGCTTTCGGAACCGTGGGGGACGCTGATCAGCATGTTCTTGACGCAATCCATCTGGCCGTAGATGCGCGTCTGCTGAAAGGTCCTGAGGAGCCCGAGACGCGCGATTTCCGCCACCCTGAGGCGGGAGATTTCCCGACCCTCGTAGCGAATCGAGCCGGCGTCTATGGGGTGCTGGCCGACGATCGAGGAAAACAGCGTCGTCTTGCCCGATCCGTTGGGGCCGATCAGGCCGATGATGGCGCCCTCGGGGACCTCGAGGGAGATATCGGCATTGGCGATGACGCCGCCGAAGGCCTTGGAAACGCCGTCCACCTGCAACAGCGCGCTCATGTCTCGCGCACCTCGTCGGCGCCGGCCTCCTCGCGTCCGGCCAGGGCCAGGCCGAACCTCTCGGGGTAGCGTTCCTTCAGCCAGCCGAGGATGCCCGTGGGGAAAAACACGACGATGACGACGATGAGCAATCCCAGCGCCACCCGCTGCCAGCCCAGCAAATAGGTCCAGAACAGTTCCTGGGTGACATGGAAGATGGCGGCGCCGAGAACCGGCCCCCACAGGGTGCCCTTGCCGCCGAGGATCGCCATCAGCACCATCCACACGCCGAAGGTGACCCCGGCGAAGGCGACATCGCGCGGATCGATGAAACCGATCAGGTTGCCCGCCGCGGCCCCGGCGATGCCGACGAAGAAGGCGGACACGCACCAGGCGACGATCTTGTAGCGGGTGGTGTGCAGGCCCATCGCTTCGGCCTTGTCCTCGTCGTCGCGAATGGCGTTGATGGCCAAGCCGAAGCGCCCGCTGTAGAGGCGCCTCAGGGTGACGAAGCAGATGATGGCGAGGGCCAGGAAAAGGAAATAGAAGAACAGTTCCCGGGCCCCCAATTCCCCGGGATAGAGCGGTGGCGACAGGCCCGACCCGGCGCCGATATAGTCCCATCCCGAGGCGATTTCACCGCCGGCGATGCCGAGGCCGAGGGAGCCGATGGCGAAATACTGGCCGCGCAATCCCAGGATGCCGGATCCCAGGACCGCGGCGGCGATGACGCCGAGGGCCGCGGCCGCGGCGAGGCCGATGAAGAAGGCGACGTGCCAATCGAGGCCGGAATCGCGCTGTATGACGGCGCAAACATAGGCGCCGACACCGAAGAAGAAGATGTTGCCGAAAGAATTGTAGCCCATCTGGCCGCCCATGATGTCCCAGGTCAGGGCGAACAGAACCATCAGCCACAGGAACGTCAGCTGGGTGACGAAGGCCGGCAACAGGAACGGCGCCCCGAGCGCGGCCACCAGGCCGATCACCAGGAGAATACGGATTTCCTGCCTGCTCATCTCGCGCCTATTCCAGGTAGCGGCGCTGTCGGGCGAGGCGGCGGCTGCGCCATACCAGGATCGCCACCAGCAGACAGAACACGAAGGCGATCTGATATTCCGCGCCGAGCACGAAACCGGCCAGGTTCTCCGCCGTGCCCAGCCCGAGCGCCGCGACGATGACGCCGGGAAGATTGCCGAGCCCGGCCACCACCACGATCATGAAGGAGCGGATGGTGTAGGTCAGGCCGAGATAGGGATGCACCACCCAGGTCATCGCCACCAGGGCGCCCGCGGCCCCGCAAATCGCGGCATTCAGGCCGAAGGTCATGGCGTACACGTGGTTGGTGTCGATCCCCATGATTCGGGCCGCGCGGCTGTTCTGAGCGGTCGCCCGGATCGCCTGGCCCAGGCGCGAATTTCTCAGGAACAGCCACAGCGCGACGCCGGCGATGGCGGCGAGAACGAAGGCGATGACCTTGACGTCGGCGACCACCAGCTTGCCGTCAAAGAAGGTGCGTGAGACCAGGCCGGATTCCGCGGTGCGCACGTCGGCGGTGAAAACCTGATTGGCGAGCTGCTGCAACAGGATCGAAATCCCGAAGGTGGCAAGGATGGAAATGAACAGGTCCCGGTCGACCACCCGGAAGACCACCAGCCGATACAGCCCCCATCCGACCGCGAACATGATCGCCGCCGCCGCCGGCACGCCCCATAGCGGCGAGAGGCCGGCATCGGCGAAGGTGAGCGCCACGTAACCGCCCAACATGACGAATTCCCCCTGGGCGATGTTGATGACCTTCATCACCCCCCAGACCAGGGCCATGCCGTAGGCGGCGAGGGCCAGGATGGCGCCGACCAGGATGCCGTCGATGACGATCTGCACGGACACCACGGGCTGGTTGAATAGGATCAGGAGGTTGTCCACGATATCGTCTCCATTGGGAGAAAAGCGAACGGGCCGTCGTCATCATGACGACGGCCCGTCAACGCCTAATTCGTGGCCTGGCGCTTATCCCACGGCGGCGTGGGATGCATGATCTTGGAGGTGGCCCATTTGGTCGGTGCCACGACCTTGTATTTCTGGTCCTGGATTTGATAGAGGACCATCGGCTTGGCGATGTTCTTGCCCGTCGAATCGAATTTTATGTTGCCGTAGAAGGTCTGCATATTGGTCGCAACGAGGGCCGCGCGGACCTTCTCGGGATCCAGCGAACCGGCCCTTTGGAAGGCATCGACGAAGGTCAGCACCGCCGCAGTGGATTCGGCGGACTGATAGGGCGGCGCATAATTGTAGACCTTCTCATAGGTCTGGGCATATTCCTCGGCGGTGCCGAACCAGCCGTCGCGGTAGCTGAGCGCCCGGTCCCATTGCGACGCGCAAAGGGTGTAATTGGCCTTGTCCTTGAACTTCTTGATGACCTTGGCCGAATCGCAGTGGGTGATGGCCAGCATCGGCACGTCCACTTTCATGTCGGCGACCTGGCGCACCGCCAGTGCCGCGCCCTTCGCATGGCCGGAGACCACCAGCACGTCGGGCTTCAATGCCTTGACCTTGGCCAGGGTGGCGGCCATGTCGTTGAGCTCCGGCGGCAGTTTGTCGTCGATGACGATCTGCATGCCGTACCGTTTGGCATCCTCGATGACGCCGGCGCGGATGTCCTGGGAGAAGGGGTCGTTCTCGAAGGCCATGGCGACCTTCAGCGTCTTGGGATCACGGCCCGCTTCCTTGGCCTGCTCGGCGGCGAGGTTGATCGCCTCCTTGAGATAAAACTCGGTCGTCGACAGCACCGCGAAGAGGTACTTGTATCCCTTGGTGAACAACGAACGCGAAGCGCCGTTCCCTTCCACCATGGGCACCTTGTACTTCTCCGTGACCGGGGCGATGGCCTTGGTCAGGCCCGATGAATAGGGCCCAAGCAAATATTTGACGCCGTCCTGCTTGATCAGGCGCTCGGCCAGTTGGGCGCCGCGGGCGGGGGTGGATTCGTCGTCGTAATAGATGATTTTCAGCTTGTAGGACTTGCCGCCAATCTTGACACCGCCGCGCTCGTTGATGCGGGCGACCGCAAGATCGTAGCCGTTCTGGGTGTGTTTGCCATTGGTCGAATATTTGCCGGTGAGGCTGACGGCGGCCCCCAGCACGATGGTGTCGGTGGTCGTCTCCTTTTCCTTTAAGAAATAATACCCGCCGCCGACGATGATAACGGCCACGATCAGCGCGATGATGGTCTTGAATTGGGTAGACATGTCGACTCTCCTGCTCATTCGTTTCGGGTTCGGACCGCGAGAGGTGGGCGACCGTCACCCGTTATTGTCGTTGAAAATCTGCATTAGTCTATTGGCATGGCACCGCGAGGCAAGGCCGAATCGCGTCCGTCGGATTCGCGGAACGCCGGCCGCTATTCCCGTAACGAGCGCAAATAGGCGACAAGGTCCGCTATCATCGCCGGCGACAACTGGAATTTGTGCATCGGCGCGGTGGGGTTGCGGGTCCAGGAATCGAGGTAGGATTCGGTGAGAAGACTTCTGCCCGCGATCTCCTTGAACGACGGCGCCGTGCGCCCTGCGACCTGTTCCCCGGCAACGGCATGGCAGTCGGAGCACCAACGTTCGGCGACCCGCCTGCCCTTGCTTGCGTCGGCGGCCAAGGCCCCCGTCGCGGCCGACAAGACCATCGCCGCCCCGAGGGCCGCAACCGCCCGGTGTCTCGCCTTGATCATCGACATGCTACCCCAAATCCCCCGATTTGCGCCCCTCCCCTCTATCAGCGCCCGGCGTCGGCATCAAGAGGAAAGGGGCTGCGGGGATTGGGGACCGCGGCCGCCGATGGGCTCTTGAAGGATCGAGAGGCGCGGGGGCCGCCGCGTGCTTCGCCGGACGCCGCCGGGGTGCGCGCCGCCGGTCACACCCGATCGCCCAGGGCGACGAGGCTCGCGTCCAAGCCGAGGCCGGAGAGGGTCTCCGAAATTTCCGCCCGGTAGGCGGGATTCATGGCGATCACCCGCGCCGGCGGTTGCTGCTGAAGACGGGATGGGGACACGATCTCGTGGCCGGTCACGGGAAGATAGGTGCCTTGGCGGCGGGGATTGATGTCGACCACGGCATTCACCTGCGGGCCGTCGTCCAGCGCGGCCAGGAAAGCCACCGCCTTCGACCCGCCGCCCCAAAGCACGACCGTCCTGCCGGCCGCCGCATCGCCGTCAAGGAGCCCGCGCCAGCGATCGACCGATCGGGCGAAGCGATCGCGCAGTGCCGCCGGATCGCCATCGCCGCCTCGCGGAAGGCCGGCCTCGGGCGGATCTCCCGGCCGGGCGGTGGCCAACAGATATTGCCCCTCGAAAACCGGCTCGATCCCCTCGATCACGAAACCCGCCCTGGCCAGGACCGCGATCAGCGGCCCGGGGCGGTAATAGAAGGCGTGCTCGTGATAGAAATCCCAAAACGCCGCATCGGCCGCGATGTACCCGGCATTGGGCACGGTGAGGACCAGGGGGGCCGCAGACCCGGGGCCGAGGGCGCGGCGGACCGATTCCAGGAAGGCGACGGGATCGTCGAGATGCTCGAGCGTCATCTTGCACACCACCAGGTCGGCGCCGACGGTCCCGGTGGTGGGGAAATTTGCCGCCTCGACCTCTATGGACTTATCGTCGGCTGACCCGCGATAGGCGGGGTCGTAGCCGAGGCACCGGCCCGCCCCCGCCTGCGCGAGAAGGCGCAGGAACTCGCCTTGACCGCAGCCGATCTCGACCACGGTTTTGCCCGCCAGGCCGTGCTCGTGCACCAGCCGTTCCGCCAAGGCCCGATGAAAGGCATCGAAGACCGAAGACCCGGCCTGGGTCGATTCGTAGTCCTCGTCGTAGCGCATCAGTCGGGGCGCGAATTTCCGGTTCCACAACAGACCGCAGTCGCGGCAATTGACGATCTCAAGCGCCCCCGTGGGCGCGGCCAGCGCCGCGTGTCGCGTCCGGAAGGTGCGCACCGAATGGGCCGGCACGCGGGGAAGCGCGTAAACCGTCGCCACTCGACCCGAGGCGCAGACGGGGCAGGCCGCGCTCATGGCAGGATCCGGGGTTGCGGCAGGGGCAGGATGAAGCGGCCGCCGGCTTCGATATAGGCCTTTTCCTGGGCCAGGATCTCATCGGCGAGGTTCCAGGCCAACAGCAACACCGCGGCGGGAGGATCCGCGCGCAGCCTTTCGGGTGCGGTGATCGGGATACGGCTGCCCGGCATGAATTTTCCCTGCTTCACCGGATTGCGGTCGACGATAAAGGAGACCTCCCCGGCGCCCAGGGAACAGGCATGGAGCAGCGTCGTGGCCTTCGCCGCCGCGCCGTAGCCCGCGACGCGGTGGCCCGCGTCCGTGAATTCCCGCACCAGATCGCGAATCTGGGAAGCGGTGGTCTCGACGCGTCCGGCAAAGCCGTCGAGCTCCGGTTCCGCACCAAGGCCGGCGCCAGCCTCCAGCTCGAGAATTTCGGCGACCGAAGCCCCGGCTTCGCCGCCGCGCGCGGCATGGACGCGGAGCGAGCCGCCTTGCGCCGCGATCGGTTCCGCCTCGATCACCGTCAAGCCATGGGCGGCGAGCAGGGGCAGGAGAGCGGCGAGGGAGAAATAGAAGACATGCTGATGGTAGATGGTATCGAAGGCGTTGGCGGCGACCAGACGATAGAGCCACTGGACCTCGAAGACCGCACGGCCGGAGGGCTTCATGACCGTCGCGACCCCCTCTAGAAACCCGTCGATATCGGGGGTATGGGCAAGGACGTTGTTGGCGATGACGAGGTCCGCGCGCTCGCCCTCGGATGCCAGCCGGGCTGCTTGCGCGCGATCGAAAAAGCCCTGCACGGTGGGGATCCCCCGCTCCCTTGCGGCTTCGACCGCGGGCCCCGCCGGGTCGATGCCGAGCACCGGAATGCCGGCCTCCCGAAAGTGGCGCAACAGGTATCCGTCATTGCTGGCGATCTCCAGGACCCGGGAGTCGGGTCCGAGGGCGAGCTCCCGGACCAGGCGCCCAGCGAGGGCTTCGGCCTCCGTGTTCAAGGTGGCGGAGACCGAGGACAGATAGGGGTAGCGGTCATCGAACAGCAGGGCGGGGTCGAGCGCTTCGGTCAGCTGCACGAGGCCGCAACCCCGGCACGCGCCGAGGCTCAGCGGGGCGCGGGGGTCGTCCGCCCCGGGATCCTCAGCCGTGGCCAGGCGGTCGGCGATGGGCGTGGCGCCGAAATCGAGAACGACTCCGATCTCCCCCGCCCCGCACCCTCGGCAGCGCTCAAGCCCCATCGCCGAGCGATTGCCTCGCGGGTGGGACGGCCGACCGGCCCCGGGGGCCCTGGCGCCATCTGAAGGTCTCGTCCAGGGCATCGCTATCGCGCAGCGCGAGGAGGTGGGAGCTGCGCAGGTAGCCGGCGCCCTCGAAGTCGTCGGGGCTGAGCTTGAGATCGCGAACCAGGGACTGGACCTCCGGAATGCCGTCGCTGACGCCGTGGAGGAAGCGGAACTCGGGGAAATGATCGACGAGGCGCGAGCAATCGACGCGGTAGCTTCGTTCGTCCTTGCAGGCGCCCGGCTGGAAGGTCAGCCTGCTCCCCGCCACCGCGGCGCTTATCCTCTCCGCCAGGTCGAGGATGCGGAAATTCTCGTCGGTTCGCCCCACGTTGAACACCGAGGGCCCGAGCCTGTCCGTGGGCACGGTGGCCGCCAGGAAGAAGAAGCGGGCGAGATCCTCGACATGGATCAAAGGCCGCCAGGCGGTGCCCAGGCTTTTCAGCAGGACCTCGCCGCTGGTCACCGCCCATGCCACCAGATTGTTGACGACCAGATCGAAGCGGACGCGGGCGGAGGCCCCGTACACCGTTCCCGGCCGCAGGACGACGGGCCGGAAAGCGGCATCGGCAAGCGGCAATACGTCCAACTCCGCGCCGATTTTGGATTCGGCATAGGGGGTCAAGGGGCCGGTCGCCGAGTCCTCGTTGAGAAAGTCGTCCCCGGCGGCGCCATAGACGCTGCAGCTGGATGCCATGACGAAGCGCGGGACGCCGGCGCGCTTGGCGCATTCGGCGACGCGCACGGCCCCGTGGTGGTTGATCTCGCGGGTGACCCCTTCGTCGATGTCGCCGAGCAGGTCATTGGACAGGGCGGCGAGATGGATGACGGCATCGGCGTCCGCCAAATCCGCCGCCTCGAGGTCGCGGATGTCGCGGTCCAAGGTCTTCACCGGCGGCGGCGTGCCGGTGAGGCAGTCATGGAACAGACCGGAATCGATCCCGCGGACGTCGTGCCCCGCTTCGAGCAGGACTCGACACAGCACCGAGCCGATATAGCCTTCGCTGCCGGTGACGATCAGGCGCATTCCTCGCCCTCTCCCCATGTCTTCCAAGGCGCGGTTCCCGCCTCCCACAGCCGGTCGAGCTCGCGGCGCTCGCGCTCCATATCGACGCAGCGCCAAAAAGAGTCATGGCGGTAAGCCATCAGCTCGCCTGTCGCGGAAAGCCGTTGCAGGGGCGCGGTCTCGAAGGCGAGGTCGTCAGGCAGCGGCACGGCGTCGAAAACGTCCGGCTCCAGGACGAAGAACGCGCCGTTGATCCATTCTCCCGTGAGAACGCCCTTCTCCTCGAACCGCGTTACCCTCTCGCCATCGATCTCCAGGCGGCCGAACCGGGGCGGCGGATGGACCGCGGTGACGGTTGCGGTTTTGCCGTGCCCGGCGTGAAACGCGGCCAAGGCCGCAATATCGATATCGGCAAGCCCGTCACACCAGGTCAGCATGAAGGTTTCCTCGGCGAGGAAGGGGCGCAGCCTGCGGATGCGGCCGGCCGATAGGGTATCGGGCCCGGTATCGACAAGGCGAATGTGCCAGCTCCCGCTGCCCGGACGGGGGTCGCGCGTGCCGCCGTCGGGACTCGTCAGCGCGGCGGTTGCGAACTCGGGCGCGGACAGGAAGTGGCGAACGATTTCCTCCCCCAGATGACCGAGGGCGATGACGAAATCCCCATGGCCGAAACCCCGATAGATCTGCATGACGTGCCACAGCAGGGAATGTCCCCCGATCGGAACCAGCGGTTTGGGCAGGCCGGTCTCGCTGGGGTCGATCCTGGTTCCTTTGCCGCCCGCCAGGATGGCGACCTTCACGGGCGCTGCCTCGGGATGTTGCGAAAATTCACCGCGTTATGCGCCGAGGCCCCGACCAGCCTGTGCTTGAGCCGTTCAAAACGGGCGATGAGGTTGGGATTGATGGCGCAGATGGGATCGGCCGCGATTCGCAGCAGGTTCCAGTTCACGCCCCACCACCCGAGCAGGGCGCCGTAGCAGCGAAGCCTTTCGCGCCGATCGCCGACGTGCCGGCCCACCATCTGCACCAGCGCGCGCCACATTTCCAGATGGGGCAGGACCATGCGGTGGGCACGGGCGGTGTCGTGCCAGGCGCGCTGATTGGTGAGCCTTGCGCTTCTCACGTATCTGAGATCGTGATCGCGGTTTTCGAACCAGGGCTCGTCGATGGTGAGGAAACGCCCCAGCAGGGCCAATTCCGCCAGCAACACGCGATCGGAATTGTAAAAGCCGCGATGGAGCCCGGTTCGGCGCAACCACTCGGTCCTGATCACGCCGAAGATTTCGCTGCACAGCCGCGACTGCAGGACGATCGGCGCGAAGCGCTGGGAGGGCCTCGGTCGTCCGGCCCCGGCGGTCGCGTATTCCTCATCGAAATCGCCGATCGTCCGACCCAAGGCATCGATGATGCGCACCTGGCTGTGACAGAGCACCGCATCGGGCTCGGCCTCCAATGCCGCAACGCAAGCTTCCAGGTACCGGGGCGCCAGCCTGTCGTCGTGGGCCGCCCATTTGAAATAGGGCGCCGCCGCGGCGTGCAGGCAGAGGTTGTAGTTGGGGTCGGCGCCCAGGTTGCGGGCATTCCTCGCGTAACGGACCCGAGTATCGGCCTTGGCGAATTCCCGGCAGATCTCCTCGGTGCCGTCGGTCGAGGCGTTGTCGTAAATGATCAGCTCAAGCGCACCGAGACTCTGTCCCAGGATCGATTCAATCGCTTCCGCGACGAACTTCTCCCCGTTGTACACAGGCATGCCGACGCTAACCTTCGGCTGATGCCCCATGACCACTCCCCCCGGCCCTTGGCGCCGTTAACCTTAATCGGTAAATAACCCGCAGTATTTGAAGCGTAACAAAGACGATAAATCGGCGGATTGCAAGGGGCGTTCGGCTGATGCGTCCCTCGGCGCCGCCACATATCCGTCTATGTCGAAGGAATGGTCAGGGTTTTCCCCGCGCTTCGTCCGGTTGGGTTTGGTTGCCCTGATCCTGGGATCGATGGTACAAGGATCGCGAGCAAGGTCGGCCCGCCGGGCGTCCCGTGTCGGGGCGGGCGGGGCGCGGCGAGCAAGAACTGATTTGGGGAACCGAGATGGCCGACGACGCGCCTGACAAGAGCGAATGGGTAGAACCGACGGACAACAGGACGAAGTCGGGGTTTGGGACGTTCGAGCGCCCGAACATGCCGTATGACGACTGGATGGAG